>NZ_JAHBRX010000001.1:2715714-3021428 GCF_018398335.1 Chelatococcus sp. HY11
TGCCTACGCCAAGCAGAACAAGCTCTCGCACACCAAGCTCGTCAACAAGGACGGCAAGGTTGTCGAGCCGGTCACCAAGACCTTCCAGGCTGCCGCCTCCAACGCCGACTGGAACAGCGTCCCCGGCTTCGCCGTGGTGCTGACGAACGAGCCGGGCGCTGACTCCTGGCCGATCACCGCCGCCACCTTCATCCTGGTGCACAAGGTTCCGGCGAACGCCGAGCACGCTGCCGAGGCGCTGCGCTTCTTCGATTGGGCCTATGCCAAGGGCGGCGCGCTCGCCGAGGAGCTCGACTACATCCCGATGCCCGCCAATGTCGTCTCCACGGTCAAGGCCAAGTGGGCCTCTGACATCAAGAACGCCAACGGCAAACCGCTTTACACCGTGTCGAACTAAAATCCTGAACGACATCAGGCGGGCCTCGAGCCCGCCTGATTGCTCTCGGGTGCCCAGCCGCTGCCGGCGATGACAGTCCGGCAACCGGGCAAGGCGCACCAGAGCCGGCCTTCCCTAAGGTTCTGTCGAGACTTTCGGCTTGTCTCCGGACCGTCCACGCGATTACGGCGCTGCTCGCCTCTCAAGGCTGGCGCACACTGCTCGACCTCGCCTAATGTCCGCTTGCGCGACAAGGACGAGGGCAGCCGAATTCCATGACAACCACGCAAAGGCAACGGGCTATGGCAGACTTGGCGCTGCAGAATAGCGGGTTATCATCGAGCGCTTCCGTCGACCGGAGCCGCGTTCTGACCCGCTTCAAAATTGGCGACGCGACCTTCAAATACATCACGCTGGGATCGGCCGTTACCGTTCTCATCATCCTCGGCGGGGTGATCGTCGCGCTCATCGAGGGTTCCATGCCGGCCTTCGAGGCCTTCGGCATCGGCTTCCTCTGGGGCCAGTCGTGGAACCCCGTGACGGAAAGATTCGGCGCGCTCGCGCCGGTCTACGGCACGATCGTGACCTCACTCATCGCCATGCTGATCGCCATTCCGATCGGCATCGGCACGGCGATCTTCCTCACCGAGATCTGCCCGCCCTGGCTGCGCCGGCCCATCGGCACCGCCATCGAGCTCCTCGCGGGCATTCCCAGCATCATCTACGGCATCTGGGGCCTGTTCGTCTTCGCACCCTTCCTGCAGAGCACGGTACAGCCCTTTCTTATCTCGTTGTTCGGGCCGATCCCGATCCTCTCCTCGGTCTTCGCCGGCCCGCCCTACGGTATCGGCACGCTGACCGCCGGCCTGATCCTGGCGATCATGGTGCTGCCCTTCGTGGCCTCGATCTCGCGCGACGTGTTCGAGACGGTTCCCTCGGTGCTCAAGGAAGCAGCCTACGGCCTCGGCTGCACGCGCTGGGAAGTCGTGCGCAGCGTCATCATCCCCTACACCCGCGTCGGCATCATCGGCGGCGTCATGCTCGGCCTTGGCCGCGCGCTGGGTGAGACGATGGCAGTGACCTTCGTCATCGGCAACGCCCATCGCATCTCCGCCTCGATCCTGCAGCCCGGAACGACAATCTCGGCGACCATCGCCAACGAATTCACCGAGGCGGTGGGTGACGTCTACACGTCCTCGCTCGTCGCGCTCGGCCTCATCCTCTTCGTCATCACCTTCTTCGTTCTCGCTGCAGCGCGCCTGATGCTGATGCGGATCGAGAAGCGCACCGGGGGTTGATCGTCATGGACGTTGCAAAAAACCCCGCGGCCTACGCCAAACGCAAGCGCGCAAGTGCGATCGCCATGGGCCTGTGCGTCGCCGCGGCCGCCATCGGCCTCGGCTGGCTGGTACTGATCCTCGGCACGCTCCTGTGGGAAGGCTTCGGCGGGCTGTCCGTCGCGGTCTTCACGGAAAACACGCCACCGCCAGGCAGCCAGGGCGGTCTGATCAACGCCATCGTCGGCAGCTTGATCATGACCTTCCTCGGCACGCTGTTCGGCACGCCGCTCGGCATCCTCGCCGGCACCTACATGGCCGAGTACGGACGCTACGCAAAGCTGTCGATGGTGATCCGCTTCATCAACGACATTCTGCTCAGCGCGCCATCTATCGTCATCGGCCTCTTCGTCTACGAGATCATGGTGGCGCGCATGGGCCACTTCTCCGCCTGGGCCGGCGGCGTGGCGCTGGGCATCATCGTGGTTCCGGTCGTCGTGCGCACCACGGAAGACATGCTCAACCTCGTGCCTAACCAGCTGCGTGAAGCGGCCTCCGCGCTCGGCCTGCCCCGCCACGTGGTGATCCGCAAGATCGCCTATCGCGCCGCCAAGGCCGGCATGGTGACGGGCGTGCTGCTCGCCGTGGCGCGCATCAGCGGCGAGACCGCGCCGCTTCTCTTCACGGCGCTCAACAACCAGTTCTGGAGCACGGATCTGAACGGTCCGATGGCGAGTCTTCCCTCCGTCATCTTCCAGTTCGCGCTCAGCCCCTACAAGGACTGGCAGGCACTCGCCTGGGTCGGCGCCCTCATCATCACCTTCGCTGTTCTCGCCCTCAGCATCACGGCACGGACGCTCTCTTCGCCGGGGAAACAAAGATGACGACTGCTACGGAAAAGCCCCAATCCGAGAAGGTCTCGGTCAAGAACCTCAAGTTCTTCTACGGTGACTCTCTCGCGCTGAAGGGCATCAACCTGCCTCTCTACGAGAATATCGTCACCGCCTTCATCGGCCCGTCCGGCTGCGGCAAGTCTACCCTGCTGCGTGTCCTCAACCGGATGTACGACCTCTACCCGAAGCAGCGCGCCGAGGGTGAAGTTCTGCTGGACGGCGAGAATGTCCTCTCGCCCAAGCAGGATCTCAACCTGCTCCGCGCCAAGGTCGGCATGGTCTTCCAGAAGCCGACCCCGTTTCCGATGTCGATCTATGACAACATCGCCTTCGGCGTGCGCCTTTACGAGAGCCTCTCGAAGAGCGAACTCAACGACCGCGTGGAATCGGCGCTCCGCCGGGCCGCGCTGTGGGACGAGGTGAAGGACAAGCTCGACGCCAGCGGCCTCAGCCTCTCGGGCGGCCAGCAACAGCGCCTGTGTATCGCCCGCACCGTCGCCGTGAAGCCGGAAGTCATCCTGCTCGACGAGCCATGCTCGGCGCTCGATCCTATCTCGACCGCCAAGATCGAAGAGCTGATCGACGAGCTGAAGCGCGACTATACCATCGCGATCGTGACGCATAGCATGCAGCAGGCTGCGCGCGTCTCTCAGTATACGGCCTTCATGTATCTCGGCGACCTCATCGAGTTCGACGATACCTCGAAGATCTTCACCGCGCCGCAAGACAAGCGCACGCAAGACTACATCACCGGCCGGTTTGGCTGATCCCGGTGGCCAAAGCTAGAGGACCTGAGGCAATGCCTGAACATATCGTCTCATCCTTCGACGAGGATCTCGACGAACTGCGGACCAGGATCGTCGAGATGGGCGGCGTCGCCGAGAAGATGCTCGCCGACTCCACGCTGGCACTGGTCAAGCGCGACAGCGCGCTTGCCCAGTCAGTCATCTCCGCCGACGCCCGTCTCGACGGGCTGCAGCGCGATGTCGAAGAGCTCGCCGTGCTCACCATCGCGCGGCGCCAGCCCATGGCGGTCGACCTGCGCGAACTGGTCTCGGTCATCCGCGTGGCGGCCGATCTCGAGCGCATCGGCGACCTCGCCAAGAACACGAGCAAGCGCGTCGTCGCCATCAGCGGCGAGGCACAGCCGCAGAAGCTCGTGATCGGCGTGCAGCACATGAGCGATCTCGTGCAGGAGCAGCTCAAGGACGTGCTCGATGCCTATGTGCAGCGGGATGACGCGCAGGCGCTCGACGTTTGGCAGCGTGATGACCGCATCGACGCGCTGTACACGTCGATCTTCCGTGAGCTGCTCACCTATATGATGGAAGATCCGCGCAACATCACGTTCTGCACGCACCTTCTGTTCCTCGCCAAGAACATTGAGCGCATCGGCGACCACACCACCAATATCGCCGAGACGGTTCATTATCTGGCGACAGGCGTCACGCTGTCCGTGGACCGCCCGAAGGGCGATACCTCAAGCTTCACCAAGGCACCAACAGATCCCAGCAACTGATCCCACTGATCCTGTGAACCGGGGGGCCAGGACAACAGTGGAACCATAGGACTTTCGATGGGACCACGTATTCTGATCGTCGAGGACGAGGAGCCGCTGACGCTGCTCCTCCGTTACAACCTCGAGGCCGAGGGCTATACCGTCGACAGCGTCGCCCGTGGCGATGAGGCTGAAATCCGGCTGCGCGAGGCGGTGCCGGATCTCGTGTTGCTGGACTGGATGCTGCCGGGACTTTCCGGCATCGAGCTGTGCCGGCGCATCCGTGCGCGCGAGGAGACCGAGCGGCTGCCGATCATCATGTTGACGGCACGCGGCGAGGAGACCGAGCGTGTGCGGGGTCTCGCCACCGGTGCCGACGACTACATCGTCAAGCCCTTCTCGGTGCCGGAGCTGTTGGCGCGCGTCCGCGCCCTGCTGCGGCGCGCCAAGCCTGGACAGGTCGCGGCGCAGCTCGTCGCCGGTGACATTGAACTTGATCGAGAAACCCATCGGGTCAAGCGCGGCGGCCGGGAACTGCATCTCGGACCGACGGAATTCAAGCTGCTCGAGTTCCTGATGCAGAGCCCAGGTCGTGTCTTCACCCGCGAGCAGCTTCTCGACCGGGTCTGGGGCCACGACGTGTATATCGACGAGCGGACCGTCGACGTGCATGTGGGGCGCTTGCGCAAGGCCATCAACCGCATGCGCCGGCCCGATCCGATCCGCACGGTGCGCGGTGCCGGCTATTCCTTCGACGAGACCTTCGCCAAGGCTGGCTGAAGCCGGTCGATCACAGTCCCGTCGTCTCACTCCCAAAAAAGGCCGCCACGATCGCGTCGTGGCGGCCTTCTTCAGGACCCCTATATTTGCCGGCTATCCGCGGTTGCCCGGGCAGCGGCTTCAGATCAAGCCCGCTTGCGATCCCGCCTGCGGTCGGCGACAGGCTGATAGGCAATGCGCGCGTGGTGCGAACAATAGGGCATACCGAGTTCCGAACGCGCCCCGCAGAAGCGGAACTCCGGCGTCGTCGGATCGCCCATGGGCCATCGGCACATGGATTCACGGAGTTCCATGATGGTGACCCTCTCCGACATGGGGATCACCACGTCCTCGCGGGGCTGAGGCAGGCGCACAAGCACCGGGGCGGCCTCGGCGACAGGCTGGGGAGCGAGCGCCGCATTGGTCCGCATCGGGCCCGACGTGGTGGCGGCCGGGGCCGGAGCCGTGACACCGGGCTGCCGGACCGGCTTGCGCGGACGTGGCGCCGAACTGGCGGTGCTCTTCGCGCGCCCGGACAGGCCGAGGCGGTGCACCTTGCCGATGACGGCGTTGCGGGTGATGCCGCCCAGTTCGGCGGCGATCTGACTGGCGCTGAGGCCATCAGACCAGAGCTTGCGCAAGAGCTCTACGCGCTCATCGCTCCAAGATTGGCTCGGGTCGGTCATCGCCTTCTCCGTCAGCGGTTGCAGTGCGCGGAATCCCTTATTTTTCGCGGCCAGCCCGACAGGAGCCAAACCCCGTTGCATGTTGACAACGAACGCGAATGATAAGTTCCGCTACACGAGATGTCGTAGTCGTTGAAGGCGAAACTACAATATGCCCGGACTCGGGGGCAAGAGTCCCCCCGCCACACCTGCCGTTTTCCCCAAGAACCTCGTGTGAGGGCTCAAGGCGAAAAGCGTCTTCCGTTCCGGCACATATCAATTTCTGCAGATGGGAGACGGGGCGCTTTCCTCCCCGGTCGCTAGCCGGCGTCCGGGGCCTGCCGGGCGTTGATGAAAGTGATCACAGTCTTTGAATTGACATGGAAAACATGACCTTTAGAATTGGTGGAGTGCCGCCCCTCCGTGGGCGGCACTTTGATTTTCCGAGACGCGGGTCCGATATCAGTGGTGTCTGCCCCGTGGTTTCTGGAAACTTTTCTCTTGCGGAGGTTGAAATCGTGATTTCGCCGTTGCTGCCGACTTATGCGCGTCCCGACATCGAATTCGAAAAGGGAGAGGGCGTATGGCTCATCACGCGACAAGGCGAACGATATCTCGACCTCGGCGCCGGCATCGCCGTGAACGCGCTTGGCCATGCCCATCCGCATCTCGTGGAGGCCTTGACCGAACAGGCGTCCAAGGTCTGGCACACGTCGAACCTCTACCGTATCCCGGGTGGTGAGAGGCTGGCGCAACGGCTCGTCGACGCGACCTTCGCCGACACGGTCTTCTTCACGAATTCCGGTGCCGAGGCCCTGGAATGCGCGATCAAGATGGCGCGGAAATATCACGCGGTCAGCGGCCATCCCGAGCGGTTCCGCATCATCACCTTCGAGGGCGCGTTTCACGGGCGGACGCTCGCGACCATCGCCGCCGGCGGACAAGCCAAATATCTGGAGGGCTTCGGTCCGAAGGTTGAAGGCTTCGACCAGGTGCCTTTCGGCGATTTCGAGGCACTCGAAGCCGCCATCACCGATGAAACCGCCGCGATCCTGATCGAGCCGATCCAGGGTGAAGGCGGCGTGCGGTCCGTGCCCCCCGCCGATCTCAAGCGGCTGCGCCAGATCTGCGACGACAAGGGCCTCCTCCTGATCCTGGACGAGGTCCAGACGGGCGTCGGCCGGACCGGCAAGCTGTTCGCGCATGAATGGTCGGGCGTGACGCCTGACATCATGGCCGTGGCCAAGGGCATCGGCGGTGGCTTCCCCATGGGCGCATGCCTCGCGACGGCCGAGGCCGGCAAGGGCATGACGGCCGGCACGCATGGCACCACCTTCGGCGGCAATCCGCTCGCGATGGCCGTGGGCAATGCCGTGCTCGATGTCATCCTCGAGGAGGGCTTCCTGGAGGACGTGCAGCGCAAGAGCCTTCTCTTCAAGCAACGCCTCGCGGAGCTGAAGGATCGCTATCCCGATGTCATCACCGAGATCCGCGGTGAGGGTCTGCTGCTCGGCCTGAAGCTGACGCCGCCGAACGGTGATTTCGTCAACGCGGCCCGCGCGGAGAAGGCTCTGGTTATCCCAGCCGGCGCCAATGTGGTGCGGCTGATACCGCCCCTCACCATCACAGAAGCCGAGATTTCGGAAGCTCTGGCGCGCATCGATGCCGCAGCCAAGGCCGTGTCGGAGGCTCATGCCAAGGCCGATGCAGGCCAACCGGAGTTGGCTCCATGACGACGACAGCGACGACCGCACCCAGGCATTTCCTGGACCTCGCGGACTTCTCCGGAGATCAACTGCGTCGTGTCCTGACGGCGAGCACATCCCTGAAAGCCGCGCGCCGCAAGGGCCAGCCGCAGACCACCCGCCCGCTCGACGGGAAGGTGCTGGCGATGGTCTTCGACAAGCCCTCGACCCGCACCCGCGTGTCCTTCGACGTCGCCATGCGCGAACTCGGTGGAGAGCCCCTGATGCTGACCGGCGCGGAGATGCAGCTCGGCCGCGGCGAAACGATCGCCGACACGGCCCGTGTGCTCTCGCGCTATGTCGATGCGATCATGATCCGCATTCTCGATCACGACGCGATGATGGAGCTGGCGGAATTCGCCGAGGTGCCGGTCATCAACGGGCTCACGAAGCTGTCGCATCCGTGCCAGGTGATGGCCGACCTCCTGACCTTCGAGGAGCACCGGGGGCCGATCAAGGGGCGTACCGTCGCCTGGACCGGGGACGCCAACAATGTTCTCGCGTCATGGGTGGAAGCCGCGTCACGCCTTGATTTCAGCATCAATATCGCGACGCCCCCGGAACTGGCGCCGCGAGCCGATCTCATTGCGCGGGCGAGGCGCGAAGGCGCCGAGATCATGCTGACGGACGACCCCTTCGCCGCCGTGAAGGGCGCCGACGCCATCATCACTGACTGCTGGGTGTCGATGGGCGACGAGGACGAGGCTTTCCGCCACAACCTCTTGCAGCCTTACCAGGTCAACACCAAGCTAATGGCTGCAGCGAACGCGGGCGCCATCTTCATGCACTGCCTTCCGGCCCATCGCGGGGAGGAGGTGACCGACGAAGTCATGGATGGTCCGCAATCCGTTGTCTTCGATGAGGCGGAAAACCGCCTGCATGCCCAGAAGGGCATTCTGGCGTGGTGTATGGGAGCCGTTCAGTAATGGCCGATGTGAGCGCTCAAACCGCAGATGACCGGGTCCTGCCTTTCGCCGTCGAGGGTCTCGATGTGCGGGGCCGGGTGGTCAAGCTCGGCCCGGCGCTCGACACCATTCTGCGTCGCCATGCCTACCCTCCGGCGGTCGCGCGTGTTCTCGGCGAGGCGACCGCCTTGACCGCTCTTCTCGGCTCAGCCCTGAAGTTCAACGGTCGCTTTCAGCTGCAGACTCGCACTGACGGCGTGATCGACATGCTGGTCGTCGATTTCGACGCGCCGGACCGTCTGCGCGCTTGCGCGCGTTTCGACGCCGAGCGTCTCGCCGAGCTGGCCGAGACCGGGACGCTCGCAACCGGGGCGCTCCTCGGTCACGGACATCTCGCGCTCACGGTCGATCAAGGCTCCGAGATGTCCCGCTACCAGGGCGTGGTTGCGCTCGAGGGGGATGATCTCGAGGCAGCTGCGCACCAGTATTTCCTCCAGTCCGAGCAGATCCCGACGCGGGTAAGGCTCGCCGTGGGTGAGGCCTTCTCCAGCGACGAGGAAGGCGCAGGGATGCGCTACCGCGCCGGCGGGCTGATGGTGCAATTCCTGCCGTCCTCCTCCGATCGTCAACGGCAGCCGGACCTCCATCCCGGTGATGCGCCAGAAGGACATGACACCGGGCGCGCCGAGGCCTTCGAGGACGACGCGTGGGTGGAAGCCAAGCTTCTCGCCGATACGACCGAAGATCACGAGCTCATCGATCCGGCCCTGCAGAGCGAGCGCCTGCTGCTGCGGCTTTTCCACGAGCGCGGCGTTCGTGTCTTCGAGGGCCAGCCGGTCCACGAGGAATGCCGCTGCTCGCGTCCCCGCATTCTCGCCACCCTGCGCAGCTTCTCACAGCAGGATCGTGACGACATGGTCGGCGACAACGGGCAGATCGGTATCACCTGCGAATTCTGCTCGCGCCACTACCAGATCGAGCCGGCGGAACTCACCGACGAGCCGGCCTGACGCCGCGCCGTCGGGCAGCCCCGATTAGCCCTTCAGCTTTGCGGTGAGTCGACGCATGAAGTCCGCGCCGGCCTCCAGTTCCGCCAGCGTGATGTATTCGTCCGGCTGATGGGCGCGATTGATGGAGCCAGGGCCGCAAACCACCGTCGGCACGCCTGCATTCTGAAAGCGGCCGGCTTCCGTCGCGTAGGACACGGTGAGCGTGCTGTTGCGCCCAGTGACGGCCTTGACGAGCTCTTCCGCCGGCGAGCCTGGAAGCGGCCGCAAGCCGGGCACATCGGCATGGCAGACGGTTTCGATCGACGCCTCCGGCGCCGTTTGGCGCATGCGGGCCAGGACCGTATCCGCGTAGGCCGCGAACCGGGCCGGAATCTCATCGCCGTCAAGATCTGGCAATCCACGGAATTCCCAATGGAAATGGCATTCCTTGGCCATGATGTTGCGGGCTGTGCCGCCCGCGATGGTGCCGACATGGATGGTGGAGCACGGCGGATCAAAGCGCCCCGACGCGTCGCCGCGCTCGGCATAGACCTCCGCCAGGCGCACGAGCTCGGCCACGAGCAGGCCAGCCGCCATCACCGCGCTGGCGCCGAGCGCGGGCTTGGCCGAATGGGCCTCCTTGCCATGCACCGTGGTGGTGAAAGTCACCACGCTCTTGTGCGCATCGGCGATGGTGAGGTCGGTCGGCTCGCCGACGATCACCGCGCCCGGTCGGGGAAGATCGATGCCGAAGCGATTGATGCCATCGACCACGCCGAGGCACGTGGTCTCCTCGTCATAGGACAGGAACAGGTGGATCGGCCGGGCAAGATCGGCAGCAATGAAATCGGGCACATGGGCCAGCGCCAGCGCCACGAAGCCTTTCATGTCAACCGCGCCGCGCCCATAGGCGCGCCCGTTCTCGACACGCAGCCGGTAGGGATCGCTCGTCCACGTCTGGCCGGCGACGGGCACCACATCTGTATGGCCGGACAGCACGACGCCGCCATCGATCGCGGGCCCGATCGTCGCGAACACTGCGGCCTTGTCGCCATCGGCGTTCGGCAGCCGCACGAAGGGCACACCCCAGCTTGCGAGGTAGTCCTCGACATAGGCGATGAGCGCGAGGTTCGACTTCGGTGTCTCCGTGTCGAAGGCAACGAGATCGGCCAGGAGATACAGCGGGGCCAAACGTTTTCCGGTCATACCCGTCGTCCGATCATGTCCGTCTTCCGATCATCGTCGCTGGTTTTCATGGGAATGCCGTCCAGAAGGCGCGGGAGGCCGTTTCCGCCAACGGATCGATCACCCGCATGTCAGTGCACGACGCGCTTGATATAAGGACTTTCAAGCGGAAAAAGCGGAATTTCCACGGAGAAGGCCTCACCCGCCTCGCTTTCCATCTGATAGGTACCGAGCATGGTGCCATGGGGCGTGGATAACGGGCAGCCGCTCGTGTAACTGAAGCTCGCACCCGGCTCGATAACGGGCTTCTCGCCGACCACCCCTTCGCCACGGACTTCGTGCTGACGACCCAGGCCATCCGTAATATGCCAGTGCCGCGCCATCAGCTGCACAGTCTCCTCGCCGAGATTTGTGATCTCGATGGTGTAGGCCCAGAAGAACCGCTTTTTCGCCGGCGCCGACTCCTTTTCCAGGAAGCGCGGCACGACACCGACACGGATGTTGCGGGTCACCGCTTCGTACATGGCTGCGCCTCCAACTGAGACACCGCCTTGGCAGGTCAGACGGTGCCCGAACACAAGGACCAAGAGACGGCCCGCCCTTGGTTAAGCCTCTGCGTGGGCGAGCGTCAATCCCGTCACCATGAACTATGCTGCAATGCGGCAGTTCCGCAGCAGCTCCGGAGTAGGCGCATTTTGCTTTGCCGGGCGCGCCCACTTGCTCTAAGGGCAGGAGGTCATCTCATGGACCGCAACGAAGCCCTTTAGTCGAGATACCCATGGCAGCTCCCAAGATCCTACCCGGCATCCAGCCGGCCGAAGCCATCCTGGAGCTGGAGAAGGCTGGCGTGATCACCACCGCGGTTCCTTTCGCGGATGATCAGGTCCAGCCGGCGAGCCTCGACCTGAGGCTCGGGCGCCGGGCCTTTCGGGTCCGGGCCAGCTTCCTGCCCGGCCTGGGGCGGCGCGTCGTGGAGCGGCTGGAACACGTTGCACTGCATGAGATAGACCTGACCCAGGGCGCCGTTCTTGAAACGGGTTGTGTCTATATCGCCGAAATTCTGGAGGGCCTCGCCCTGCCGGCGGACCTCGCGGCGTCCGCCAATCCGAAAAGCTCAACGGGGCGTCTCGACGTCTTCACCCGTGTGATCGTGGATGGTTCGCGCGAATTCGACATCATCGATGCGGGCTATACCGGGCCGCTCTATGCCGAGATTTCGCCACGCACCTTCCCGGTGCTGGTGCGCACCGGCGCGCGCCTCTCGCAGGTGCGCTTTCGCGCGGGCGTGAGCCGCTTGGACGACGCCGCCCTCACCGCGCTCCATAGCCGCGAGAGCATCGTCACCTCGAACGCCCCGTCGATCCAGGACGGGGTGGCCGTCAGTGTTGACCTGTCCGGCTTCGATAGCGGCGGGCTTATCGGTTATCGCGCCAAGCGCCACACCGGCCTCGTCGACGTCGACAGGATCGGAGCCTATGCGGTGCGCGATTTCTGGGAGCCCCTTTACGGGCACGGCGAAGGCTCGCTGGTGCTCGATCCCGGCCAGTTCTACATCCTCGCCTCCAAGGAAGCGGTCCATGTCCCGCCGGACTATGCGGCCGAGATGGTCCCCTTCGATCCGCTGGTCGGCGAATTCCGCGTTCACTATGCCGGCTTCTTCGACCCCGGCTTTGGCCATGCGGGTGCCGGCGGCGCAGGGTCGCGGGCGGTGCTCGAAGTGCGCTCCCACGATGTGCCCTTCATCATCGAGGATGGCCAGATCGTGGGGCGGCTGGTCTATGAGCGCATGGCAGCACGTCCGCGCGTCCTTTACGGCGCCGGGGCGGGCTCCAACTACCAGGCCCAAGGCCTGAAGCTCTCCAAGCATTTTCGCATGGGGGAATAGGTCCGGCGGAGCGTTTCGACCATAAACAACGAAATTAGTTCGTATTTATTTTAATTTTTACATGATGAGCTGTATTTTATGGTTGACGCCATATGGCCTGCCGTGAAATCGTCTTGCCGATGGTGGGCTCTGCGCAGCCGCCGATCAGGGGGACAGGTCAGCAGCCGCCATGAGCATCGAAATTCGTAATATTTTCAAGCAGTTCGGAACGACGCCCGTGCTAAGGGGCGTCGATCTGGCGATTGCTGACGGCGAGTTGATCGCACTTCTCGGCGCCTCCGGCTCAGGCAAGACCACCTTGCTGCGCATTCTGGCAGGCCTCGACTGGCCGCAATCCGGGGAGGTCCTGGTCGATGAGAGCGACTGGCTGCGTCTGAGTCCGCAGGAGCGCCAGATCGGCTTCGTCTTCCAGCACTATGCTCTCTTCCCGCATATGACCGTCTTCGAAAACGTGGCGTTCGGGCTCAGCATCCGTCCACGTGAGACGCGGCCGGCGAAAGCCGATATCGCACGACGCGTCGTCGAGCTGCTCGAACTCGTCCAGATGGGCGCCTACGGCGGCCGCTATCCTGCCCAGTTGTCCGGCGGACAGCGCCAGCGTGTCGCCCTGGCGCGAGCCCTCGCCATCCAGCCCAAGATGCTCCTGCTCGACGAGCCGTTCGGCGCGCTCGATGCCCGCATCCGCAAGGACCTGCGCCGTTGGCTGCGCGGTCTGCACGAGCAGCTCGGCATGACGACCATCTTCGTGACCCACGACCAGGAAGAGGCCTTCGAACTCGCCGACCGCGTGGTGGTGATGGGCGAAGGCGTCATCGAGCAGGTCGGCACGCCCGACGAGATCTATGAACAGCCGGCCAGCCCCTTTGTGGCGCGGTTCCTCGGCGGTGTGAACGAATTGCCGGCCGAGCTGCGCAACGGCCATGTGCATGTCGCGGGCGCGGACACGAGCCGCGTCGGCCGGCTCGCCCTCGGCGACGGCCAGGCCGTGCTCTTCGTGCGCCCGCATGAGATCGACCTCCTGCCGGATGCCTCCGGCACCGCCGTCATCAAGGATATCGTGCCGAGCGGCGCCCTCATCCGCTACGAGGTCGCCCTGCCCCAGGCCGACAAGGTTGTCGAGGTGGAGCTCGCGCGCGAGACGACACGCGAGCGTGCCCTGACCCGCGGCGACGCCGTGCGGGTCAATATCCGCCGCGGCCGTGTCTTCCATCCGCCGAAACGCCAGTCCGCGACCGCCCAGAATGGCAAGGTCGCCCAGGCAGCCCATACCCATTGACCGATTAAGCGGGCAGCGACCGTTGTGTCGCCAGCCCTGACCGGAGCTACTTTCATGAGACGTTCATTCGGCCTTGCCCTCGCGCTCGCGGCGAGCGCCTTCGCGCTTGCTGTCACGCCCGCCGCACAAGCGCAGGACGCCAAGCCGGCCCAGCCGGTGGAGCTCCTCAATGCCTCCTATGACGTTGCGCGCGAGCTGTTCGCGGCGATCAATCCCGTTTTTGCAGCCGAGTGGCAGGCCAAGAACGGCCAGAAGGTCGAGATCAAGCAGTCTCACGCCGGCACATCGGCGCAGGCGCGGGCCATCCTCGAAGGCCTTCAAGCGGATGTCGTGACCTTCAACCAGGTCACGGACGTGCAGATCCTGCATGACCGGGGCAATCTCGTCGCCGCCGACTGGCAAAAGCGCCTACCCAACGCGGCCTCGCCCTTCTACTCGCTTCCGGCTTTCCTCGTGCGCAAGGGTAACCCCAAGGGCGTCAAGGACTGGAACGACCTCGTCAGAAGTGATGTGAAGGTTATCTTCCCTAACCCGAAGACCTCCGGCAATGCCCGCTATACCTATCTCGCAGCCTATGCCTATGCGCTGGAAAAGAACGGCGGCGACCAGGCCAAGGCGCAGGACTTCGTCCGCCAGCTCTTCGCCAATGTGCCGGTCTTCGACACCGGCGGGCGCGGCGCGACCACGACCTTCGTCGAGCGCAACCTGGGCGACGTCCTGATCACCTTCGAGTCGGAAGTGAACGGCATCCGTCGCGAATATGGCGACAAGGGCTTCGAGGTCATCGTTCCCCCTGTCAGCCTTCTCGCCGAATTCCCGGTCAGCGTCGTGGACAAGGTCGTGGATCGCAAGGGCACGCGCGCGGTGGCGACCGCCTATCTGGAGTTCCTCTACACCGACAAGGGCCAGGACATCCTCGCGAGCTTCTTCAACCGCGTGCATGCGCCGGCTGTCGTCGCGAAATACAAGCAGCAGTTCCCGGAGGTGCGCCTCGTGAAGGTGGAGGACGTGTTCGGCGGCTGGGCGAAGGTCCAGAAGGAGCACTTCGCCTCGGGCGGCATCCTCGACAAGGTTTTCGTCAACCGCTGACCTTTGCGAAGGAACATGGCTGTGACAGCAACCGTGGCGGGCACCCTGGGTGGTGCGGATGAAAGAGGCGCGCAGGCAATAAGCCGGCGTGGGCGGGGGTTCTCTCCTCCGCCTCCCGCGAAACCCGTGAAGGCACGCCGGGTGCTGCCGGGCTTCGGCATCACCATGGGCCTGACGCTGACCTATCTCGGCATCATCGTGCTGCTGCCGCTCGCCGCGCTCATCCTGAAATCAGCGGAAATCGGCTTCGACGGTTTCTGGCAGGTGCTGAGCAGCCCACGGGTCCTCGCCTCGTTCCAGCTCACCTTCACCGCCGCGCTCATCGCCACGATGATCAATGCCGTCTACGGCCTGCTGATGGCCTGGATCCTCGTGCGCTATGACTTCCCCGGCAAGCGCTTCGTCGATGCGCTCGTCGACCTGCCTTTCGCGCTCCCGACAGCGGTCGCGGGCGTCGCGCTGACGACGCTCTTCGCCGGCACCGGCTGGTATGGCCAGTGGCTGGAGCCGGCCGGTATACAGGTCGCCTACACCATCATAGGCGTCGCCATCGCCATGGCCTTCACCAGCGTGCCCTTCGTCATCCGCACAGTGCAGCCGGTGCTGGAGACCCTCGACAGCCAGATCGAGGAGGCCTCGGTGACGCTCGGCGCCTACCCCTTCACGATCTTCCGCCGGGTGATCCTGCCGATGATCGCGCCCGCCTATCTCACCGGCTGCGCGCTCGCCTTCGCACGCTCGCTCGGCGAGTTCGGCGCCGTCATCTTCATCGCCGGCAACCTGCCCTTCAAGACCGAGATCGCCGCGCTCCTCATCTTCATCCGGCTGGAGGAGTTCGACTATCCCGCCGCCTCGGCGATCGCGGCGGTGCTGCTGGCGCTCGCCTTCATCATCCTCTTCGCCACCAATGTGCTGCAGGCACGCTGGCTGCGCCGCCGCGAGGCCTCAGCATGAGCATGCTCGCCCTGGAGGCGCCGCGCGCCTTCCCCCAGGCCACCGCCGTCGGCGCGAACGCGCGCCCGACACGATCCGGCCAGCGCCTCCTAATCGCCACGGGGCTCGTGCTCACGGCCCTCTTCCTCGTCGCGCCCGTCGCCGTGATCTTCTCCCAAGCCTTCGCGCGCGGCTTCGCGGCCTATCGCTCGTCCATCCTTCAGCCCGAGACGCTGCATGCGATCTGGCTCACCGCCGTCACAGCGGTGATCGCGGTCCCGATCAACATGGTTTTCGGCGTGGCAGCGGCCTGGGCCATCGCGAAATTCCGCTTTCCCGGCAAGAAGACCCTTATCAGCCTGATCGAGATCCCCTTCTCGATTTCACCGATCGTGGCGGGCGTCGCCTATCTGCTCGTCTATGGCTCGCAGGGCCTGTTCGGCGAATGGCTGGCCGATCACGACATCCGCATCATGTTCACACCGGCCGCGATCGTGCTCGTCATGCTCTTCGTGACGAGCCCCTTCGTGGTGCGAGAACTCCTCCCGCTCATGCAGGCCCAGGGCTCCGAGCAGGAGGAAGCGGCCGCCACGCTGGGCGCGACCGGCTTTCAGATCTTCCGCCGCGTGACGCTGCCGAACATCCGCTGGGCCCTTCTCTACGGCACGGTGCTCTGCAGCGCGCGCGCCATCGGCGAGTTCGGCGCGGTGTCGGTTGTGTCTGGCCGCATCCGCGGCGAAACCAACACGCTCCCGCTGCAGATCGAGCTCTTGTACAACGACTACAACGCCGCCGGCGCCTTCGCGGCCGCCTCCACGCTGACGGTGATCGCGCTCATCACGCTTCTCATCAAAGCCGTCATCGAGCGGCGGATAGGGCACGCCTGAGAAGATCGGGGACCGGGCCGGGGGAAAGCCAATCCTGCCGAGACCCGCCTCCTGCCAAGACCCGCCTCCTGCCAAGACCTGGATCTTGCCAAGACCTGGATCTTGCCGGCGCAGTGACAAACCACCCGTCAAGGAGACAGGTCAATCGATGAGCGCAAAGTGCATGCGCGCGCTGCGCGTCGGGCCTTCCGGAATGAGGTTTCCGCTCCGCCGTCCGATGCTCTAGAGTGAACAGCGTGCAGCTCATTCTTGAGCCGACTGGCATTGGGGCGATGATGGAAGAAGTCTATATCCTGAATACCTGGGAAGTCATTGCCGTTTCGCTCGTGATCGGGGCCGTTGTGATCGTTGGCTTCTTCTTTATCCTCAACGCTCCTGAGCGCTGGAGACAGCGCCTGAAACGCTGGCGGAAGCATTAGCCGGCGCGCGCTCCTCGGCACGCGTGGCCCGCAGATCCTGCGCGAGGAAATTGCGGGCGAGGCCGTGATAGAGCGGCTCCGGGCAAATCAGCCGCGATGTCACATAGCCGAGCACCGACGCCGTCATCAACGCCAGAATATTGTCGTAGCTTTCCGTCATCTCCAGAATGATGACGAACGCCGTCATGGGCGACTGGACAACGCCGGCAAAGTAACCCGCCATGCCGAACAAGGCCCCGAGGCCGACTTTGCTTCCAAGAAGCAGGGCGATGCTGCTGCCCAAGCCCGCGCCAACCGAGAGCGATGGCGCGAAAATGCCACCGGGAATTCCGGACATCATCGAGAGAAAGGTCGCCAGCAGCTTGCTCAGAAAAAAGAGCGGCGGCGCCGGTTGTCCCTCAATGGCGTGTCGCGCCTGCTCATAGCCGGAACCGAAAGCGCTGCCGTCCGACAGGATGCCGACGATTGCGACGAGGAAGCCGCAAACGGCCGCCGCCAGAACCAGCCGGAAAAGCTTGTTCGGCTGTGCCCAGCGCTTCAAACGAAGGGTGCAGCGCAGAACGGCGAGGCTGAAAGCCGCCCCCAGCAGCCCCCCGGCGAGGCCGCAGGCGACAACGAGCAGCCAGTCGTGAGCCTGCACCATCACTTCATGGCTCTTGCCGAAATAGGTGTAGTTGCCCACGAGCGCGAGCGCGGCGAGCCCAGAGAGGATCACCGCGTTCAGGACAAGGCCGTTGGCGCGGGATTCATAGGACCGGCTCATCTCCTCGATCGCGAAGACGATGCCGGCCAACGGGGTGTTGAAAGCCGCGGAGATACCGGCCGCCGAACCAGCAAGAATGAGCCCGCGCGCGTTGTTGATGCCGCCCCAGCGCGCCGAGAGCTGCATGATATAGGCGCCCACCTGCACAGTCGGCCCTTCCCGGCCGATCGAGGCGCCACAACCCAGCCCAAAGAGGGTCATCGCGACCTTGACGACAGCGATCCGAAGAGAGAGCAGCCGCGAACGGCCCTCGGGCGTCGCGACATTCTGCGCGGCCATAGCCTGCGGAATGCCGCTGCCCTGCGCATTCGGCGCGATCTTCAACGTCAGATAGGCACACAGCAGAAAGCCGAGCGGCGTCAGAACCAGCGGGAAGAGATAACCCCACTCGCCTGTCGAGCGAATGGCGTTGAATATATCCTGTGCGAGATCGGCAGCTTTCGCGAAGACGACCCCGAAAATCCCAATGGATATAGCCCCAGCCCAGAAGACGAGCCGTGGCTTCCATTGTGCTGCATTACCCCAAACGGCACGGGACCTACGCCAGAGCTTCATTCTTCCCGGACGATGAGGCATTGGCTGGGATTAACCTTTACGGAAAGAGGGGCTTTCAACATCGGGACATACGAATCCTATGAAGACAACCTGCCCGCGCGTAGGCCGCATGTCCATCCGCGATAACAATCCGTCTTCAAGGGAATCATCAAAATCCACTCAAGCCGTTGACTTTAATTAATTATTTCTCGACCAGAGCGAGCCGCAACGGAGGAGGGCTCTTGACGGATTTCTTGAAGGTCGGCCGGTCGATCACACCGCCCCTCTGACAAGATGCGGTGCGGGCGCAAACGGGTAGCCTGAGCCGCGCAAGACCTGGGCGTGGCAGGTGTAATCAGACTTGTGGTCAGACTTTGATGTCAGGCCCGCCGGACGTCCACCAGGCAGCTGTTCGGCGCCGACCCGCCCGAGAGCTGCGAGGTTGGGCGGTCCGAGGTCAGGACATTGGGATTGCCGCCCCGATCCAGGCTGCCGCCCTCGGGATCATCGACCGGATCGAACCAGCTTCCGGTCGGCAGCACCACAACGCCGGCCATCACCGCGGCGGAGAGGCGCGCGGCCGTCTGGCTGCGGCCGCGGTCGTTGAAGATCTCGATGATGTCGCCGTCAGTGATGCCGCGCGCCGCCGCGTCCGTGGGATTGAGCAGCGCGACCTCATGTCCGGCCAGTTTGGCGCGCTGGCTTTCGCCAACGAGCTCGAGCTGGCTGTGCAGGCGATGGGCCGGCTGGGGCGAAAGGAGATGCAGCGGATAGGTCTCGGCGAGCGGCGCGCCGAGCCATTCCTCCGGCGGCATCCAGACGGGATGGCCGGCAATATCGGGATAGCCAAACCCGGCGATGGCGTCTGACACGATCTCGATCCGCCCGGAGGGCGTCGCGAGCGGATGGGCCACGGGATCGGCGAGGAAATCGGCGAAGGGCACGCCGGGGGCGGCAGCCTCCTCACCGAGATCGAGGCCGGCATAGCCCTCGGCCTGAAACGTCTCGAAATCCGGCAGCTCCGGATGCCTCTCCCGATAACCCGCGTAAAGGCGGCGCAGCCATCCGTTTTCGTCAAGGCCTTCGGTGAAGGCTTCCTCCACGCCCAATTCCCGGGCAATGCGCGCGAAAATGCGGAAGTCGCTCAGCACGTCCGGTGGCGGCTCCGCGATCCGCCGGCTCGCCACCAGCCAGTTATCGCGCGAGGAGGCGGCAATGTCGTCGCGCTCGAAGGGCAGGCTCGCCGGCAGCACGATATCGGCGTGGCGGGCGGTCGAGGTCCACACGCTTTCATTGACGATGACGGTATCCGGCCGGCGCCACGCTTCGGCGAGCCGGTTGAGATCCTGATGATGGTGAAACGGATTGCCGCCGGCCCACCAGACGAGCCGGATGTCCGGCAGCGGAAGATCACGGCCGTTATAGGCAAGGCGCTCGCCCGGGCGCGTCAGAAGCTCGGTGATGCGCGCGACGGGAATGAACGCCGCGACCGGATTGCGCCCTTGCGGCAAGGCCGGCCCCTTGAGGTGGCGGATCGGCTGGCCGACGGAACTGACCGCCGTCAGCCCGAAAGCGAAGCCGGCGCCGGGTCGGCCGATCTGACCGGCCATTGCCGCAAGCGCGATCGCCGCCCAATAGGGCTGCTCGCCGTAGCGGGCGCGCTGCAGTGACCAGGAAGCGTTGATCAGCGCGGGTGCCTCGGCGAAGGCGCGGGCGAGGCCACGGATGGTCTCCGCCGGCATTCCGGAAATGCCTTCGGCCCATTCCGGCGTCTTGACGATGCCGTCGGTGGCTCCCGTGAGATAGGCGGCGAAGATGTCGAAGCCGGTGGTGTAGCGCTCGAGGAAATCGAGCCGGGCGAGGCCTTCCGCCAACAGCACCTGCGCCATGGCGAGCATGACGGCGGTATCGGTGTTCGGGCGGATGGCGACATGCTCGATACGCTCGCGGCCGGCGATCTCGGGCGCGTCCGTACCCACGGGGCTCACGACGACGACGCGCGCGCCGTTCGCCACGATGCGCTCCAGCCAGCGCTCGGCGCGATGCTGGCCGGTGCCGCCCGCCTCGACCTGCGCATTGGTGAGGCGGAAGCCGCCGAAGGAGATAACGAGCCGCGCGTTCGCGGCGATGAGGTCCCAACTCGGCGCGGCGTCGGTGGCGCCGACGAAGGCCGGGCCGATGATATGCGGCAGCAGCACGGCGGCCGCGCCATAGCTGTAGGTGTTGACCGACGATACGAAGCCGCCGCAGCAATTGAGAAAGCGCTTGAGCTGGCTCGGCGCGTGGTTGAAGCGCCCCGCGCTGGCCCAGCCGTAGGATCCCGCGAAGATGGCCTCGTTGCCGTGTGTCTGCCGTATCCGCGTGATCTCGCCGGCGACGAGCTTCGCGGCCGTATCCCAGTCCACCGGCACGAAGGGCTCACGCCCCCGCCCCTTGCCGTCGCGCGCGCCTTCCGCGGCGGCCAACCAGCCCTGCCGCACCATGGGCTGGGGCAGGCGCTTGGGGTGATCGGCGAGGTCGAGAAAAGCCACGCCGATCGGGGACGGTTTCGGGTCGCGCCGGAAGCCACGCAGCTCCGCGCGGCCTGCGTCGTCATGCACAACCTCATAGGTGCCGAAATGCGTGCCGAAGAGGTGCATGACGTTACTCCGAGATTCCGCGCGGCTGTTTGCTACTGCGCGGGCTTGAGATCGAAGGACCGTACCCAGTCGTCGCCGCGCGCGGCCCAGGTCACGCGCTTCGAAGTGCCATAGGTCGCCGGCTGCACATAGAGGAACAGCGCGGGCGCCTCCTCGCACATCAGCGCGGTCGCTTGCTTGTAGAAGCCCTGCCGCGCGGCCTTGTCGGTGGTCGAGCGGCCCTGGTCCAGCAACTTGCCGAAGGCTGCGTCATCCCAGTACGCGTACTGGTTGCCCGGCGCAAAGAGCGTGAGCAAACCGTCCGCGTCGATGGTCGGCCAAGCCTGCGCCAGCACCGACATCGGGGCGAGCTCCCGCGAGCGCAGATACTTGTTCATATAGGTGCTGAAATCCATCTCCGAGATCTTCACATTGAGGCCGATCTGCGTGAGCTGGTCGGCGACCACCTGTGCAACCTCGGTTCCCTGGAGATAAACGCCGGTCGGCACATCGAGAGCGATGGGTTGTTTCAGATCCACACCCGAGGCCTTCAGGAGCTGCTGTGCCTTGTCCGGGTCATAGGGGTAGGGCTTCAGCTCCGCGTTGAAGCCGAAGTAGTTCGGTGACAGCACCTGGCAGGCCGAAACCTCGGCCGCGCCATCGAAGATGGCCTGGGCGATGCCTTCCTTGTCCACGGCGTAGTTCAAGGCCTGGCGGAAAGCCTTGTTGTCGAAGGGCGGCTTCTGCGTGTTGAACTTGATGAACAGGCTGCGCGTGCTCGGCACCGAGCCCGCCGCGGCGTTCCCGCTGTCCTTGATGCGCTTGACCTCGGTGAGCGGAATGCTCGTGATGAGGTCGACCTCACCGGCCAGCAGCGCGGCGACGCGGCTGGCGCTCTCCGGGATGTTGCGGAAGACGACAGTGTCGAAGGCCGGCTTCTCGCCCCACCATTTCGCGTTGGCCTTGAGCGTGATGTGGTCGCCGGGCACGTTCTCGGCGAGCTCATAGCGGCCGCCGGAGAGTGTCTCGGTGGCGGGCTTGTGGCTCGCCGCCCATTGCGGCGGCAGCAGGAAGAACATGGACAGCTGGTCGGCGAAGGCCGGATAGGGAGCTGACGTCGTCACCTCGATCTCTGTCGGGCTCACGACCTTGACGTCTTTCACAAGGTCGAACCAGGCCTTGATGCGCGCGTTGACCTTGGGATCGCGCACCCGGTCGAGGTTCCACTTCACCGCCTCGGCGTCGATCTTCTCGCCATTGGCAAAGACGGCGTTGTCCACCAGCGTGAAGCGCCAGGTGAGATCGTCGACCTGGTTCCAGGATTTCGCCACGACCGGCTGCAGCTTCAGATCCGGGCCGCGGATGACGAGCGAGGGATAGATGTGGCTGAGGACGCTGAGATCCGTGCCGACGGAAGCCGACATATGCGGATCGAGCGTGTTGACGTTGGTGCCGAGCGCAATGGTGAGCGTCGCGGCGCTTGCGAAAGCGGGAAGGCTGACCGCGACGGCCACTGCCGTCGCACCGATGATCCTTGACCAGTGACCCATGACAATTCCCCTCTTCTTCATGCCTGCTGCAAGCCGTTGGGCGAACGGGTGAGAAATTCGCAGCCCGTCGACGTCACCAGAACGGTGTCTGAAATCTGCGTGCCGCAGACGCCCGGGATGCGCAGGTTCGGCTCCAGTGTGAAGAGCATCCCCGCTTCCAGCGGGTAGCTCGTCTTGGCGTCAAGCGACGGGCCCTCGTGGGCGCCGAGCCCGATGCCGTGGCCGATGCGGCCGGGCAGAAAGCGGCCATAGCCGCGCTCCTCAAGCCCGCGACGGGCCTTTGCGTAGAGTTCGGAGATGGGCGTGCCGGGCTTGATGAGCGGCACGATGCTCTCGCGGATCTCGATGATGGAATCGATCGCCCGCCTGGTCTCATCCGGCAGGGTCCCCACGGCGACCGTGCGCTCGTTCTCCGCATGGATGCCGTTGATGATCGTCCAGATGTCGATGAAGACCGGCTCGCCCTTCAGGGGCTTGCGCACCGTCGGGTTGTCGCAATTCATGAAAATGCGCTCGTTGGTGAGCACCCAGGTCCACAGCCCGTTCTGCGCGCCGCCCTCCAGGCTGCCGAAATCGCAGACCTCCGCATCGGGGTAGTTGTCGGTCCAGAACCGGTTCATGGCGGCCATGGAGGTGATGGCGATCTCACGCTCGTTGCCGCCTTGCCTCACCGCGTCGACGGCCGCGTTCATGCCGACATCGGCGATGGCGGCGGCGGCGCGGGCATGGGCGATCTCATCCGCGTCCTTGATGAGCCGCGTCTCGAAGACGAGCCGGGAGACATCGGCAAAGCGGGCGCCGGGCAGGATGCCCTGCAACTCCCGATAGCGCGTCATCGGAATGAAATCTTCCTCGATGCCGACGACAGCCTCGGTAAAGCCCGCCTCGGTGAGCATGGTCTTGAGGGCTTCAAGCCAGCTCGGTCCCATGGTGACCTTGGTGGACCAAGCGCCGTAGAGGCGGATGTCCTCGAGAAAGGTGGAGGCGCGCGCGTGGTCGTCGCGCAGCGCATGCACCAGCATGGAGGCCTTGCCCACGCGTGGCAGCACCGCGACCACCGGGTGACTGTAGATGATCGGGTTGAAGCCCGTGAGATAGAAACTGTTTTCTGGCTTGAAACACAGCATCACGTCGATGCCGGCCTCCTCCATGCGCTGACGCAGGCGTTCCAGACGGGGTTGATGGGACATCGCGTTCATGTCGTCAGGTCCTCAGCCTTGGGTCGAAATAGTCGCGCAGCCAGTCGCCGAGCAGGTTGACGCTCAGCACCGTGAGCATGATCGCGAGGCCGGGAAAGGTCACAACCCACCAGGCGGTGGAGATGTAGACCCGCCCCTCGGCGAGCATGCGCCCCCAGCTCGCGGCGGGCGGCTGCACGCCGAGCCCGAGAAAGCTGAGCGCCGCATCCATGATGATGATGCGCGCGAGTTCGAGCGTGGCCACGACAAGCGCCGGCGTCATGACGTTCGGCAGGATATGCCGCAGCATGATCTGCGCCGTACTCGCGCCGATGGTCCGCGCCGACTGCACGAATTCGCGCTCGCGCAGCGCCAGCACCTGCCCGCGAATGATGCGCGCGTAGCGGATCCAGCTGGTCAGCGCGAGGACGATGACGAGATTGGTGAGGCTCGGGCCGAGCGCCGCGACCACGAGCAGCGCCAGCAGCATGAGCGGTATGGCGAGCTGGATATCGACGAGCCGCATCAGCAGCCGGTCCGTGATGCCGCCGCAATAGCCGGCGACGATGCCGAGCATGACGCCGACGAGACCGCCGAGCACCACGGCATAGGCGCCGATCGTCAGCGTGATCCGGCTGCCGTAGACGATGCGGCTCAGGATATCGCGTCCGAGCTGGTCGGTACCGAGCGGATGAGCGCCGGGCGCGAAGAGCCCGGTCCATGTCGGCGGCGCCATGCGGGCCTTGAGGTCGCCGCGAACGGGATCCGGCAGGCCGAGGGTCGGCGCGAGCAGCGCGCCGGCGACCAGCACGACGAGGATGACGAGCCCGAAGAGTCCGCCGCGGCTCTGCACGAGCGCGCGCAGGAAAGCCCTCATGGCTCCTTCCTCCGGATGCGCGGATCGAGCACGCCATACAGCAGATCGACCAGGAAATTGATGCTCACATACACTGTGGCGATCACCGCGACGCCCGCCTGCACTACCGGAAAATCCTTGGATTCGATGGCCTGCACGATGAGCCGCCCGACACCGGGCCACGCAAAGACGGTCTCCGTCACCACCGAGCCGCCGAGCAGTTCGCCGGACAGGATGCCGACCATGGTGACCACGGGGATGAGGGCATTGCGCAACGCATGCCAGACGAACACCTGGCCGGGCGGCAGGCCCTTGGCGCGGGCCGTGCGCACATAGTCCTCCTTCATCGAATCGAGCAGGCTCGATCGCAGCAGCCGCGCGATGGAGGCGCTGACGAAGACGGCGAGCGTGAAGGCCGGCAGGATGAGATGAGAGAGGCTGCCATAGCCGCCTGTCGGCAGCCAGCCGAGATCGACGGCGAAGAACAGGATCAGCATGATGCCGAGCCAGAACACCGGTGTCGCCTGGCCGAGCAGCGCCAGCGTCATCACGGCGAATTCGGCGAATTTGCCGCGCTGGGTCGCGGCGATGGCGCCGGCCCCGCCGCCGATCAGCACGCCGAAGACCATAGCCGTCACCGCCAGCGTGATCGTGGCCGGCATACGCTCCAGCACGACCGTGATGGCGGGGCGGTTGAACAGGAAGGACTGGCCGAAATCGCCCTGGACGGCCTGGGCGAGGAAGCTGAGATATTGCTCCCAGAGCGGCAGGTCGAGCCCGAGCGAGGCGCGAAAGGCATCGAGCTGTTCCGCCGAGGCGCCGACCGGCAGCAGCAAGGCGGCGGGATCGCCGAGGAGGCGTGTCACGAAGAAGACGATCGTGACGACGCCCCAGACGGCGACGAGCGCCTCGCCGAGCTTGCCGATGACGTAGCGGATCACGCGGCGGTCCTGGCGAGAAAGTCGCGAATGCCGGCGAGCACGCGCGCATTGGCCTCAACATGCACGGCATGATTGGCGCCTTCGATCTCCAGAAGCTCGGCGCCCGGCACCTTGTCCGCGATCAGCCGCGACTGGCTCGGAGGGCAGATCCAGTCCGCGCCGCCGACGACGACCAGGGTCGGCACGTCGATGTCCGGGAGCTTGTCCCGCAGATCATAGTCCTTCTCGGTGAACAGCGCATTGTGCGTCTCCGCGTGGAGATGCATGACGCGGGTGCGCTCCAGCGCCGCGTCCGGATCGAATTTCTCAAAATAGAGCGGCTGCAGGGCGAGCCAGATCAGCCTCAGCTCGGTGTCATCGACCACCTTGTCCGAGAACATCTTCTCCACCATGCCGAGCGAAGCGCTGGTGGCCTTGTGCAAACGCGCCTTAAAATTCTCGACCGCCTCGGCCTCGTGGTGATGGCTCGGCGCCGTGCCGCGCAGGATGAGGCGCGAGAGGCCACGGCTGCCATATTTGACCGCATAGGTCAGCGCGATCATGCCGCCGAAGGAGCCGCCGATGAGGACGATGCGCTTTCCGCCGCACAGCGTCTGGCGGAAGGCCTCAAGGTCATCGGCATATTGCTCGAAATTGTAAGGCGGCGTGAGGGACGACAGCCCGCAGCCACGCTGGTCATAGGCGAGGAGCCTGTAGTCGTCGGCGAGCGGCAGGAAGGCCTTGAAGTCCCCCGTGTGATCGCCGATGCCGCGACCGCCATGGAGCACGACGATCGTCTCGTCGTTGTCCTCGCCGGCCACGTCATAGACAAACGTGGCGCCGTTCAGGTCGATGCGGCGTGTTTCATTCGGCTGCATGATCGAGACCCTCGCCTTCGTTGTTTGCCCGGTCCGCGTCGACCCATTCGTCGCCGAGAAGTTCCGGCGTCGAGAAGGCGACGAGATTGGCGTAGTGCAGTTCGCGATCCTCGACGAACAAGGCCCGCACGATGCCCCGCGCGAGCCGGTCCGCGCCCTCGCTGATCGCCGGAATGTCGCCGGAGAGCTTGCCGTGGCTGAGCGTCGCCGGGAAATTGAAGGCATGGATATACTGGAGCGCCGGACATGTGCCGGGCTCGCGCTCCAGAAACTCGAAGCTCGCCCCGAGATCGGGCGAGTATTCGAGTTCGACATTCGCCATGCCCCCGGGCGGCGCGAAGCGCTCACCCCAGAGGCGGATATGCGGCGCGAAGGCGGCGAGCTCGGGCCGCAGACCGAGATCGACGTTGAAGCCCGTGGCGAAGATCATGAAATCGACGTCGTAGCGCGCTTTGGGCGTGACGACTTCGAGATGGTCGCCCTTCTCATGCACCGCCATTACCGGGCTGCCGAGGTGAAAATAGGCATGGGGGTGGCGCGACACGCGCAGGGTGCTGTCGCGCGGCGGCGGCGTCTGCGCTGACAGCGTTGTATGCAGGAAGCGCCATTTCCACTCATCCGGCAGGCCGGCAAAGCCGTGGACGACGCCCTGGCTGCCGATGCCGGTGAATTTGTTGATGCGCGGGATGTCCTTGCGGCGGATGAAGAGATCAAGCCGCCCGGCCCCGGCCTCCAGCGCGGTCGCGGCATTGTCCATGGCCGAGGCGCCGGCACCCACGACACCAACGCGCTTGCCCGTGAGCGCCTCGAAATCGATATCGTCGGCAGAATGCGCCCAGAAGCGCGGGTCGAGCCGCTTGACGAAATCGGGCACATAGGGGCCACCAAGGCCGTCGCGGCCCGTGGCCAGCACGAGATGGCGGGCAATGACGCGCCCGGCCTGTCCGCCGTGGTCGATCGCCACATCGAGAAGGCCATCGGGCCGGGTCGCCACATGGGTGATGGTCGTTTCATTGACCACCGGCAGATCGAGCACCCGCCGATACCAGACGAGATAGTCCATCCAGACTTCGCGCGGGATCTTGTCGAGCGCCTCCCAGGCGGCACGGCCGAAGCGCGCCTCGTGATAGGCACGGTACGTCAATGCCGGCAGGCCCATCGCCGGTCCCGTGAGCTGCTTCGGCGACCGCAGCGTCTGCATTCGCGCATAGGTGATCCACGGCCCTTCACGCCCGGCCGGTGCCTTGTCGTAGAGCACATGGTTGGCGACGCCGTAGCGTTTCAGCATGGCCGAGGCGACGAGCCCGGCCATGCCAGCACCGACGATCACCACGTCGCGCACAGTCTCGCCGTCCACCACACGCTCGGGCACCCAGGCCTTGGCGGGCAATTCGAGCCAGGCGAGATCCTGCCGGAGACGGGCCTCCAGGGCTTCGAGCCCGATGGCATCGGCGCCGGCAGCCATCGCGGGCGCGCTTTCCATGTCTGCGGTCGCAGTCATAGGTCTGTCCCTTCCTCGGCGGGAGCGGATGGGTCACCGTCCTCGCCAGCGGGCTGGCGGTCGCGACCATAGAGGACATCGGCAAGGCTCTCGCGCCCGCCGGGATCAAGCCGCTTCAATCCGGGCACGAGCGCGGCGGAGACCACGTCAAATGCGCTGATCAGGGCCTCGATGGCGGGTGTGAGCGGTTTAGCGAGCGGCGTGACGATGCCGAAAACGAAGGGGATGTGGACATCGAGCGGACGGATCGCCAGCCCCTCGATCGGCAGGCTGTAGGCGGTCGCCGGCTCGACCAGTGCCACCCCGAAGCCGGTCCTTGCGACGCCGAGGGCCGTGAAAGACGCGTTGGTGTCGAGAATGGCGGACGGGGTCACGCCAGCCTGCCTCAACCCTTCGTCAATGCGCCGGCGCAGCCGGTAGGGATTGGCCATGGTGACAATACGCCGGCCCGCCAGATCGGCGAGACGGACCACTTCGCCACGTGCAAGCGGATCCCCAGCCGGCACGGCCGCGACGCATGGCGCTTCGCCGATCCACTGGATATCGAGCCCCGGATGCTCCAGCGGCAGGCTTGCCACGCCAACGTCAGCGGAACGCGCCAGAACGGACTGCACCACCCGTTCCGCCGGCGCGGACTGCACATGCACCTGGTTCGGCACGAGAGCCGCGTCGATAACCGCCAACGCTCTTGGCACGAGACCGGCCGCGAGGGCCGGAATGGCGGCGATCTCGATGGCGAGCGAAGCATCCTCGCTGATGGCCATCGCGCGTTCACGCATATGCTTCAGGCTGACGAGCAAGCGCTCGACCTCCTCATGAAACAGGACGCCGCGGTTGGTCGGGGTGATGCGTGGACCGTTCCGGTGCAGCAGAGCGAAACCGAGATTGGCCTCCAACTCCTGGATGAGACGCGTTACGGCCGGCTGCGAACGTCCCAGAAGGCGCGCAGCACCCGTGATGCTGCCTGCCGACATGACGGCGGCGAAAGCATCCAATTGCCGGAGGTCTAGGGTCTCAAAATTCATGTGTCGCATATTATTAAATCTATCGTTATTATCAAGTATGCATCGCACTGCCGTATTTGCGGCTCTCTGGAAATTCCACTATTCACTTTTTGGATTATATGACAATGTAAATCTATAAAACGCATATTAGCGTCGAGCGCAGGCGGCCACGTGACGGCAGGGCGAAAACCAGGCTGAACCCGCCTGTCCCGAAACGGCCTGTGCCAAAATCGACTGTCCCATGGGAGCAGCACCGCCATGCAGACTGACATCATCCAGGGGCTCGCCAGCATCGCGGCGGGATCTCCCCTCGCGGAAGCCTTGAAGGCGCGGGCGGAGATCATGAGATTGAGCGACGCCAGCCACGACGCCGTGCTGCTGCCGAAGGCACCGGGAGGCTTGAGCCATGCCATGCGCGCGGCGCTGGCCACCCGTATGGCCCTTTGGCTCGGCGACGATGCGCTAGCGGCTCATTATCAAACCTTGCTCGCCAAAACCGGGGCAGCTGCGGGCGAACTCGCCGTCACGGTAGCGGCAACGGAGGCCACACCGACGCAACCGCGCCTCGCGGCGATTGTCCGGCACATCGATCTTTTGACGCGCGAACCACGCGCGGCCACCCGTGCCGACATCGAGGCGCTGGAGGCAGCGGGGCTCGACGAGGCCGATATCGTGAGGCTGTCCGAGCTCGCGGCCTTCGTGAATTATCAGGCCCGCGTCATCGCCGGCTTCCGCAGCCTTCAGGGCGTGATGTGATGGGAAATGTCATGAGCGAACCAGTCCAGAACAGCCCCGTCCACGAATTCACGGCCGAGCCCCTGCAGTGGTCGCCCTACCTCAAGCCGGTGCGGCTGGAGGAGGCGACGCCGGAACAGCTCGACGCGATGAAGGTGACGCCCTCCAACAAGAAGGTATCGGAGTATGTGCTGACGCTGGCGCATGATCCGGAATCGCTCGCGGTGCGCTCGCCGCTCTTCAACGCGATCATGTATGGGCGCGATGGCCTGTCGCGGGCGGAACGCGAGCTTGGCGCGGTCGGCGCCTCGATCGTCAACCGCTGCGTCTACTGCGCGTCGGTTCACGCGGCGCAGTTCAACCGCCTGACCGAACGCACCGACGTCATTGCGCGGATCTTCGCTGACGGGCCGGCCGCCGAGCTGGAGGAACACCAGCAGGCGATCTTCGATTTCGCGGTCAAGCTATCGGAGACGCCGCCGGCCGTGACCCGCGAGGATGCCGCCGCGCTGCGCGACTGTGGCCTCTCGGCCCTCGAAATGGCCGACCTCGTGCTGTCCGCGGCCATATTCGGCTGGGCCAACCGGCTCATGCACACGCTCGGCGAGCCGCTTCGTCCGCCAGCCAAGCCCGTGGCCTGACCGGCGCGCCCATGAACGGCGGCGCGTCACGCGCGCGCGGCGAGGCGTATCCTGGGATCCAACCGCGAATAGAGAACGTCGACGATCAGGTTGATCAGGACAAAGGCGACGGCCGTCACGAGCAGGCCGCCCTGGATGACGGGATAGTCGCGGCGCAGGATGCCCTGGATCACGAGCCGCCCGATGCCGGGCAGTGAGAAAACCGTCTCGATGACGACGGAGCCACTCACCATATGGCTGGTGATGATGCCGATGACGGTGACGACCGGCACCACGACGTTGCGCAGGGCGTGCCTGTTGATGATCTGCCAGCTTGGCAGCCCCTTGGCGCGGGCGGTGCGTACATAGTCCTGATTGAGAACCTCCAGCATGCTGGAACGGGTGATGCGCGCCAGAAGGCCCATCTGCAGGAAGCCCAGCGTGAAGGCAGGCAGTGTGAGAGCCCGCAGCCAGCCCACCGGGTCCTCGGTGAAGGGCACATAGCCGCCGGTGGGAAACCAGCCAAGCCCCACCGCAAAGGCGAAGATCAGGATCAGCGCCAGCCAGAAATTTGGCAGGGACACACCAAGCAGGGCGCTCGCCATGCAGGCCTGATCCACCCAGCTGCCGCGATAGACGGCGGCGATCACCCCGGCCGTCACCCCGAAGGTCACCGTCAGCACCATCGCATAGAGGGTCAACGACACCGTTATCGGAACGCGCTCGATGATGGCGCTCGTCACGCTGCGCTGGAGCAGGATGGACTGGCCGAGATCCCCCTGGAGGAGCGCGCCATACCAGTGCATCAGCCGTACGAGAAACGGCTCGTCGAGCCCGAGCTGCTGGCGGACCAGCTCCACCTCCTCCTGCGTGGCGTTCGCACCGGCGATGACCGCGGCGGGGTCACCCGGTACGAGCTGCATGATCGAGAAGGCGATCAGCGTGACCAGGAAGATCACCGGGATAGAGGCGATCAGCCGATGCAGAATATAGCGTGTCATTCTGCGCTCCCTCCGGACCAGCGGAAAGCCACGTCGGGCGTAGCCCTCATGTCAGGCGGGACCATGGAGATTCGTCGCACACTCATGCGTCCGCCCTGTCTTTCAGGCGTGGATCGAGCACGTCGCGCAAGGCATCCCCCAGAAGGTTGAGCGCGAGCACGGTCAAGGTGACGGCAAGACCGGGAATAAGAGTGATCCACGGCGCCTCGCGGATATAGGCCCGGCCGTCGGCGATGATATTGCCCCAGCTCGGCGTAGGCGGCGGCGTGCCGACGCCGAGGAAGCTGAGCACCGCTTCGGCGAGCACGGCATAGGCAAAGATGAAGCTGAGCTGCACGATCAACGGCGCGAAGCTGTTGGGGAGGACGTGGCGCAGCAGCACGACCAAGGGCCTCACGCCCGAGGATACGGCCGCTTCGACATAGCTCATCTCCCGCACCACCAGAACGGACGCCCTGACGATCCGCGCGGTGCTCGGAACATAGATCGCCGAAAGGGCCAGCACCACATTGAGGTCGGAAGGCCCCAAGGCCGCAGCGATCGCGATCGCCAGCATGATTGAGGGAAAGGCCATCAGGGCGTCCATGCACCGCATGATGATGCCGTCGAAGGCCCGGAAGTAGCCGGCGCAGGCGCCGACGATCGTTCCGAGCACGCCGGAGACGATCATCACCCAGAAGCCGATGCGTAGGGACACGCGCGCGCCCATCACGAGGCGACTGTAGAGATCGCGTCCGAGATGATCCGTGCCGAACCAGTACTGTCCGCTGAACGGCGGCTGGAAGCGGAACCGCATCTGGATGCGCAGCGGATCATGGGTGATGAGCCACCCCGCCATGATCGCGACCAGGGTCATGAACGCGACGATCGTAAAGCCAAAGACGAAGCTGCGATGCGCCAGCAACTGCCGGAAGACCCGGGAACGCCAGAAGCGCTTCCGGGGTTCCGGAGATGAGACCTCATGAGACGAGACTTCATGAGACGAGACTTGCGTTTGCGAGGCCACAGCGGGAGAAAGAGCGGCGGCCTCGGTCAGGCTTACATTCTCATGCAAAGCTGACGCCCCAGAGGCGCGTGGTGCGGAACGGCGTGAAGCCAACGACCTTGTTGCTGCGTACCTGGGTCTGGCCGATATCGCCCAGCTTGATCGACAGAACATTGTCGAGGATATGCTGCTGCGCCTTGTACCAAGCTTCCTTGCGTTCCTCGGCGGTCGGCTTCAGCTGCATATCGGCGACCATCTGCGCCAGGACGGGATCTTCTGCGTTATTTGACGACGTCTTGCCACCGAGATCGCCGATCGACAGCACGGGGTCGCCCAGCCAGGGTCCGGTGCCGAACTGGCCGGGGTTGAGCGACCAACCGGTCTTCTTCGCGCGCAATGCAACGACCGCAGGCCAGTCCATGGTTTCGATCTGGGTCTTGATGCCGATCGATTTCAACAGCTCGGAAATGATGAGCGCGGTGTTGGAGTGCCAGGGAAAGGTGCTGGCGCTGATGATCTGGATGACTTCATCCTTATAGCCTGCGTCGGCAACCAGCTTCTTGGCCTGTTCGGCGTTCTTCGCATTATAGAGCGGCGCCTTGATGCCCTCGGGATAGAGCGGATAGCCGGGATATTGCAGATAGGGATTGAGGCGATAATTGCCGTCGCTGGCGCCAGCCAGGATTTCGTCCATATCGAGGATGGATGCGATCGCCTGCCGGAACGGCAACTTGTCCATCGGCGGAACGGCCATGTTCAGGGTCAGATTCTGCATGGCCGTCGGCATGCGGTTGATGACCGTGAGCGCCTTGTTGTTCTTGAGACCGGGCACCGCGTGTTCCGGCACGAGGTCAGCGAGGTGGATCTCGCCCGTCTCTATGGCCGCGACCATGGCCGAAGGCTCGGCGATGATGCGGAACGTAAGCGTATCGAACAGCGCGTCCTTGCGCCCGCCGTAGCCGCTCGGGCCGGGATAGCGCGTATCAAGCGCGTAGTCGTCGAAACGCGCCAGCTTCACGTGGCTGTCGGCCTTGTTCTCGACGAGCTTGTACGGACCTGTGCCGATGAAGCTGGTCTTGCCCGGATCCTTGTCACCGTCTTCAGCCGGCAGGATCGCCACCAGCACTTCCGGCTGACTGAAGTTGTTCAGGAAAAGCGGCTGCGGCGCCTTGAGCTTGATCGCCACCGTGCCGGGATCGACAATGCTAACCTCGGCGATCTGGTCGAGATAGCGCCGGCGCAAGCTCATGCGCTGGTAGCGCTCGATGGACGCCTTGACGTCCGTCGCCGTCATCTCCTTGCCGTTGTGAAACTTGACGCCCTTGCGCAGCTTGAAGGTGTAGGTCAGCCCGTCGGGAGAGATCTCCCAGGATTCCGCGAGACCCGCCGACGGCTGCAGCTTCTCGTCGCGCGTTACCAGTGCTTCGTAGAGATGCAGGTTGATGATCCGCCCGACATCGTCCGTGGTTCCCATGATATCGAGCGACGGAATCGGGCTGCCGATGCCGACGATGATGTCACCGCCCTTCTTTCCGGCGGTTTGCGCGAAAGCCTTGCGGTTCGCCAATATGAGCGCCGTCGCCGGGGCGCCCGCAATCAATCCTCTGCGTGAAATCAACATGGTTCCGCGATCCCCTCTTGTTTATATTTGAACCTGATTGACTTGCTCTTTTCAGTCTCCACACGATTCTGTGCTTGGTGCACTCCGCGCGGCGACCGCTAGGCCGCAACCGCCCCATCATGCCACCACTGGCCGGCGATGATGGTGCCGCGCGGCACGAAACGCCGGTCGGCCTGCAGTGATCCGCCGATGCTGTCCTTGAAAACTACCGCGCCCTTGCGAACTTCGAGAAGCGTCGCGTCGCCGATAGCTCCCGGCCGCAGCGTGCCGAGATCGGGCCGCCGGCATACCGCCGCCGGCGCCTCAGTGGCGGCGCGGATCACCTCGACCAGCGGCATCCCAAGCACGAGGAACTTCGACATGGTCGCGAGCACGTCATAGGCCGGCCCATCGATGCATTTGAGATGGACATCGCTGGAAATCACATCCGGCGCGAGGCCGGATTCCAGCATGACACGGGCCACATCGAAGCCGAACGAGCCGGATCCATGCCCGACGTCCATGATGACGCCGCGCTCCTTGGCGGCAATCATGCAATCCCGCAGCTGCCCGCGGCTGGTCAGGGGCGAGTTTTCCTTAGGGGTGCAGTAGTGGGTCAGCACGTCGCCGGGTCTGAGCGGATCGACGATATCCTCGATGCGAGGCGGCATGCCCGCGCCGATGTGAACCATGACCGGCAGGTTGCCCGCGAGTTCCGCCGCACGCAGCGCCATATGCAACGGAATGGCGCCAAGCGCCCCCGTCGTCGAGGCCCCGACGCGGATCTTCACGCCCACGACATGCTCGGCATGGGCCTTGGCGGCCTGGACGCAGAGCGGAATATCCAGAAAGCGTAAATCCTCGGCCTCGCCGACGTGAACACCGTCACCGACGAAGATGCCGACCAGGCTGAGGTTGATGAAAGCCAGTATCCGCACGGGTGAGCGCACCGCGACATGGTCGACGAACCCGCGAATATTACCCGCGCCGGCGCTGCCGGCATCGACTGCCGTCGTCATGCCGGAGGCGCGGGAGACACGCTCGGCCTCGACACCGAGAAAGGTCGCACCCCAATAGACATGGGTGTGAAGATCGATCAATCCGGGCACGACATAGAGGCCGCCGGCGTCGCGCACCTCCCTTGCCGATGCATCGCTGATCGAGGGCGCGACTGCCGCGACGCGACCGTCGGCGAAGGCGACATCATGGGGACCATCGAGCCCCTGGGCGGGGTCTATGACATGGCCATTCTTTATCAGGAGATCATAAGCCATATAGAACTCCGCGAGGTCAGGCTCTATGGTTCAGGCGGTATTAGCCGAAATCTTCTGGGGCGAGCGGGCGGGCCAAGCCTCGAGGGCACGGCGCGCGACGTCCCCCTTCGAGGGAACAGGCGATGCGGCGCTCGCTTCGGTCGCCTTGGCGAGAAGGCCGCGGACCTTGTCCGTGATCAGCCGAAGCTCGGCATCATCGATCCGGCGGACGTCGAAAAGAAGATAGCCACGGTCGGCATGGAGCGAGCGCAGCACCACCTTGACATCGCCCGCGGCGAGCGCCTCGCCGAGCTGATGGGCGTTCAGCCCCGCCACCGCTGGATCCACATGCAGCATGAGCCGCTCGAAAGGGTTGCCCGGCGGGTCGGGCTGGCGCTCGAGACGCAATCCAGGAATGCCGGCCAGCAGAGTCTCGGCCTGCGCCAGCCGCTCCTCCTCACCACGCTTGATCGCCGCGCGATCGACGGCCTGCCATTGCGCGAGCGCCGCCATCGCCCCGGCGATGCTTTCCTTGCCCGCCTTCATGACCCGACCAACGCCGCGGTCCTGATAGTAGCAGGCGCGGATGAAGGCCTCCTCGCCGGCGATGATGCCGGCGGTCGTTCCAGCGGCAGCCTTCTGCGCGCTGAAGATCACGGCCGTTGCGCCGGCGGCGATCATCGCGGGCCAGTCATATTCCGCCGCGGCATCGACGATGACCGGAACGCCATGCTTCCGGCAAATCGCGCAGAAGGTAGCGAGATCGATCATGCCGCTCTGCACGGTGTGATGGGAAATGACATAGAGAGCGGCGGCAACCTCGCCATTGAGCGCCGCTTCCAGCTGAAAGACCGCGCAGGACGTCGCCGTCCCGATCTCAATGACCTCGGCGCCGGCGATCCTGACCATCTGGCTGACCGGCGCGCCGAAATTGACCTCGTGGCCCTTCTGCAGGACCACGCGCTTCTTCATGCCGGCGGTGTCCGGCAGCTGCTCGACCTTCGCGAGATCCTGGCCGGTCATGGCCGCGGCCACGCAGATGGAGATGCCCGCCGCGGAGCAGCCCGTGACGATGCCGGCCTCCGCGCCGGTAACGGCGGCGATCGTCTCGCTGGCCGCGCGCTGCAGGTCCGCGATCTCCACCCAGCTCGGCAGGATATCGCAAACGGCCTCGACCACCGCCGGCGAACACCGGCTCGCACCGTGAACGGTCTCGGTGCCCGATGCGTTGATGACACGACGCAGCCCGTGCTGCTGGAAAAAGGCCGACATATTGATGATCCCGCTCAGGCTGCCATGGCAGCGACATCATGATTGGCGAGAGCGCGCGCTGCCGTGGTGACCTCGGCCCGCTCCATCTCGTTGAGATTACTCTGCAAGGGCGCGATCGGCCCCATATCGGCCACACCCGCGAGCGTCACAGCATCATGGATGGTACGCGCCGGGCCAAAGGCGTCCCGACAATCCTCGAGCGGCATGAAAAGCTGCCGAATGGCCTCGGCCGTGGCGCGATCATCAGCCTTGAGCGCCGCCAGCAGCGCGCTGGACAGACGTGGAGCGACCGCCACCGAGCCAGAGGTGAAGCTCGTCAGACCAAAGGCCTCGAAATGGGTGATGACCGGACGCTCGCCGATGCCGCTGATGATGCGGCGGGGATCGACGGCCTCCAGGAGCGCGCGCAGAAAATCGTCCTCCGCGGGATCCCGGCGCACCACCGCGTATTTCACCCAGCCGACCACACCGTCGTCCACAAGGCGGCGCAGGTCGGAGGGCTCGATGCAGCGATCATGCTTGGCATACATGAGCACCGGGGTGCCGATCTTGTCTGACAAGTAGCGCAGCGACGTGGCAAGCCCGGCGGAGGTGTAGCTGCCGGCATAGGCGGGAAGCGCCATCGCGGTCGGGAATTTGAGGTCCCGCACGACGGGCGCCTGATCGATCATGCGGCCGAAATCCGGGCCGACCGCCGGAATGATCCATGTGTCCGGAGAAACGGCGTCCGTCAGAAAGGCGAGAGTTTCGGCGTAGGCGCTGACGGGAAGGTTGTAAAAATTGGCGTTGCCGCCATACATCAGCGTCGAGACCCCGCCACGCTCAAGATATTTGATCAAGGCGGCATTGGCGGGCTTCGCCAAGGTCAGCGCAGGCGTTTGGGCCAGAGGAGGAACGGCGATAACGGACTGCGCGAGATCGTGAAAGGTAACCGCACCAACCTTCATGCCGCTCCCCACTTGTATAAATGTCAGATATATTTATAGCTTGGATGACCCTCGAGTCAAGCGACCGGAGTATCATCGGAACCCATGGCGAAACAGATGCCGGATGATGGAGCAGAGATGAGCGGCAGCGTTGCGAAATATCGGCCCGCCCAGCGTTTGCGGCTGGGAGACCAGCTTTATGAGCAGATCCTCCAGCGCATCGTGTCCGGCGAGTATGCCGAAGGGGCGCGCCTGCCCTCAGAGAATCAGTTGTCTGACGTCTTTGGCGTCTCCCGTTCCATCGTGCGCGAAGCATTGTCCCGGCTTCAGGTCGATGGGCTGGTCGCGGCCCGGCAAGGCTCCGGCACCTATGTCCAGCGCCGGCCGAATTCAGAGTTCTTTGACTACGCGCCCAAGGGCGCGGTCGCGGACGTCCTGCGCTTCTTCGAACTGCGGATCGCCATCGAGGGCGAGGCCGCCTATCACGCCGCGCAACGCCGCACCGAGGCGGATCTCGCGCATATCCTGTCGATCAACCAAAGGCTCGAAGCCATCATCGGCGCGCGCGAGGTTGGCAGCGAAATCGACATCGAACTCCATGAGGCGATTGCTGAAGCGGCCCACAACGAACTCTTCGTCGCAACCCTGCGCAATCTTCGGCCCCTGTTCGACGCCGGCCTGAAAATGACCCGCGGCCTCTCGCTGAAGAAGCGGCCGGAGCGCCACCGCCTCGTCCAGGACGAGCACGACGCGATCATCTCGGCCCTCGTCGAAGGCAATGCCGACCGAGCACGGACCGCCATGCGCCATCACATCGACAATGCCCGGACGCGGCTTGTTTCCGATACCGAGCCATAGACTCAATCGACATTCAGCGTTCTCAGCGTCATGGCCGGGTTTGTCCCGGCCATCCCGATGAATTGAGGCACCTTTCCAGTCGGGATCACAGGAACTCGGCGATTGCCGAGTTCCCTATCAAGAGCCGAAATCGGGTAAACTCGACTTTGGGGACAAGCCCGGTGATGACAATGGTATCTCTTGGGACATCCTTGAATGTCGATTGGTCCTAGGGCCAGGTCCGCATTCCTCCAATCATCGTGGGGCGGGCCTAAAGGCCCGAGCCCCGGAATGACCGCGCCCTTGAACGCCCTCACGCGTCGCGCGTGAAAGGAAAATGCGTCCGTGGCACGCGCCGGAACGGCAGGCTGGCGAAGTCGTAAGCCGCCGGCCCCGGCACATCCACATCGATCATGGTCGGGAAGACGCTGGTGAAAGCCGCGCGGAACTGGTTTTTCGCCTTGATGGCGAGAATACCGATACGGCTGAGGTCAATGCCGTGAAGATCAAAGAAGCTCGGATCCGTCACTGTCAGACAGGTTTCGGTGACGATGACCTGGATGCCCTCGATTTCCAGCACGGCGGTCTGGCCATAGTCGAAGGCAAGGCCGTTGCAGAACGGCCCGGTATTGACGATCCGCCCGTCCGTCAGGCGCGTCACCCGCGCCCGCGCGGTGACCGGAGCTCCGAAATCAGGCGTCAGCCGGCCGCCCAGCGCGACCTCGATCTCTCCCCCGATGCCGACCTCGGCCGCCTTGGCAACGGTCTCCGGGTCCCAGAAGAAGGCCATCACCGTCGGCACGTCAGGGCGGGCATCGAGCACGGCGCGGAGCAGGCCGGGCGTGTCCGCGTTGGCGCCGGCGCCGGGATAATCCGCGGAATCGATCACGGCGACAGGGCCCTGGCCCTGCCTGGCGATGCCAAGCGCGCGTGCCATGCCGCCGGGCGCCGTCGGCATCGCGATGAACAGGCGATCACGGATCCGCCGGAGCTCACCGAGCGTGGCACTGATCGCCCGCTCCGCTGACGTGCTGTCCCCATCGGCATAGGCCACGACGGAGGCGCCGGCATGCGGACGATCGCCGTAGGCATAACCCTGGTAGATCGTCAGATCGAGGAGGCCGGCGCCCTCCGCAAGCCCCCTGGCGAAGGCCGCGGCTTCGGCCATCGGACCGTCAGTCGTGCGCGCATTGATGCTCGGCAGGAGCGCGTTCATCGGCCGCACCACGCCGACCGGATGAATTGTGCCGGCTACGCGCTTCAAAAGCAGGGACAGACATTTCTGCGCCGTCTCGGCCATGTCCGTATGCGGGTGGCATTTGTAGCCCACGACGATATCGCACAGGTCGATCTGCGGCTGCGTGATATTGGCGTGGAGGTCATAGGACGCCCCGAGCGGGGTATCGCCGATGACCTCGCGCACGCGGATGAGGAGGTCGTGGTCGGCATGGTCAATACCCTCGACCTGCATCGCGCCGTGCTGGCCGAGATAGACCGCGTCCCAACGGCCGGATCCGTCGGGCGGGCCCTCCGCGAGCCCTGCCAGCAGCTCCGCGAGAAGTTCCTCATAGGTGTCCCGCGTGACTTCGCCGGAAGGCGTGGCGAAGGTACAGCGCAGATAGGTGGGCTGCCACTCCGGACGGACCTCGAAAAAGGCGACAGCCCCGCCGATCTCGGTGTTGGTGCCGCGATAGAAGGACACCGCCTCCTCGCCTTTCGCCCATTCGAAATTCTTGAAATCCCGCAGTGTCGCCTTGATGCTCGCGAAACTGTTTCCTTCGTGCCCCAAACGAGCAATGGCGATATTGGGCATGTCCGCAAATCCTCAGCCGTTCCAGCGATAGCGCTCGATCGTGTCTTCATTCAGCGTGATGCCGAGGCCGGGCTTGTCCGGCACACTCACGAGTCCGTCGACAACACGCATGGGCTCGACCAGGAGATCTGTGCGCAGCGGGTTGTCGGTGGCATTGAATTCGAGGTAGGGCGCGTCACGCTGCACCGCCAGGACATGCAATGTCGCGGCAACGAGAATATCCGTCGACCAGCAATGCGGGATGACGCGAGCCCCCCGGGCCTCGGCATGGTGAACGATGCGCACGGCCTCCGAGATGCCTCCGACCCGCGCGACATCCGGCTGGATGATGCGCAGGCCGCCCCTCTCCATCAGGTCGATATAGGGATATTGCGTGGTTTCCTTCTCGCCGGTGGCGATCGGCGTCGGCGATTGGGCGACGAGACGCGCGAAGCCGGATACATCGTCCGGCGACAGCGGCTCCTCCAGGAAGTAAACCCCGGAATCGGCGAAGGCCCGGCCGAGATAGAGAGCGTCGTCGAGCGGCATCGGCACCCCGATGTCGATCATGAGATCCATCGCGTCGCCGATCTCCGCGCGGATCGCGGCGACGGCGCGGGCATCGGCGCGCGGATCCTGCCCAAGGCCGCCCCAGCCGAATTTCATGGCCTTGAAGCCGGCATCGCGGTGGCGGCGAGCAAGCGCGATAGTATCGCCGAGGTCAGGCTGGGACAGGTCGCTGGCATAAGCGCGGACAGCATCACGGCGTGGCCCGCCCAGCAGGCGATGAACCGGCAGGCCGGCGATCTTCCCCAGCAAATCCCATAACGCGATGTCTATCCCGCTGATCGCATGCATGAGGGCGCCGCGCCGGCCGTAGGTGGCCGAATGCTTGTACATCTTGTCCCAGAGGCGACCGATGTCGCGCGGGTCCTCGCCGATCAGCAGGTTGCGCAAACCCTCCGCGGAGACCGAGCACAACGGGGCGTCGAGGATAGCCTTGCTGACGAGCGGATTGGTATGGGCCTCCCCGATGCCGACGAGACCCTCGTCCGTGTGCACCCGGATCAGAAGCACCGACTGGCAGCCATCCCCGATGGCGCGCACCACCGGAAGCCTCAGGATGATGCTTTCGACATCCGTTATTTTCACGGCCTTATCCCCACCTGGATCAGCCGGCCGTTGATCCGCCGGATTATCGCGGTCGCGCCGTCACCCCTCCTCGCCCCCACAGCGAGGGTGGACGAAACAACGGCGCCCGCCTCTGCGAAGCGTCCTCCCGTGAGAAGCGCTACGATGATGTTCGACAAATATACAACTTGAAGCCCCTGCGCAAGAGGGGTCACCGCGTCCGCAGCCGTGCGGGGACACAGCCCCGTCGCGCAAAAGGGCTTTCGCGACTTGCGCATATCCAGGGATCGATAATTCAGTGGAAATATTTCCCCATGAAGCGCGTCGCTCGATTATCGCGCGTCATCACCCAGCTCAATGAGCTTACAGATACCGATAATAGAAAATCGCCCCACCAAATGCGCGCATATCACTTAGTTTACGGGCGCGATATCTGCGCCTCGTGCTTGTCGAGCTCCGCCGATATCGATTGGGCCGCGCCGATCACTGCCTCCGCGTAGAAAGCTGTCTTCTCGGAATTCGAACCAAGGCCCGCATCGAGGACGAGACTGAGGCTTGCCACGACGACCGAGCGGCGGAATACGGGCGCCGCAATTCCCAGACGCCCGGATCCGACCTCCGAGGTGGTCGCAGAAAACCCCTTCCGGCGCACCTCCTTCAGCGCCGCCCGGAAATCATTCCACGAGGTCCCATCGGCATGGCGCAATTCTTCCTCGTGCCTGAGGTAGAGCGCCTGGAGCGCGCGATCCGGCAGGAAGGCGAGGATCGCCTTCGCGGGAGCCCCGACGAACAGCGACATCGCAGCACCGCGTTCGTAGCTCGCCGGCAGATGCGGCGCGGCTCCGTCGACTTTGTGGACACTCATGATCCGATCGCGGAAACGGCGGCACAAGATGACCGCCGCCGCCTGGTTGGCCTTGTCGAGAAGCCCCTGCATGGGCTGGTCGGCGATGTGGATGAGCGGATCGTTCTGACGAATCAGCCTGTCGAAATGAATGAAGGCCGGCCCAAGCGCATAGCCTGCTCCGGTGACAGGGTCGAGAAACTCGGCGTGGCTGAGCTCCCGCACATTGCGGTAGGCCGTGCGGACGGAAATACCCATCTCGCGGGCGATGTCCTCGACTGTCAGGACGGCCGCATCACCGTCGAAGAGTTGCAAGATGGCGAGGAGATTGCTCTGCGTCATGCGCGTTTCGTCGTTTCCGTCTGTGGCGCCTCTTTATGGGCTTCACAACGTAGATGCAAATCATCATAATTGACAATATACGACAATTTATCTTGATTGCTGATATGCGGCAGTCGTAGATTGTTTACGCGTCAAGGGAGCCCGAAGAGGCCCCTGCCACAGCGATGGGGAATTGACATGAAATTTCTGCAGACACTTGTGACGGGCCTGTTCGCGGCGACGATCGCCTTTTCTCCGGCAGCGGTTCAGGCTCAGGAGAAGCAGGAAGTGCGCGTCGCCATGCTGGCGCCGAGCGCCTTGCTCTGGCTGCACGCGATCGCCAAGGATCAGGGCTTCTACGCGAAGCACGGCATCGAGGTGAAGGAACTCGTCGCCTCGACCAGCCCGGCCTTGCTGCAGGCCGTTTCGAGCGGCAGTGTCGAGGCCGGCATCGCCGTTGCGGACCTCGCGATGCGCGCCATCGACCAGAACGCGCCGATCGTGATCTCCGGCGCCATTCTCGGCCATTCGATCCTGCGTTTCGTCGGCGGTAAGGGTGTCGAGAGCGCCAAGGATCTTGAAGGCAAGCCGGTAACCGCCGGTGGCGTTCAGGGCGGCACCGCCAATCTCCTGCGTTATCTGATGATCGAGGCCGGGGTCGACGGCAAGGGCGCCAAGCTTGTTGCCATGGCGAATTCCAAGGATCGCATCCTCGCCCTGCAGAATGGCCAGGTCGCGGGCTCCCTCCTGATCGCCCCCTTCGATTCGATGGCGCAGCGCGACGGCATGAAGGTTCTTGGCGACTACACGCAAGACTACCTGCAGACGCCGCTGATCCTGAACAAGACCTGGGCCGCTTCCAACCGCAAGGCTGCCGTTGGCCTGACACAGGCGACACGGGATGCCGCGAACTGGATTTATGATCCGGCTAACAAGCAGAAGGCCATCGATATTCTGGCGGCCTATACCAAGGTCGATCCGGCCCTCTGCGCCGAGTCCTACGCCTTTATTATCGAGCAGCAGAAGGCTATCGGCCGCGGGCTGGAAGTGACACCCGACAGCCTGCGCAATCTCCTGAAGATCAGTGAGGCCGTCGGCGCCGCCAAGGAAAGCGACAAGCCGTTTGAGCTGAAGAATTACTACGATCCGAGCTTCCTCGCCGGAAACTGAGGCCCATCCCATGCGCAGGCCGAAGGCCCGCGCATGGCCCTCGCCGGAATGGATATGATGAACCAGGAACGTATTCCCGTAAATCTGCTGACAGGTTTCCTTGGCAGCGGAAAGACGACCCTATTGAATTCGTGGCTTCGCGATCCAGCCTTTGCTGACGTTGCGGTCATCGTCAATGAATTCGGCGAGATCGGAATCGATCACACCCTGATCGCCGCAAGCAACGACAACACCATCGAGCTCAGCACAGGGTGCCTGTGCTGCTCGGTGTCCGGCGATCTCGTGACGACACTGCGCGAACTGAATGAAAAGCGCGCGCGGGGCGAAATCCGCCCGTTCACCAGGGTCTTCATCGAGACCACCGGCGTAGCCGATCCCGTCCCGGTCATCCAGTCGCTGATGACCTTCCCGGTCGCTGGCCGCTACGTGCTCAACCGGATCATCACGGTGGTGGACGCGCTGCATGGGCAACGCACCATCACGGATTTCGAGGAAGCCGCGCGTCAGGTCGTCGTCGCCGACGACATCATCCTGTCCAAGACAGACCTTGCCGCGGTGCCCGATGAGCTGGTGGCGCTCCTCAAGGCGCGCAACCCCTCCGCGCGCGTCCTTCTGTCGTCCTCCTCGGCGCCGGTCATGCCGACGCAATTGCTCGAACCCGGGGCTTTCAATCCCCAGGCGGAAGTCCGGGACATGGATGCCTGGCTCGTGGCATCTGGCCTGGCGCCCGCCAAGGCCGATGAGCATTCGGATGCGCACGCCGCGCACCGGCATCACGCTCACGACCACACCCATCACGACCATGCCCATGATGGCCATGCTCAACACGGCCACACCCATAAGCATTCGCACCATCATCACGGCAGCGATTTCACGACATTCACGCTGACCTTCGATGAGGCGCTCGCTTGGGAGCATGTGGCGCACTGGCTGGATGCGTTGGTCATCGCTCATGGCGACGACCTTCTCCGGGTGAAGGGTATCCTCAACATCGAGGGCCAGGACAAGCCCGTCGTGGTCCAATCCGTCCAGCGCCTGTTCCACCCACCGTTCCAGCTGCCGAGCTGGCCCGCGAGCGGGGCCTCCTCGCGCATCGTCTTCATCACCCGGGGCCTCACGCGCGACTACGTCTCCCGCGTCCTCGCGACCATCACAAGCCGGCCAGAGCCCTCACGGCTCGCGGGCTGAACCATCTGCTTCCCGAAAAAGGAAACCTCATGGATACCCTAGTGAAGAATGGACTCATCGTGACGCCGGAAGGCCGTTTCGAAGGCTCCATCGCCGTCACCGACGGCCGGATCAGCGGCATCTTCAAGGGGGACGCCGCACCAGAGGCGAACGGCGCGGAGATCATCGACGCAAAGGGCCTTGCGGTATTCCCCGGCGTCATCGACATGCACTCGCACCATCGCCAGGGCAGCCTCCCGGGCTTCGAGTACAAGGACACCATCTACACCGCGACCCTCCAGTGCGCGGCTGGTGGCGTCACCACCTCAGTGGCGATGCCCAACGTCAACCCGCCCCCGAACAGCCTGAAGCTTCTCAAGGACCAGTTCGCGATCTACGAGACGGATGCCGTGGTCGACTGGAACTTCAACCCGGCGCCCACGATCCTTGAAGAAGTCGCCGGCCTCGCCGACCAGGACATCGCCGCGTTCAAGTTCTTCATGGTCGTCGATACCGGCCGCGACTACCCGCATATGCCCGGCATCGGCGTGCACGATCACGGCAGGATCCTTGAGATCATGAAGGCCTGCGCCCGGGAAGGCGTGCCCTTGATGGTGCATCCGCACGACCAGGCGCTCATGGACGTCATCGAGCAGGAATACTGGGCGCGTGGCGAGCGTGACGCGCTGGCCTATGCCAAGGCCTATGCAGCCTATGACGGCGTGATCTGGGAGACGGCGATCGCGACGCTCCTGCGCCTGCAACGGGCCGCCGGCTGCCATCTCCACATCCTCCACACCCAGACCGCCGGCAGCGTGGACCTGATCCGCAAGGCCAAGGCCGCGGGCCAAAAGGTCACCTGCGAGATCAACCCCTGGGCGCTGTTCCTCGGCTGCGACTGGTCGTCCATCCAGCGGCTCGGCTCCTACGCGCTCTCCTATTGGGTGCCGGAGAAGAACGTGCCGGGCCTGTGGGAAGGGTTGAACGACGGCACCATCGACATCATCGCCACCGACCACGCGCCCCATATGCGCGAGGAGAAGGAAATCGGCTGGACCGACGGTTGGAAGGCCCATACCGGCACACCATCCGCGCAATTCTACCTCAGCATGTTCCTCACGGCCGCCCGCGACGGCAAGATCACGCTTGAACGCGTCGCGGAAGCCACGTCCCAGACGCCAGCGCGGCTCTTCGGCCTCAAGGACAAGGGTCATATCGCCGAGGGCTATCACGCCGATCTCGTGCTGGTCGACCTCAATACCGAATACGAAGTTCGGGACGAGGACGTGCTCAGCCTGTGCGGCTGGAGCCCTTACGCCGGCCGCAAGCTCGTCGGCAAGCCTGTCCGCACCCTCCTGCGGGGACAGACCATTTACCAGGACGGCAAGGTCGTGGGCGAGAAGGGCTTCGGCCGGCAGGCGAAGGCACAGCACGCGGCACGGACCGCATGAGCATGGCGATGGTGACGCCGCACGCCGAGCCGGTGGCGGTCGCGCAGCATATGGCAGACTGGATGGCGGGGCTGTCCGCCACGTCCATCCCGGCCGTGGCGAAGGCTGCCGCCTGCCGCTCGGTCATCGACGTCGTCGGCGTCGCCCATGCCGGCCTGGGCATGCCGCTCGCGCGGCTCGTGCGCGAGGAGGTGCTGGACGAGGCAGCGTCGGGGCCGTCCCGTGTGCTCGGCACGACGCGTCGCGCGGCGCCCATCGCGGCGGCACGGGCCAACGCGACCGCGGCGCATGTGCTCGATTTCGACGCCAATTTCAATCGCGGCATGGTCTTCGGGCCGGCCGCGCTGTTCCCGGCCCTGTTTGCGCTCGCCGAGAGCGAGGGCGCCACAGGCGAGCGCTTCCTGGCGGCTTTTGCGATCGGTACGGAGATCGTCCGGACGCTCGCCGAGAGCCTCTCCGACATCCCTTATCGCAAGGATCGCGACAGCCTCTTCTACAAGGGCTGGTTCAACACGGGGGTTCTCGGTCCTGTCGGCGTCGCCGGAGCGACGGCCTGGTTGATGGGGCTCCCGCGTGAGGAAACGGCCCAGGCGCTGGCGATCGCCGCCGTGCAGGCCTGTGGCCTGCGGATCGGCGTTGGTTCGGACATGAAGCCGTTGCTGTGCGCGCGCGCCAGCGAAACGGGCCTGCGAGCCGCCTTGCTGGCGCGCAAGGGTGTACAGGCGCCGCTCGATGCCTTCGAAGGGCCTCGCGGTTTCATTCGCGTCATCAATGCGGGCAATTGGACCGACCAAGCCTTCGCCGGGCTCGGCAGCTTCCAGGATGCGGGCGCATCCTACAAGCTTTATCCGGCCTGCTCGTCCGTGCAGGCGGCCGCCGAGGCGCTTATGCGGGTTCTGGCGGATAATGCGGTGGCGGCACGGGACGTCGCGGGTGTGCGATGCGAGGTCACGCCGCATATCGCCGCCAATCTCGCCTTTGAAGACCCGCAGAACGTGACGCAGGCGCAATTCTCGCTGTCCTACGCCCTCGGCTGCATTTTGCACCGGGGCGACTTCGTGGCGGCCGATCTGAACGCGGACGACCTCGTCAATCCCGCCATTCGCGCGGAGATGGCGAAGGTTACCATGCAGGCCGGCCTGACCTTCGCCAGCGAAGCTGAAGCGCGCGACGCCGCCGAGGCGACCCGCATCACGGTGACCATGCGCGACGGCCGCCAATTCAGCGCCCAGCAGAATGCGTCGACGGGGAAGCCGATCAACCCCATCAGCGACGCGCTGCTGGAGAAGAAATTTCTGGCCAACATGGCGCAGGTGATGCCCGCACCCACGGCACAGGACCTCCTGGGGCGGATCCGGTCTCTCGAGAGCCTGGGCGACATGCGCCGTCTGTTCCCGGATGAGGGGCCGCAGCCATGAAGGTGGCCATTCTCGGCGCCGGTGCGATGGGGCTGACAGCCGCCGCCATCCTCGCCTCGCGCGGACATGAACCCGTTCTGTGGTCTCCCTCCGGCGCTTCGACCACGGGCCTGGCGAGCGTCACCGCAACGGGAGCGCTCACGGGTGAATGGCCGGTGGCGGTTGCCTCGGACCCGGCCACCGCCGTGGCCGACGCCGACGCTGTCCTGCTGGTCGTGGATGCGGCGGGCCATCGGCCGGTGATGGATCGCGTCGCGCCGTTCCTGCGGCCGGGCGTGCCCTTCATCATCAGCGCTGCCCATTCCCTGAGCGCCCTCTACCTGGCACAGCTCCTGAATGTGCGCGATGTGGCGTTGCCGATCGTGTCTTTGAACACGAGCCCCGGCACCGCCCACCGCGAGGCCATCGGGCATGTGGACATCCGCACCGTCCGTGCGCGCATCGAGGCGGCCGTGATGCCCCCGGAGGCCGCGCCGGAGGCTCTCGCCGTTTGCCGCAGCCTGCTTCCCGCGCAGTTTGAAGAACGGCCCGAGGCGCTCGCCATCGCCCTGCTTTCAAACTGCAATCCCGTGTTCCATGTGCCTGTCTGCCTCCTCAATGCCAGCCGCATCGAGCATGCTGAAAACTGGGCGCCGTATCACGAGACCACACCGGCCGTCGGCCGGCTGATGGAAGCGCTCGACAGCGAGCGCCTCGCCATTGCCTCGGCCTTTGGGATCAAGATCCATAGCGTCAACGAGCATTTCCATCGGTCGTTCCGGGTGCCGGCCGGCTCGATGGCCGAGATGAATGCGACCCTCCACGCCAATGGCCGCGGACCGCGTGGACCGCAATCCATGGAGCATCGCTATCTGACCCAGGACATCCCATACGGCATCGTCTTTGCTTCTCACGTCGCGCGTCTCGCCGACGTCGCCGCCCCCGTGCATGACGCGGTGATCGCCATCGCCAGCATCATGCTCGGACGGGATGTTTCGCTCGACAACAACCTTCTGCCAGCGCTGGGGCTCAATGAACTGACACGCCAAGGCCTTTTGCAACTCGCCACGGACGGTTTCCGTCATCGCCCGCTAAACTCCGGCCCGCAAGACTTCCCCCTGGGGTCTGCCGACCCACAAGTCTCCCGATAGGAAAACGCCATGACGGTTTGGCAAAAAAGCTACGATTTTCTGCAGGGAGATACCCGGTCGGCCGGGTTTGTCCGGATCATGCTCTCGGTCATCGTCGTGCTGCTTTTCTGGCAGCTCCTGACCTCGACCGTCGTAACGAACCGTTTGCTGCTCGTGCCGCCAGCCGAAGTCTTCGCGGCCCTCTTCACGGAGACAAAGAGCGGCGCCGTCTGGACCAACGGCGCGGCCACCGGCATTGCTCTTCTGATCTCGTTCCCGGTCGCGGTTCTGGTGGGCGTCGCCGGCGGCCTGCTGCTGGCGTCCAACAGGCTCGTCTCGCTGACCGCCGGGCCCATGCTGATGGCGCTCTATTCGGTGCCTGTCGTTGCCCTGGCCCCGCTCTTCATCGCCTGGCTCGGCCTCGGCTTCGCGTCAAAATTCGTGCTGGTGACCCTCGTGGCTGTCTTCCCCGTGCTGGTGACGACGGAGGTCGGCCTTCGCGCCACGGACAAGGGCTTGATCGACGCCGCGAAATCCTTCAACGCAAATGGCTGGCAGATCTTCACGACCGTGACGCTGCCCTATGCCCTTCCCTATGTGGTCAGCGGCGTCCGCGTGGCCTGGGCGCGCGCCCTCGTCGGCATTGTCGTCGCAGAATTCTTCGGCTCCTTCGCCGGCTTCGGCTTCGCGATCCTGGCGGCAGGCCAGACTTTCGATACGGCGACGCTCCTGGCCTATGTCATCCTGCTCGGCGCCATGGGGGTCATCGGCAGCCTCCTGTTTCAAACGATCGAGCGTCGCATGGCGCCCTGGCGGCACGAATGAGACCGGCGGTGCCCTGCCCTTCCATCCCGTTGCCCCATGAACGCGGAGCCAACCATGTCCGAAACACCCTCGCTCACCATTGAAGGCGTCTCGAAGGTTTTCGAGCGGCCTGGCCGCCCGACGATCGAGGCGCTCCGCGACATCAACCTCACCCTCGGCAAGGGCGAATTCGTCTCGATCGTCGGCGCCAGCGGCAGCGGCAAGTCCACGTTGTTGCGCATCATCGACGGGCTGATGCCGGCCAGCGCGGGTCGCATCGCGGTCGGCGGCAAGACGGTCACGCGGCCAGGCAAGGACCGCGCGATGGTGTTCCAGCACGACTCGCTCCTGCCCTGGAAAACCGTCATGGACAATGTCGGCTATGGCCTCGCCATCGGCGGCATGTCGCGCAAGGAACGCGAGGAGATCGCGCGCTATTTCATCAAGGTCTCCGGCCTGTCGGGCTTCGAGAATCATTATCCCCACCAGTTGTCCGGCGGCATGCGCCAGCGTGTGAACGTCGCGCGGGCGCTTGCGGTGAGTCCGGACATCCTGCTCCTGGACGAGCCCTTCGCCGCGCTCGATGCGCAGACCCGCGAAATCATGCAGACCGAGCTGCTCAATATCTGGGAGCGCGAGAAGAAGACGGTCGTGCTGATCACTCACCAGATCGACGAAGCCGTGTTCCTCTCGGACCGTGTCATCGTGTTCAGCGCCCGGCCCGGCCAGATCCGCGAGGAAATCGTGATCGACCTGCCGCGCCCGCGTGATCTCGAGGTCAAGCGCAGCAGCACCTTCGTCGGTTATGTCGACCATATATGGAAGCTCATCGAGCAGGAGGTCCGTGCTGGCATGCAGCTCAGCTGACTTGGGGCAAGCTGTTTAAAGACGACCTATCTATGGGCTTGATCGGCACCGGCCGGTAGAGTACCAATCACGAACCTGACGTGTCTCACAAGCTGTTCTTTTGGGACACTTCATGCAAAAAGCGCTTTAATTTCAAAGGCGTTTTTGGCGGGCGTAGTTCAATGGTAGAACGGCAGCTTCCCAAGCTGCATACGAGGGTTCGATTCCCTTCGCCCGCTCCAGATTTTTCCTCCTCCCAGTTTGCCTGTCCCCCGTTTCGGCCCAAGCGAACGCGAGCCTCGGGTTAGGTCACAGTGCCGCAACGGGTGGGCAGATCATTTCCCTCCGGACATCGGCGTGCTAGGCCGATGGCGACTGAAACGCGGGGAGAACCGTTCTGAGCAGGCAGAGGCAACGGCGTGGCATGGGCTGGAGTGCGATGATCGCGCTCGGCATGGCCTATCTCGTCGCCGCCCAGATGCTGCTCATGGGCATGATCGTGGGCATGCAGGCAGCCGCGATGCCCGCCGGCCCCGCCACCATCCTCTGCACACCGAGCGGCGAGAGGCCTTCTTCCGCGCCAGACCGCGCTCATCTCCCGGCTTGCTGCGTGCTTGGATGCAGCATGCTCGGGCAGGGCATGGCACCGCCGCCGGCTACTCCGGCGGCCGCGTTTACGCCTCCGCACGCGGTCGCGTCGCCCTTCGCGTGGGTTCAGGACGCCCCGCCGCATGCGCATGCGCGCATGACGGACAGGGCGCGCGCGCCACCACGGCCGGCCTGAAATCCACCTATCGCTCCATGGTGATCAGGCGCAAGTCGATCCCCTTTCCCTTCTGGCCCGCTTGACGCCGGGCCACCTCCTTCCCTGGAGTTTTCCCCATGTTGACGTCCCTCCTCCGTCCGGCCGCGCGCACCGCAGCCGCGCTCGCGCTTGCCGTCCCGCTGGTCGTAGCGGCTGGCCAATCGTCCGCCATCGCCCATGAATTCAAGGTGGGTAACCTGCAGATCAAACATCCGTGGTCCCGCGCCACCCCCCCGGGGGCAAAGGTGGCGGGCGGCTACTTCGTCATCATCAACACCGGTGACACAGCCGACCGTCTGGTCTCAGCGACAGCCGACATCGCCGGCCGCGCGGAGATCCACGAAATGAACGAGAAGGACGGTGTGATGACGATGCGCGAGTTGCCGGGCGGCGTCGAGATCCCGGCCAAAGGCGAGGTCGCCTTCAAGCCCGGCTCCTACCACATGATGTTTCTCAACCTGCAGAAGGCGCCGAAGCAGGGCGAGCCCTTCGCCGGGACCCTGACCTTCGAGAAAGCCGGCGCCGTTTCCGTGTCTTACGCGGTGGAGGCGATCGGCGCCTCCCCCACAGAGAAGAGCGGCCACCAACACTAGAAGCAGATGCGAGATGGGGTCGGCGGCCGCACCGCCGTCCTCCTTGCCGCTTCTCTTGCGCGGTACGCGGACCATTCAGGGCGTAATCCGCGGTCCTTCCGATGCGACGCTGCGCAGGAAGGACCGCGTGTAGCGCGCCCCCGGGATCGGCGCATCGAACAGGTCCCGCGCGTGGAAACCCGCCGTGTTGTTCATGAGAAAAAGACGGCGCTGTCGCTGCGGCAATGCAATGCGGCGGGCATCACAGGCGATGGATTGCTTCATGCGCTGAACGAGGCGGCTGTCGAAATCGCCATCACCATCCACGGGGCCCTGAAGATCCCCGTTCATGAACACCGCTCGCTCATCGCCACTGGTATCCCGCCAGAACACAGGTGCTTCGATGATACGAGCGCCAGCCTCCTCGGCGCGATCGAGCGCCCCGGCATAGACGATCGGCGTCGCCTCGAAGCGATAAGCCCTGTTCCACCCCAGCACGCCAGCCCATTCATCGAATTGCGGCCAGGCGGCAAATGGCACCCAGTAAAAGCAACCCGGCTTGTTGTAGGCGATGACGATATTGTAGAGCCCGATATAGCGCGGCACATAAACAGCGGAATTCTTCAACATTCCATCTGTATGGAAGCCTAACTTCTCCGTCGGCGCGTAAAACTTGACGCCAGCCTTCTGAAGCGCCTCCTCATTGTCCGGCGATGCCGTGTAGACGGTAAAGGGCGTTCCATTGCGCGGGTCGAGCAACGGCATCATGAAGGCCGAAATTATTGCGGATGCAATAACGCTCCCCATGAGGGCATCGGTAGCCGGCTCCGAGGCGATCCCCTGGGGCACATCAATGCCGACAAACCCACTCCCGGTATCGTCAAGTCTATCACGAATAACATGGACATCATCAGCCAATAACGCCTCAATCGCAAATTCGTATCCGGCAAAGAAAGCGGCGCCCCGCAGCATGGCCAGGGAAGCAGGGAACCGCTCTCCTTCTTGCAACTGCTTGATAAATGCTACGCATTTATCAAGGGACAGGCGAACAATCGTCCCCTCCTGACATACACTCTTGTTGTAAACGCTGCTCGCCAAGGAAGCCTCCATGCGCCCATCACGTGTCAGCAAATTGACCCGGCCGGCTGCCCCAACCTATAGGCGGCTCTATGTTTGCTCGGATTCTTCACTCCCGCCGCTGGGGCCATCCGAGCACTCGGGTGATTGCAGGCACATCTCGATGCTGCCCAACACCTCGTCAAGATCGAAATCCATTTCAATACCCTCGTTCATCGCCATTCCCTTTCTGTATGATTTGGTAAGAAGCGGGCTTGATGCGTTTTTGTTTAACGAAGCCCGGCCTGAAAAATATCTCGCGTATAAATTCAGGCAATAACAAAATCTCTCAATCGTATGTCAAATTCAGCATCGAAATAATGAAGTAATTTACGTACAAATTATAGATTTGACCAATTCCAACTTCTTGTTGTAGCACACCCATACAAGCGATGGTGTGGATTCGAAAGCTGCTATACGAATGAGAAAAATTCGGTTCATCCGTTAAGTATTTCAGATCTATGACCGAAGCCATAGCGATGGACAGGGCCGCTTCCCCTTTTGAACGGGCAAGGCGCCGACGGTGAGGCGCGGAGCCACGCTCTCCCGGGCACCTGCCTAAGCGAACCCCGTATGGTTGACGATAAAGACATGCACGCTCAGGACAACGACATCGCCCGTCCGCATCAGCAGACCGCACATCGCAGTGCCGATTGGGCCTTCAAATGCTACGTCCTGTTTTCATTCCTTGTGATGTACCTCATCGGAACAGGGCTCATCGTCATCTCCTGGGTGGCGACGGAACATGGAACGGTCGCGCTTGTCGGCCAGCTTTATTTCACCGGGGGCATGGTGAGTATCGCGCTGTCCGTCATCGGCGGCGTGCTCGTCGATCGTCATAGCCGCCGCACGATGATCCTGCGCAGCCAAAGTCTTCGGGTTATCGCGGCCTTCATCCTGCTCGCCGGCCTTCAGGACAAGACCTGGCTGACGTTCTGCCTCTTCAGCTTCACCATTATCAGCGCGGCGGGGCCAGCCTTGAGCGTCGGCGCCATGGGTGGCGCCTTCCAATCCTTCTTCCCGTCCGACAGACGCATGAATGTCGTGCTGCGCCTCTCCATCGTTGGGCAGGTGGGTTTCATTTTCGGCACAGGCACGGCAGGCACCATACTGCACATCTGGGGCGAGACCGCCTGCATGCTCATATTCATTGCGACATCTATCGCGCTTCTATGTCTCGGTGAATACTTTACCCGTGGCATGTCACTTCCTCCGGAGCGAAAGCGGAGGAGCTTCACGGATGACTGGCGCGACGGGCTCAAATACACGTTCGATTCACCGCACATCGGCCTGCCGATCATCGGCGTTTCTCTGCTTTTTTCCGTTGCGCAGATGACCAATACGCTCGTTCCAGGCTTCGTGCGCGAGACACTGCATGCCGGCAGCGATGTCTTCGGCGTTTTGGAGGCGGCTTGGTCGGCCGGCGGCGGCCTTGTTCTGCTGATGTCGGCGAGCTTGCAGCGCCGCGCCTGGAAAAGCGGCATTGAATTCCTGTTGCTCGCCCTTCTCGGCGCGGCGATGATCGGTTTCGCCCTCTCGAAATGGGTGCCTCTCTCCTTCGTGCTTTATGCGGTGATGGGCGGTCTGTTCTGCCTGTCGCGGTCTCTCTGCAACGGCCGGCTGCTGACCTTGACCGATCCGGCGCAGATCGGCCGCACGCAGGCCCTGAGCTCGATGCTCACAAGTACCATCGGCATGACCATGTACATGCTCCCCACCTTCGTGAGGACCGACGACATCGGCCGCTACTACCAGATATGGGGCGTCGCTATCATTGTACTCGGCCTCTGCCTGGCCGCGCTGTCGATACGCCTGTCTTCCCGCGTGCACTCTCGCCCCGGCAGCGTGCGCACGACTCGACAGGGCAGCGCGAGCCCTACCATGCGAGGCCGCTAGAGCGGCGGATGCTCACGTTGGTCCGACGCGCGGAAATATCTTGTTTATTGGGGCCGAACCTGTTCAATAAACTGCTCGGAACTTCAGTTCGATGTACAAGGCTGCTTTGAACGCGGCTACTTCGGCGCCAGGAATTTACCAATCGCGTCGATGTCACGGGTGCGCGCTGCGATGATGCCCGCCTGACACATGGGATACTGGATGGCGCGGCCTTCTGTTCCCCAATCGCCATTCGCATAGAAGCCGCAAGCCTTGTCCTTGAAGGCGATCCAGGCCCGCTGCTCCTCGAGCAGATCTGTCTTGGTCTGACCCTCTGCCTGCGCGAAAACGCGCTTCCAAGCCGCGTTGAGCTTATCGTCCTCGCGCTTCATCCAGTCGCCACCGCAGCTGCTGAACGCCATCGTGGTCGCGTTCGCCTGCTTCATGCAGCGATCATAGGCCTCATCCGCCAATGCCGCTGGAACAGCGAGGCCGAGGCCAAGTTTCAACGCAACCAGAATCACCAGGGACTTGCTCATCGCCATATCGCGTTCCTCTACCGCCAGACGAGCCGGTATAGAATGATTGCCGCGATGGATGAAGCGTCTATACAACGCGCGGCAGAACCCAGCGCATTGCAGATATGTTCCGCCGACTTTGTCGGGTTGTATCAGGCTTCGCCGGCGTGTCGCGGCATCGCCTTACGGTCCTTGCGGCGAACGCGCACGATGAGTTCAACGCCGACGAGTTCCATACCCTCCGGCGCTTCCGGCGGTGGCCCCGCGAGCGCGCTGGCGGAAATCACTCCATGAGGGATATCGACCAAGGTCTGGTCGTCCTCGATGAAATAGTGGTGATGAACCGATACATTCGTGTCGAAATAGCTCTTCGTTCCATCAACGGCCAACTGCCGCAGAAGGCCCGCTTCAGTGAACTGGTGAAGCGTATTGTACACCGTGGCGAGCGACACGGCGGCCTTCGCGCGCGTGGCTTCCGTATAGAGGAGCTCCGCCGTCACATGACGATGCCCTTTGGAAAACAAGAGCCAGCCAAGCATAAGGCGCTGGCGTGTAGGCCGGAGACCAGCAGCACGGAGAATTTCCCGCACGTCATGGAAGCCACAACCAGTTTTCACCGGCGCCATGGGGCCCTCAAGCAGGGCAGCCAACTCGGAATGCACGGGAACGCCGCGCGCGGTGGAAAGGCGTAGATGATCTGACATATCGAATTCCTCGACTACACCTATAAGCGAGTCATTCGCAAATGCAATATGATTCGCACACAAAATCGACTGAAAAAAACAAGTCGAACGCAGCATTATCCAGTTTATAATTATTTTAAATTGAAACAACGGAATATATAATTAGATCTTCCTACGCAATTTGAAGCAGTCCATTCGCCGCGAATCGCTTGGCGGATAGGGATATAGAGGACTTTGCGGGGATCCGGACAACAACAACTCGCTATAGTGAGCTTGTGCGCGGGCCATCGCCCGTTACTTCAATGCCCCGCTCATCTGTCACGACGCATAGGCCGGAGCAACGGGCAGACGTGTCGTTCGCGAAGTCTTCGAAAAAAGTCGTCTGGCAACGTTTTCTGCAAGCGAATCGATACGACCGCCTGTCGTTTAATCCGACACCCGCCATACATCACCGGCATACATCGAGCCATTGCTGGATCTGCTCGGCGAGATCCTGCACATGATGCTCGGGCGTCAGGGAAAACTGGCGCAGCAGATAGGCCAGCGCCGCGAGAACCACGGCAATCAGAACGAAGCTGACGATCGAGAGCCGCTCCTGGCGATATGTGGCCGCGAAAGCCGCGAGACAAAACCCGCCCAGAAGAAAGCCAGCCAGCACCTCCGAACGCGTGTGGTAGCCAAGCCGCACCCGGCTCCACGCGATCAGGAGAATGAGCAAAAACCCGCCAGCGGCGAACAAGGCCTTCGTGAGGAGCGATCTGCCACCCGACAGGCTGATCGCCAGCCCACCGTAGACGATAATGCTGAGCGCCACATGTCCGCTCGGGCTGCGGATGCGATCACCCGTCAGCAGGTCGCCGCAGACGTGAAACGCCAGCTTGGCAAAGCCCGTCAGTCCCATGCCGGCGATGAGGAGGATGCACCACTGAAGCGCCAGGCGACGATGGCCCCCCAACCAGCAGAACAGGGTGATAACGAGGCCGACCGGCAACAGGACGCCCACATCGCCTAGTCCCGTCACCCGGTGCAGCATATCGATCGCAATCCATTCTCTTCAGCTGGCACGCACCCTAAAGCGTGCGCCCTTAAAAGGGGACCTGCTTCGTTGAGAAAGGATCGCAAATTGTCGTCAGGCGAGGGTCGACCGGCTCCGGCGCCAAGGGCCTGGCAACGGTTATATCATTGTCCGCCCACTCTCATCGGAGGGGGCGAACTACCCCCGCTCGTGGAGCAGGAGGCGGGAAACGCGGTCGGTCGGCCGTATTCCGTCACCGCACGACTGCTCGCCGCGATCAGAAGGCGTTCCGGTAGGAATGGGGGTGGAACACCGTCATGGCCATGATCTTGATGTCGAGCCACAGGGTCCAGTTGTCGATGTAGTAGAGATCAAACTCAACCCGCTTTTCCATCTTCGAGTCCGTGTCGGTCTGGCCACGATAGCCGTTCACCTGCGCCCAGCCCGTGATTCCGGGTTTCATATTATGACGCCGGGCGTAGGAGCCGATCTTCGTCTCATATTCCCGATCGTGAGCCAGCGCGTGTGGCCTCGGGCCGACGATCGACATATGGCCTTTGAGGACGTTGATCAGCTGCGGCAGTTCGTCGAGATTCCAGCGACGCAGGAGGCGGCCGATGCGTGTCACCCTCGGATCGTTGCGGGTCGCCTGCTGGACGACATCACCGTCATCCTGGGTGGTCATCGTGCGGAACTTGTAGATGCGGAACTCCTTCTGGTTGAAGCCGAAGCGCCGCTGCACGAACAGCGCCGGCCCCTTGGAGTCCATCCGCACGAGCACCGCCACGAGCAGCATCAGCGGAGACAGCATGATGAGAGCAAGACTTGCGACGACGATGTCGAAGCAACGCTTGAGAATGACTTCGTAAGGCGCCAGCGGCGGACGGGCCAGTTGCAGGCTGGACAGCGGGCCGCGCTGCACCAGGCTCACGTCCTCGAAGCGCTCGAGGATCCGTTCCGGGCTCAGATGGATCTCAGCCGGTATCTTGGAGAAGGCCTTGACGGTCTCGTCGATGGTCACCAGATCCGACCAGGGCAGCGCGATGAAAACCGAGTCGGAGTTCAGGCGCCGCGCGCTTTCAACAGCATAGCGCAGGCTAGCCACCATATCCTTCGCGGCATCTCCACCCTGGCGCGGCCCGATGATGGCGGTGCCGACCACCTTCACGCCGAATTCAGCCGGCCGGTAGCGCTTCAGGAAAGCGGCGATATCGCTTTGGCCCCCAACCACATAGAGGCGCTGGCCGGCGATCAGGCCGCGATTATTGGCTGCGGATACCAGGGTGACCATGACATAGCGGCCGGCGAGCAGCGCAAGCGGGCAAACGGCGTAGAGCAGGAGAAAGGCGCCCCGGGAATAGTTTTCCGAGGTCTTCAGGACGAAAAGGAGCAGAACGACCGACAGAAACGCCAGCGTCCACAGGCGCATCACGCTCGTGAAATGCGAGCGGAACGAAAGATAGCGCGTGTGACCGTAGGCGCCCGAGAGAGCGCCAAAAGCGACGAACAGGACAGCGGTCGCAAGGCCCGCGTTGAGGAAGAGCGCAAGGGGCCCCGCATCGCCGTAGGCGATCCAATGGTAGACGACACCCGTCAACCAGGAGGCGCCGACGATGACGGCGATGTCACCCGCGAACGCGGCGGCCGAGAACACGTTTCGCGAGAGCGTGGTGCCCTCGCTGGGAAAATCAGCCTGCGTCGAAATGGTGTCTGTCTTGGACATAACCGCTGCCCCTAACGAACTCTTTCGGACAGCACCTTGTCTCTTAATGAAACAATTACCGTCCTCTGCCATCTGAATTGCAGATGGCGTGCCAGCGGTCGCCTCTTGCGCATGCGGCGATGATCACCGTTGAATTTATTGACTTTTTCAAAACAGAGCGGCGAGACGGCGCCTCCGCGCGGGATGTTGACCGTTAACGAATCCTAACGCCCCGCTTGCTGCGGCATAATCCGGGACGAGGGAGGCGGGCTTTCGCGCGACAATGGCACAACAATGCGTGTGACCGGCTGGATGCATACGCCCCTCGTCATTCGACCGTTGAAGGCTGCTCCCTCGCAAGCTAAGAGACGAAGGGGGACCGGGGGAGGACGAGGTCGTTGTGCTCCATGTCCGCCCCCCGACGGGAGCAATGGACCAGTCAAAAGCTCAGATATCGATCGGCGTTATCATCGGCGGGTTCGCTGGCGGGGGCGCGCAACGGGACGCTGTGCTTCTGTCGAATGCGCTGGCGCGGCTGGGCGCGAAGGTCACGGTCGTCGTGCTGCGAAGCGAGGGGCCGCTCCAGACGCTCCTCGACGAGAACGTCACGGTCATCGCGCTCGCTCCGCGCCTGCGGCTGTCGATACAGCGGCTCAGGCGCGCCTTCCTCCATGCACGTCTCGATGTCGTCCTGAGTTCCGAAGCGAGCCTCAATATCGCCTGTGTGCTGGCGGTCCGTTCCCTTGCGCGCCGACACCGGCCCGCCCTGATCCTACGTGAGGTCGGCGTTCCCTCGGTCGGCATCAAGCGCGATCCTTATATCCAGAACAGGCTCGCCTACCGGATGGCGCGATTCTACCGTCAGGCCGACCATGTCATCACGCTGACCGAGGGCGCGCGCCAGGATTTGATAGATCTGTTCGGTGTTCCGGAAACCATGATCTCGGTGCTTCACACAAAGCCGATCATCACCCCGGATGTCGCGGCGTCCCTGACCGCCGGCGCAGCGATACCCCGGCGCGACGCAGGCCGCATCGTGACCATGGGCCGCCTTTCCGCGGAGAAGGGCCATCGCGATTTGATTCACGCCATGGCCCTCATGCCGCAAGACATCAACTGGCAACTTTTCATCGTCGGCGAAGGGCGGGAACGCCCACATCTGGAGCGGCTTGCGGCACGTCTCGGCCTCGGCGATCGAATCACTTTTGCCGGCTATGCGCACGATCCGTTCGCCTGGTTCGAACGCGCGGAGCTCGCCGTATCGAGCTCGCTCTACGAGGGTTTCGGCAATTCACTGGTCGAGGCGCTGGCCTGTGGCACGCCTGTGGTCGCGACCGACTGCCCCTACGGTCCCCGTGAGATCCTGGATAACGGCCGCTTCGGACGGCTGGTGCCCCCCCGCGAGCCGCGCGAGCTGGCGGCCGCCATCGCGAAGGAGCTTGGACGGCCGGTCGATCGCGACGCGTTGCGGGAGCGTGGGCTCCAGCACATGACAGATCGTTCCGCAGAGGAGTTTTTGGAAATAGCCCAGCCTATCGCAGAATCGGCCAGACGTAGCAGTCTGATGATGGCGTAGAGTCGGCGCGATGCGAATTTTCAGTCATGCGCCAATCATTCACTTGTCTTATTGAGGATGCCGCGTCCATGAGTTGATTGGCAGTCCCTGCCATTCACACCGAAGAGATGGATTCGCAATCCTTTGCCGCTCGCCCGCCTTCGCCATGCATCCTTCCTGATCGAGATTCACGCTGGCGAGCAGCTTGCGGACATCGGCTGGCCATCGGTCTCCGATGACACCGGCTTTGTTTTCCACGCCTTTCAGGCGCGCGAATTCCTTGAATTGTGGATCGACACCATCGGTGCCGCGCGAGGCTCGCAGGGTTTACTGGTCACCATCAGCGATAGCGAAGGCCCGGTCTGCCGTTTTGCCTTCGCCAGAGAAACGCGCTGGGGGGCCAGGATCCTCCGCTTCATGGACGGGGGTGTCGCTGACTACGGCGCTCCGGTGATCCGTCGTGGCTATTGTTTCGAGGCCGACGCCTTCCGCAGTCTGTGGCGCGCCGTCCTCAGCGCCTTACCGCGCATCGATGCGGTCGATCTTCGCAAGATCGCGCCCACCATCCTCGGAACCCCCAGCCCGCTGATGCATCTGGGCGTCAGCACGAGCGACGATCGCGGATCCTTCATCGCGCCGGGACAGGATCTCGATGTCTATATCGGGGATCCCGCCCGCCTCGGACAAGCGCGGCAGGCCGCCAGCAAGCTCATGAAGCTGCGGCGCCAGAGCACCGTGGCGATCGATTTCGACCCGCCCCGCGCCGCGCTGCCGGCCATTCTCGATTTCACCTTCCGCCACAAGAGCGCGCAATATATCGAGACCATCGGCCTCGATGTCACGGATCTACCCGGCCAGCGGGCGTTCTTCACGGGGCTGGCCGAGCGATCGCGGACAAGGCCTCTACGGACCGTCTCGACCGCATCCGTCGATGGGCAGCTCGCCGCCACGCATCTCGGCTACCGCCGGGGCAATCACCTCTACTACATCCTGCCGAGCCTCGATCGCGCCCGCTTCGGCAAGACGTCCATAGGCTCAGCGCTTTTGCTGGAGGTGTTGCGGCATCTTGCCGGATCCGGCGATGCCGTTGTCGATCTCGGCTGCGGCACCGAGCGCTGGAAACACGCCTGGATCACCGGCTCGTTCCCGTTGTCCACATTACTGAAGCCCCGGACAGCCGTGGGTCTCGTTTATTGCGCCGCGTTCAGGCTCCGCGACCGGCGGCGCAGGGCGGTCCCCGCCGGCCGGACAGATCAGATCGAGGAGGCCGGCAAGCGATGAACCCCGGAGACATCGTGGCGGGCCTTGCCCGCAAGGCCGGCCGCCATCTCAACACGCAACCGCTCTCGATGCGCAACCGGCAGCCGCTGGTCAGCTTCACCTTCGACGACATTCCCGATTCGGCCGCACGACAGGGCGCGGCGGTCCTTGAGGCCCACGGAATCAAGGGCACCTTCTATGTTGCCGCCGGTCTTCTTGGCACCCGAGACGCGTTCTGGAACCTGGCGACAGCCGACGACATCCGCCGCCTCCACACGACCGGGCACGAAATCGGCTGCCATACCCTCGACCATCGCAAGGTCGATGAACTCAGCGCGGCGGAACTCAGCGCTGAGTGCGACGCCAATCACGCCGCCCTGAACGCCATTTGTGGTCCGATCGACCTGCCGAACTTCGCCTATCCCTTCGGGCGGCAGTCTCTGCCCCGGAAGCTCGACCTGCAGCGGCGCTTCGCCAGTTGCCGCAGCGTCTATGAAGGGGTCAATACCGGCAGGATCGACCGCGCGATGCTCCGGGTGACCGAGCTTTACGACCGAACGCTCACCGCTGAAAAACTGGCGCGAACGCTCGATGCCGCCGCGGCGCAAAACGGCTGGATCATCTTCTACACCCATGATGTCACGGATGCCCCGAGCTGGATCGGCGCCTCGCCCGGGCTCATGGCCAATGTCATCAAGGCCGTCACGGACCGTGGCTTTGCCTGTGTGACGGTGAAGGAAGCCCTCGCGCGGATCGGCCTCCGGAAGGCCTGATCCGCGTTTGCAGGTGCAATGGTGGTACCGCCGCCAAGCGCTGAACGCTCGTGGGAAGCCTTTGCTTAACCGCGAACAGCGATCAGGGACTTTGTGAAGCCGTAGAACTTCTCCCGCGCGATGGCGGAGTTCGGGAAGAGCGACTGCATGTCGCGCACATCCAGCAGGCTCGCGTCGCTCAGGATTTCGTAGGCCTGATCACGCGTCTCGGCCTTTGGATAGAAGCCAAGCTTGCGGCGCATCACGGCGGCGATGCGGAGCGGCTCGGGCAGCCAATGGATGGCCGGCGTGCGGAAATGCGGCTCGATCGGGAACCAGAAGTTGGGCGTCTGCACGAAATGGCGCGGCGCCAGGCGCTGGATCTCATCGGCCATGCGGCGCTTGTTGGCAAAGCTCCCGACATGCTCCAGCACCGAGTTGGAGTGGACGATGTCAAAGGCATTGTTGTCGAAGCCCGGCATGCTGCAGGCATCGCCGGCAAGGCTCAGAAAGCGGCTGTCGGGCACCTGCTCCGCGGTGAGGTTGACCAGCGTGATATGGAGAGGCCGATCGCTCCACAGGTCCTCGAGGCCCTTCCAGTAAGAGACGCCACCGCCGACATCGAGAACGCGGCAGCTGCGCTTGGTCTTGAGCACTTCATCGACGAGGCCGAGAAAGCGCTCCAGGCGGCGGCGACGGAACTTGTTCTGGTAAACGGCGGTTTCGGTGGTGGCGAGCGACATAACAGATCCCCTTCAGGGAAGAATGAGAGGGCGGACAGTGTGTTTGCTTGGGACCAACCGCCGCTTCGCTGATACCAAATGCAAAGGCCGCGCCAGTTCGCCTCAGGCACCCCAGGAGACCATGCCAACCGCCTGAAACCCTGATCCTGCTTGGTTTGAAGCCATCTCCCGCCAAAAGCGGCATTTTGGTTCAGCTTTTGCAATCTGAACAGCGAGGCCCGCCAGAAGCGTGTGGAGTGTATTAAAATGGCACAGGTGCAATGCACAAATCCCGGACAGCGGTCATTAACCAGCGCCGACTGTGCCAATGCCATCCGACCGATCTTCGGCATTCCGGTCCAAGCGGCCACAAGCGATGCCATGATCGATGAGCTCGACCGTCGCTGCGATGCCGCACGGGCGGGCGAGCCACTGCAGGTGGCCTTCCTCAACGCGCATAATGCCAATCTGTGCTGGGAAAACGCCGACGTCGCCGCCGCCTTCCGGCGCGGGCTCGTGTTGAACGATGGCATCGGGCTTGAGATCGCCACCCGCGTCCTGCATGGGGAGGCCTTCCCGGACAACCTGAACGGCACTGATTTCGTGCCGCTCTATCTGGAGAAGACGAGCCGGGTCTTCCGCATCTTCCTGCTGGGTGGCGCGGAGGGCGTTGCCGATAAGGTTCTCTCGACCTTTCAGGCGCGTGCGCCGCAGCATCACTATGTCGGAACACGGCACGGCTATTTCACCGACGCGGAGGCTGCTGACGTCGCCCGCGAAATCGCGGCATCGGGCGCTGATCTCGTGCTCGTGGCGCTGGGGAGCCCGCGTCAGGAGCTTTGGATGAGCCGGCATCTGGCCACCACCGGTTGCCGCGCCGGCATATCGGTCGGCGGTCTGTTCGACTTCGCTTCGGGCACGAAGCCGCGCGCGCCGATGCTCGTGCGGCGCCTGCAATGCGAATGGGTCTTCCGCCTTCTTCTGGAGCCGCGCCGCATGGCGCGCCGCTACCTCAAGGGCAATTTCGCCTTTCTGGCGCGGGTCGCCCGGGAGCGGCTGGCGCCGCACAGCATGCCGGTCTGGACGCAGGGATGACCCGGCTACGCTTCTCCTTCTCGCCGCGGACGGGAGAGATGCAGCAGGTTGAAGCGCAGGATGACCGCGCCGCCCGCGGCGGCGAACACCAACGCCTTTGCGGCCATCGCCAGCATGGGGGCGGTAATGAAGTGCTGGATCGCGACATCCGCGATCAACGTTGCCAGGGCCATAAGGCTTATGACGACAAATCCTTTCTTATCAACTGGCATGCGATAGTGCCGGCGACCGACGACAACGAAGAGGACGCAGGCAACGATATGCGCCGACATCAGCGCGATCGCCGCGCCCATGGCGCCCTCCCAGGGCACCAGGAGCGTGGCGAGCAGGGCGGACGTTGCCACGAAGACAAGAGACCCGATGAGTTCGAGATGACTGGCGTTCGAGAAATAGATGACCTGCGCGAAATAGAAGTTGCGCATCGTCATGAAGCCGAAGGCGATCGCGAACAGGGGAATCTGCGTGCGCGTGGGCTCATAGAACGCCTCGCCGACGAGCAGCCGCACCACCACGTCCCCGAAGACGAGGAAGAACACCGCGCCAAAGGTGGCGGTTGCCATGCAGGCATTGAAGGCGTGCCGCAGCACCCGGTCCGCGTCCTCGCGCTCACCGGAATTGGCATGCTGCTTGGCGACCGTGACCAGCGCCATGGCGATCGATTCGCCAACGACCATGAAGGCCTGTCGCAGGAAGTCGGCCACGACGCCATACGGGCCCAGCGCGCCCGCGCCGCCGAAATGGGCGAGCAGCAACCGGTCGACGCTTTGGCCGACAGCCATCACGCCGAAGGATATCAGGAGCGGCCAGCCGTAGATGATCAGCGAACGCATGGCATGGCCGCTTGGCGCGAGCCGCACGTCGCGAATGGCCATGATGCCCGGGATGGCTGCGCCGACATGGGCCAGCGCGACCGCGAAGGCGAGCGACACGGCGCTGCCGGTCATCGTCAGCGCCGCCGCGCCGAAGACAATAACGAGGCCCGCGCGCAACAGCATGAGCACCGCGACCGTGCCGGCCTTCAGACGCGTGCGGCTGATCTCCAGCAGCGCCTCGTAACCCGCCATGCTGACCAGCAGGATGAACACGGCGGTGAGGAATTCGGGCCCTGCGATGCCGGAAACCCACAGGCCGGAGAGCACGACGGCGACGCCGATGAGCGCCGCGCTCAACAAGATGCCGAAGGACGCGATATAATCGCCGGCGGCCTCGCGGCGATACACACCGAAAAACGCGAAGCGCATCCATTGCGTGGAGAAGCCGTAGACGATGCTCGTCCAGGCGAAGATCAGAAGATACTCACCATAGGTCACAGGGCCCGCCATCCGCGAGAAGATGGCAAGGGCGACAAGATTGCCGACCGCCGACAGAACGCGCGCGGCAAGGAAAAGCAGCATGTGACCTTGCTTCGTTGGGTGATACGACCGGACCGGGCGGCCCATTCCGCATCCTATCCAATGTCTCGCGCGCCCTTACAAGCCATCGACGGTCAGGGAATGTGATGAAAGTCCTGCAAATCCTCCACACGGACGAAATCGGCGGCATCCAGACCCTGGCCCACATGATCGAGCAGGGGCTCGTCCAGCACGGGGTGGAAGTCGAAACCGCGATCATGTTCCCGCGTCCGTTCATGCCCGCGAAGGACAAGATCGTAGCGGCGATCGCCATGGCACGCCGCATCATGGCCGGTGGCTGCGACGCGCTCATCGCTTATCAGGCCACAGCGTCGATCCTCGTCGGCACGGCGGGCCGGCTGGGAGGCTATAAAAACCGTATCGTCCATCAGACAGCCATCCCCGGGGAAACAGCGCCCTTCGTGCGCTGGCTGGACCGTTTCGTCGGCACCACCGGCGGCTATACCGCGAATATCGCCAATTCCGTTTTCACCCAGAACGAGTTCGCTCATTACCCGATCCCCTATCGTCGCGATCTCCGGCTGATCGAGCACGGCCTCGATGCGCCGCACCCCACCCTGACGATGGCGGAGGCGCGCCAGCGGTTCAATCTGCCCGCAACCGGCAAGCTGATCCTCAATGTCGGACGCCTCGTCGATCAGAAAAACCAGGACGTCCTCATCAAGGCCCTGCCCGCGCTGCCGGCGGCATCGCTGGTCATCGCCGGGGACGGCCCGAAGCGCGCGCATATCGAGGCGCTGGCCCGCGAGTTCGGCGTTCAGGAGCGATTGATCCTGCTCGGCAATGTCACGCCGGGCGATGTGCCTGACCTGTTCGCGGCAGCCGACGTCTTCGCCTTTCCCTCCGTCTGGGAGACCTTCGGGCTCGCCGCTGTGGAGGCCGCGATGGTCGGGCTGCCGTCTGTGGTCGCCGATCTCGACGTGCTGCGCGAGGTGCTCGCCACCGGCGAAATCGCTCCCATCCGCTTCGCCAATCCCCATGACGTCAAGCGCTGGAAGGATGCCCTCGCGCAGATGCTCCGCAACCCGCCGCCGCCGGCGGTGCGACGGGAAGCCGCCCGCGCCGTGACCGCGAAATATGCGCGCGAGCGCATGGTCGATTCCTACCTCGACCTTCTGCAAGTCGCGCATTGACCATGGCCCTCCGGGACGGAGGCTGGGCGGCGTGGCTCTGTCGCATCGCGTGCATGGGCAGCCTGCTGCTTGTCGCGTCGCAGGCGCTGGCCGGCGCCCCAACGCGCCCGGACCCGGCAACGCCTTCCTTCCGGCGCGGCACCAATGTCACCTGGTTCGCTTTCCCCGCCACGACCACGCAGGGCGCGCGCGCCGGCTACACGGCCTCGCCCTATGCGGTGCCGGACCCGGCCGAACCCGCTCGTCTCCGCGCCCTGGGCTTCGACCACGTCAGGCTTCCGGTGGATTTCGGCCCGCTTCTGGCAGCCGACCGTACCAGCCGCGACCGACTGCTCGGCGACATCCTCCAGAGCGTCCGCAGCTATCAGGCGGCGGGCCTCGGGGTGATTGCCACCCTGATGGCGCCCGGCCTCAACGGGGCATTGCCGGAAGCCTTTCTCGATGGCGTCAACGGCCGGCAGTTCCAGCGCTATCTGGCGCTCGCCACCCGTGTCGCCCGCCGGCTCGACGCGCTTCCGCCCCAGCCGCCCGTGGTGCTTGAACTGCTCAACGAACCGCAGCAGGCATGCCGCGCCCACACCGGAACCGACTGGACGGCGCACCAACAGGCCCTGGTCGCGGATTTGCGCAAAGGCGGCATCAGTCTGCCGCTCCTGCTGACAGGGGGCTGCTGGTCGACGATCAAGGGGCTCGTCATGCTCGATGGGGGCCTTTTCAAGGATCGGCGCAATCTGGTCAGCGCGCATTTCTACGACCCGTTCGTCTTCACCCATCAGGGCTCGACCTGGACACTCCCCTTTCTGGCGGAGGTGCGTGGCGTGCCCTATCCCGCTTCGCGTGGACGTCTCGAGGACACCCTCGCCCGGACGAACGCCGCCTTCGCCGCGTCGTCCCGCTGGCCACCGGCGGAACGCGACAAGCAGCGCCATGCTGCGGAGGAGGCGATCCGCTGGTATTTCACCTCCGCGCCGGGGCGGGCCGCGATCGACGAGGCCTTCGCCTCCCTGAAGGCGTGGCAAGACCGCAACGATGTCGATCCAGCACAGATCGTATTCACGGAATTCGGCGCGATGCGGCCGGCGGGATCCGTCACCAGCGACGATGCCTCGCGGGCACGCTGGCTTCATGACGTTTCGACAGCCCTTGCCGACAACGGCTGGGGCTGGACCCTGTGGCTCCTGAACAGCCCGCCCTTCGGGCTGGAAGGGGCGCCGGGCAACAGCTGCCCCGCGCCTGAACTGGCACAGGCGATCGGCCTGACGCTTCCGACATCCTGCCGGTCTGTGCCAAAGCGATGAGACCTTCCGGGGAATCCAGGACCGGGACAGGAGAGCCGCCCAACAGATGGAAAGGCGCGGAACGCACTACGTCTTTTTAACGCGTTGTTAAATCAGCAATTTTTATAGCCGCGCCTCTCCAGGGCGCTGGTTGCCCGGCCATGGCCTGCCGCTTGCTGAATAGAAGCTGTCGGTGTTCCAGACCCCGCGCGAATGTCTCAAAATGAGACGAAATTCAAGCATCGGGTCAGGAAAGATCAGACGGAAGCTCCTGCGGAGCCTGAGAGGCAACCATGGCTGTTATGAGTTCACGCTTCGAACCCCTGGGCAACCTGCGCGCGATGAACGCGGTCAGCGAGCCCTTCATCGGCGAAGCCACGACCCGTTTCGACCCATGGGCGACGCTGCAGGGCCTGCGCCGCAGGTTGCCGCTCATCGGTGCCATCGCCGCCGCCACCACCGCTCTCGCCATTAGCTATGTCGCCGTGACGCCGTCGAAATACACCGCGACGACGCAGGTGCTGATTGACACGCGCGGCCTGCGCATTCTCGACAATGACATCGCGAACCGGGCGACGACGGGCGACAACGACCTGATCGCCATGGAAAGCCAGCGTCAGGTCATCGAATCCCGCAGCGTGCTGGAAAAGGTGATCGATCGGGCCGGCCTCGAGAACGATCCGCTGTTCGGCGCGCGCCCCGCCGGCCTGCGCAGCCAGGTCATGTCGATCTTCGGCTCGGGTGAGCGCGAGGATCGCTTCTCCAAGGCCCTCAAGGCGTTGCAGAAGAGCCTGACCGTGCGCCGTGGCGATCGCTCCTTCGTCATCGACATCGGCGTCGTGACGGAAGATCCGCAGACATCCCAGCACGTCGCCAACGCTGTCGCCGAAGTCTATATCGGCGAGGAGCAGCGCGCCCGCGCTGACGCCGTTGGCCGGGCCAACACGGCGCTTGCCGCCCGCCTCTCGGAACTCCGCGAGCGCGTCACCGTCGCGGAAGGCAAGGTCGAGGCCTACAAGAAGGATCACCGCATCATCGGGATCGATGGCGGCCGGGCTGACGAGCAGGATTTGCGCGGCCTCAACGCGCAATTGCTGGCGGCCCGGGCTCAGGTGGCGGAACTGCAGTCGCGCGTCGACCAGATCAAGTCCATCCAGAGCAACCGCGCCATCGACGCGCTCGTCCTCCCGGAGACCCTGCAGGCCAGCAGCATCACCGCTCTCAAGGAGCAGTATGCGGCCCTCATGCGCCAGCAGGCCGAGATCGGCCAGTCGCTCCTGCCGCAGCATCCGCAGATGAAGGCGATCGCCGCCCAGGCCGAGCAGATCCGCCAACTGATGCGCGCCGAGATCGGCCGTGTGGCGACAGCCACCTCCGCCAACCTCGATCGCGCCAAGGCGACTGTCGCCGACCTCGAGAAGCGCTCCGCCGCGCTCAAGGACAACGTGCTGTCCACCAACGAGACGAGCGTGCAGCTTCGCGAGCTGGAGCGTGAGGCGGATTCGTCACGCACGGTCTATGCCTCCTATCTGCAGCGCAGCAAGGAGCTCGGCGAGCAGCAGGGAGTCGACACCAGCAACACGCGGATCATCAGCGACGCGGTCCTCCCGCGGGAACGCAGCGGCGCTTCGCCGATCCTGATCATCGCCGCCGGCTTGCTGCTCGGCGCGGGGCTCGGCACGACCCTCGCCTGGGGCCTCGACCAGGTTGACGACCGCCTGCGTGACGCCAACCAGGCGGCTGCCGCCAGCGGCCTGCCGGTTCTCGCAAGCGTCCCCGGCGCATGGCGCCGCGCGTCCGGCAGCCAGTTCAACTTCCCGGCCCCCGCCCGCGGTGGGCGCAGCACCCTGAAGACGATCGAGCGGCTCACCGTGACGAAGCCTTTCCTGCTCGGCCAGCTCGCCTTCTCGCTGGAAAGCATGCTGCCCCCCTCCGACGCGCGCACCGTCGTGATCGTCTCTCCCGATGCCAACGACCTGCGGGCCAAGATCGTGGTCGACCTGGCCGTCACCTTCACTCAGGACGGCGAGCGTACCTTGCTCGTGGACGGCGACTCCCGGGGTCGCCAGCTCTCCCAGCGCGTCCTGGCCACCGAGGTGGCGAACGGCGAGAACGTCATCACCCCGCTCCCGGCCGGCGCCAGCCTGCGTATCCTACCCATGGGCGCCACGGCCACCGGCCAGATGGCCCGTTCGCAGCGCACGATGCTCGACGACATCAGCGCCGCCGGCACTGATGCCCCGAGCCTCACCTTGATCGATGCCGCCCGGCCGCAGGACGACCTCACCGTGCAGCGCTTCATCGCCTCGGCGGATATGGTGCTCGTTCTGGTTGACCAGGGCGCCACCCGTCAGCGCGCCTTGAACGAGACGCTGGCTTCCATCCGCGCCCTGCGCCCACGCGCGGTCGGCATGGTGTTCGTTGAGGCATAACCCTTGCCATGGCGCGCCCCAGCGGGGGCGCCGGCTGTCTCATATGTCGATTCAGCTGGCCCCTGCGACGGCTTCACGCTATGAGCGTTGCACAGACACCAAACAGTTATCAGACCTTGGCCATGGCTCCAGCGCAGAGCGACTTTCGCCAGTCCCTCGTGCTCCCCATTCTGCTGGCGGCGCTCGCCTTCAATTTTGCCCTGTGCTTCGTGAACACGAACGTCATGGGCGTGAGCGCCAGCATGGTCATGCTGGTCGAAGTCATGCTGGTCGGCTGCACCTTTCTGCTGATCGCCGACCGCTCCCCCGCGCTCTATTTCGTGCTTCTCGGGATTTTCTCCTATGTCGGGGCGCTGATGCTGTTTCGCGGCGTCATCGACCCGAAGATCCTGCGCGACCTGATGATACCGGTCGTCTTCTTCATCCTCGGCCTCAAGCGAGGCAACCTTGCGCTGGGCGACCGCGCGGTGACGTGGTCGATCCTGATCGTGCTCGGCGCCGCCTTGTTCGAATGGATGTTCCTCGACACCTTCCTCAAATATTTCGACGTCATCGGCTACTACGTGTCGCGCGGTTCGGTCGATGCCGCAGCGACAACGGGTGAGGCCGGCCTTTTCGTCTCCGGCACACGTTTCGAGGGACGGACGCTCCTGCCTTTTCTCGGGGAGCACCGGGTGTCCTCGGTGTTCCTCGAGCCGGTTTCCGTTGGCAATTTCGGGGCCGTCGCCTTCGCCTGGGTGCTGAGCCGCGACATCCGGCGGCCTCAGGCCTTCATTTCCAAGACGCTCGCCATCATGACGATCCTCGTGCTCGGCGACGCACGCTTCGGCATGTACCTGTGCGGGATCACGCTGGGGCTCTACCTCGTCGCGCCCCTAGTGCGCCCCGGCATGGTTTTCGTCGCGCCCTTCCTCGCCATCATCGCCCTCATCACCTATGCCTCGGTGAAGGGCAACATTGCCTGGGACAACACGATCTTCGGCCGTTTCCTGCTCGCCGGGCAGCTCATCAACACGCTTGGCCTCGGCGAAGCCATGGGGCTTGTCTACACAAGCACCGATTTCAACGACTCAGGCTATGCCTACGCTCTCTCGCAGCTCGGCGTTCTGGGCTTTGCCGGTGTTTGGGCGCTCTTCGTGTTCGTTCGCGTGCCGGAAGGCCAGCCACGACGCTTCATGCTGTTCGTCGCCTTCTACATCATCCTGCTGCTGTGCATCAGCGTGTCCTTCGCAACCATCAAGACCGCAGCCCTGTTGTGGTTTCTCGCAGGCATCTGCGCGCGCAGCCCCGAGGCCATGGCATGGGATATCGAGGCCAGGCGTTACACTGACAGCCTGAAAAGAACGATACGGCTCAGCCCCGCGGCCGCCACGTGATGCCTTCGGGCCGACGAGGAAGCCGGCGATGAACGACGGAGCCGGCGGCCGACGAAGTTGGCTCCCGCCGCGATCAGGCGCGGTTGCCAGACTTGAGCAATTTTTCAGCGATGCCGTAGAGCTTTTCGCGACGCTCCATTTCCTGCCAGACCTCGTCCGGGACGATGCCGGTTTCCGCCCAGAGGACGGTGAGATGATAAAGCAGATCCGCGCTCTCGCGGATGACTTGGATACGGTCGCCCTGGACGGCGTCCAGCCCCACTTCCGCCGCCTCCTCGACCAGCTTCTTCGCCATTTTGGCGACGCCCTCCTGGGCAAGCTTGACCGTGCGTGGGGCGCCCTGTCCATGACGCTTGATCGCGAGGACCGCTTCATAGAGGCGCTCTATGCAGTCGTTCCCCGCCGCCAGCTCCGCTTCGTTCCTATGCTTCATCGTGTTCTTGTCCGCGATGTCGCTATCGCGTTCCCCTCGTGACAAAACTGCCATGTCAGCTTCGATACTACCTCGCCGCGTTGAATCAATATCGAATCAGAAATCACGCTTTATAGTTGATATAAGAAACAAAAATACAACCATAGCGCATTGTTATTGACGGTTCGATGACGGGTGGGACGTGTTGCCCAGGCAATGTAGGTGTTCGTCGTCCGACTACCCGGCAAGATGCCGGAATGCCGCGACCACCTGCTCGTAGACCGGCCGCTTGAAGGGCACGACGAGCTGCGGCAAATGTGCCATCGGCTCCCAACGCCAATCTTCGAATTCGGGCTTGTGGGCACCGCCGCCGGGCGTGCGAATATCGATCTCGCTCTCATCGCCTGTAAAGGCGAGCGCGAACCACTTCTGCGTCTGGCCGCGATAACGCCCCTTCCAAGCCTTGCCGATCAGCTCCGACGGCAGGTCATAATCGAACCACTCCGACGCTTCAGCCAGAAGGCGCGACGAACGAACATTCGTCTCCTCGTAGAGTTCACGATAGGCCGCCGTCAGCGGGTCCTCGCCGTCATCGATCCCGCCCTGCGGCATCTGCCACGCGAAAGTGGCGGCAACGCCTTCCGGATCATTCCCGGACGCGCGCCGCCCGACAAAGACCTCACCGCGGGCATTCAGCAGCATCACCCCGACACAGGGGCGATAGGGCAAGGCGGCCTTCTCGGTGGGGCTCAGACCGGCCCCTGCTTTGGCATTCTTGTCCGCCATGAAGCTCTCCCTCGGACGCTCGCCGACAGGAAGGAGATCGTGCCGGCCGTTGCGAAAACGCACACGGCCCCCGCGCGGTTGCGCGGGGGCCGTACTGAACAGTAACTGACGCAGTCTTACAGGGCGGCAGCCAAGGGATCAATTCCCGTATCGGCCAGTCGGTTCAGGCCCAGCCTGCCGAGCCTTAGCTTGAACCACTCTCGCCCAAGGTGCCCCTGCGGTCAGTTCTTGGCAGGAGCCGCATTGTCCTTTTGGGCCCCCGACGCATCGGCCTTCTTCGACTGCAGGGCCGGATTGGCCTTGCCGCGCAGGAGGTCGAAGGCGGCGATCAACTGGTCGTCCTTGGAGGGATCCGTCGGGACATAGGCCGAAGAAGCGCCGCGCTCGTCGTCGCTGTTCTTCAGATGGCCGCGAAGACCGGCTTCACCCTTGTTTTCGTCCCGGCCCTTCAGCTCATCCGGCACATTCGGCACGACCTCGATGTCGGGATCGATGCCACGTGCCTGAATGGAACGTCCGGATGGCGTGTAGTAGCGGGCGGTCGTCAGGCGCAGCGCGCCGTTCGAACCGAGCGGAATGATCGTCTGCACGGAACCCTTGCCGAAGGAACGGGTGCCGAGCACCGTCGCGCGCTTGTGGTCCTGGAGCGCACCGGCCACGATCTCCGAGGCGGAGGCGGAGCCGCCGTTGACAAGCACCACGACGGGCTTGCCCTTCGCCAGATCGCCGAGCTTCGCATTGAAGCGCTGCGTCTCGTCCGCGTTGCGTCCTCGCGTCGAGACGATCTCGCCGCGATCAAGGAAGGCATCGGACACCAGGATCGCCTGATCGAGGAGGCCGCCCGGATTGTTACGCAGGTCGATCACATAACCCTTGAGCTTGTCCTGCGGGATGGCAGCCGCGATTTTCTCGATGCCGTCCTTCAGGTTCTCGAAGGTCTGCTCGTTGAACTGGGAGACGCGGAGATAGCCGACGTCGTCCTCCTCGCGGAAGCGCACCGCCTTGATGCGGATCACGTCGCGCGTCAGGGTCACGTCCAGCGGGTCCTTCTGGCCGGAGCGGATGACCTTGAGCTTCACGTCGGTCTTGACCGGGCCGCGCATCTTGTCCACGGCCTGGTTCAGGGTGAGCCCCTGAACCTGCTCGCCATCGATCGTCGTGATGACGTCGTTCGCCAGGATGCCGGCGCGCGCCGCAGGCGTGTCGTCGATGGGGCTCACCACCTTGATGAGACCATCTTCCATCGTCACCTCGATGCCAAGGCCACCGAACTCACCGCGGGTCTGCACCTGCATGTCGCGGTAGCTCTTGGCGTCCATGTAGCTCGAATGCGGATCGAGCGAGGACAGCATGCCGCTGATCGCGGCTTCCACCACCTTGCTCTCATCCGGCTTTTCCACATAGTCCGACCGGATCTTTTCGAATACGTCGCCGAACAACGTCAACTGACGATAGGTCTCAGCGGACGCGGCAATCGCACTCGTGCTCGTCAGAAGAGGCGACTGCGTGGCGACTACGGCGGCACTCGCGCCGATCAGTGCGCCAACCATCACGAGAGTAACTTTACGCATCATCCGCGTACCTTTTCGCCTTGCGATTTCGCCCACCACGGGCTCGGATCGATCGATCCACCGTCCTTGCGGAACTCCACATAGAGAACGGGACCGTTCGATCCGCCTACAAAAGCCGTTGAAAGCGGCGACGCCGTTTCACCCATGACAGCCACCGGCTCTCCCGCCAGCACGAACTGCCCGAGTGCCACGTTGATCCGTTCCATTCCGGCTAGCAATATATAGTACCCGCCACCGGCGTTGATGATCAAGAGTTGTCCGAAGGAACGGAACGGCCCCGCGAAAGCCACCCAGCCATCCGCTGGCGAGGCAACGGTCGCCGCCGGGCGCGTCGCCAGGGATATGCCCTTGGTCGTACCGCCGAAGCCGTCAGATGCGCCAAAATCACGCAATCTTGAGCCGCTGACGGGCAGCGGCAGCAGGCCCCGTGCCTCCGCGAAGGCGATCTTGGGCGAGAGGCGCGCGGGGTCACGAAATGCCGTGCCGGCAAGGTTTTCCTGACCTGTCTGAGCCGCCGCCGCGCGTCGCGCCGCCTCTGCCGCGCGTTGGGCGGAGGCGATTTCGCTCTCCATGCGATCGATCAAATCTTTGAGGTTCTGGGCCTGGGACGACAGCACGGCAACGCGCGATGCCTCGTTGCCCGCCGTTTTTTCCACATCGCCAAGCTGCTGCTGGCGTGCTGTGACGAGCCCAGAAAGCCGCGCCCGCTCCCCGGCAAGCGTCGCGAGATCGGTCTTCAAAGCTTCGCGATCATGGGCGATCGTCTCGCGCAGACGCACGAGTTCGGCGAGATCGGAAGCCAGAGCCTCCGTTTCTGCCTTCAATTCAGGCACCACGGCGCCGAGCAGGATCGAGCTGCGCACAGCCTCGAGCATGTCGTCGGGATGGACCAGCACCGCCGGCGGTGGCCGCCGTCCCATCCGCTGCAAGGCGGCCAGCACCTCGACGATCACGTCACGGCGGCCAGCGAGGGAGCGGCGAATCGCCTGCTCGCTCGCATTCAGCACGGATAGACGCTGCTCGATCTGGCTGACCCGTGTCTCCGCGGCCGTCGCGCGCTGATTCGTCTCGATCAGCGCTGCGTTCAGCCGTGAGCGATCCGCCTGCAGCGACGCGATCTCCTCATCGAGCTTGGCCCTGGCTTCAGCACGGGCGCGCATCTCGTTCTCGATCGCCTTGAGCTCTTCCTCGCGCTGGAGCTTGTCCTCCTGGGCGCGCTGCGCCTGTTCAAGCGGCGCATAAGGCGTCGCCGGCGCACCCGTCTGAGCCCAAGCTTGCGTGGCAATCGGCGCCCCCGCGGCGACCGAGGCCATTGCCAGCCGGGCTGCAAAACGTTTGCCCGTCGAGAGGCAGGACATCAAAGGCAAAGGCGAGCTCTTAAAAGCATTATGAAATCTGGCGATCCGGCGGCATCCAAGGCGACCGCCCGCTTGCGCGAATCGATCATACCCGATGATAGGGATGACCCGTTAGGATTGTCATAGCGCGGTAGATTTGCTCGGCGACGAGAATGCGCACGAGTTGGTGAGGAAGCGTGGCCGCACCAAAGGCCATGATGCCGGCTGCATGGGCGCGAACACGCTCATCGAGCCCGTCAGCCCCGCCAATCACGAAATTGATGCTGTCCACGCCCGCATCCCGCCAATCCGCGCAACGCTTCGCGAAGGCGGGACTGGGCATGGATGCGCCGGTCTCGTCGAAAGCCAGAACGACGCCATTGCCGCAGCGCGCGACAATGGCCGCCGCCTCTTCCGTCTTCCGCTCGCCGGCGCGCTTCGCGCGGCTTTCGGGCAACTCGACGACATCGACCGCACCGAAGCCGAGCGTCCGCGCCAGCGGCGTGGACCGTTCGAGGTAGCGCTCGACGAGGATACGCTCCGGGCCCGCCTTGAGGCGGCCCACCGCCACCACCGTCAAGCGCATGGTCTCAGCCGTGCGCCCGTTTGCTGACGGAGGCTTCCTCGCCCTCGCCCGCCGGGGCTCCCGGCGCGCGTTCGCTCGGCCGATCGGCGCCCCACATCTTCTCGAGATTGTAGAAGCCCCGGACTTCCGGGCGGAATATATGGACGATGATATCGCCGGCGTCGATCAAGACCCAATCGCAGGTCGTCGTTCCCTCGACACGCACGGGGCCGTAGCCGGCAGTCTTGAGCGATTCGACAACCTTCTCCGCGATCGCGCCGACATGACGGTGCGAACGGCCGGATGTAACGATCATGGTATCAGCGATCGAGGTCTTGCCGACAAGATCGATAACGACCGTTTCCTCGGCTTTCATATCCTCGAGACAATGGACAGCAATCGCAGTTGCGTCACCGCCATAACCACTCCCGGGAGCCTCGGCTGTAACTCCGGCTGCCGGATGGAGCGATCCATTGCTCGCTCCAAGCATGGGCAAAGGATTCAGTGCCAGTTCCTCGCTTCACATGGCGCAATTGCCACAACACCAAGATAGCGGCGGTTGGCCTTATCTTCAATGACAATGGGCCGCAAAGGTATCAGTCCTTGGTCGCGGCGGGCAAATCCACCCGTTCGCGCAGGGCGGTGGAGGATTGCGCGGACCTCGGTCCATGCAGGAAAACCCACGCGGGAGGCGCTGCCGACGGTAGCGCGCGGGCGCGTCGCTCGGACATCCGAACATGTTGCAGGGCAACAGCCGCCGGCGCCCGTGCCGCCTTGATCGTCGCGCCTGGACGATCGACGACCGCCATCGGCATCAGGGAGGCAAGTCCCCGCCAGTTCTGCCAGCGGTGGAAAGTGCCGAGATTGTCCGCGCCCATGATCCAGACGAAGCGCGTGCGGGGGCAGCGCTGCCTGAGATAGGCCAGCGTATCATAGGTGAAGCGGGTGCCGATGGCGGCCTCGAACCCGGTGATGTCGATGCGTGGATGGTCGGCCACGGCCTTCGCCGCGGCCATCCGCTCCGCCAGCGGCGGCAGCCGCGCGTTATCCTTCAAGGGGTTGCCGGGCGTCACGATCCACCACACGCGGTCCAGCCCGAGTCGCTTCATCGCAACGAGGCTTGCCAGCCGGTGCCCCTCATGCGGCGGATTGAACGATCCGCCGAACAGCCCGATGGCAAGCCCGGTGCCGTGCGGCGGCAGGACGGGAAAAGGCGCCCGCCGGCGCGGCTGCCCCTCACTCAAGGTCGCGTCTGACCGCTGCCGTGCACGCGATAGTTGAACGAGGTCAGCTGTTCGACCCCGACCGGACCCCGCGCATGCATGCGACCCGTGGCGATCCCAATTTCCGCGCCAAAGCCGAACTCGCCGCCATCGGCGAACTGGGTCGAGGCGTTGTGGAGTACGATGGCCGAGTCGACCTCGCGCAGGAATCGCGCGGCCGCCGCTTCATCAGCCGTGACGATCGCATCGGTATGATGCGAGCTGTAGGTGCCGATATGCGCGAGCGCGCCATCGAGCCCGTCAACCACCCGGACCGCGATGATGGCGTCCAGATATTCGGTCCGCCAGTCCTCCTCGTCGGCCGGTTTGACGCGGGGATCGACGGCCTGTGACGCCGCATCGCCGCGAATCTCGCAGCCCGCCTCCGCGAGCGCGCCGATCAGCGGAGAAAGATGGGTCGCGGCGCAAGCCTTGTCGACGAGCAGCGTCTCGGCGGAACCGCAGACGCTCGTCCGGCGCATCTTGGCGTTGAGGACGATGTCGCGCGCCATGCCGAGATCGGCCGCCGCATGCACGAAGACATGACACAGACCTTCGAGATGGGCGAAGACGGGCACGCGGGCCTCTTCCTGCACGCGCGCGACAAGGCTCTTGCCGCCGCGTGGCACGATGACGTCGATCGCGCCCTCAAGGCCGGTCAGCATCAGGCCGACGGCGGCGCGGTCGCGCACGGGCACGAGTTGCGCGCTGTCGGCGGGCAGGCCGGCGTCGCTCAAACCCTTGGCGAAAGCCGCCGCGATGGCCGTGGCCGACCGCAGGCCATCCGAGCCGGAGCGCAGGATCACCGCATTGCCGGCCATCACGCAAAGCGCCGCCGCATCGGCGGTGACATTGGGGCGGCTCTCGAAGATCACGCCGACCACGCCGAGCGGCGTCGCGACGCGCTCGATCCTGAGGCCGTTCGGCCGCTCGAAGCTGGCCAGCACGCGCCCGACCGGGTCCGGCAACCCCGCCACCAGACGCACGGCCTCGGCCATGCCGGCGACACGCGCCTCGTTCAGCTCCAGACGTTCAACGAAGGAAGCCGCCTGCCCGTTGGCACGCGCCTCGGCGACATCCTCCGCATTGGCGGCGAGGATGAGAGGGGTCGCCGCGAGAATGGCATCCGCCGCCCGTTCCAGCGCGGCCGCCTTGGTGGCCGCGGGCGCGAGAGCGAGCACGCGCGCGGCGGCACTTGCCCGGCGGCCCATGTCAGCCATCAGTTTCGGCACATCGGCGGCGCCGTCAGCTGGCGGCAAACCGGCCTGCCGCGCCGCGTTGCCCGCCTCGCCGAAGCTCACCACCTTGCCCATCGCCATGCCTCCGCCCGCGCGTGACCGCACGGCCTTGTCCGAACCCGAGCCTTGTTAGGTAAGGGATTGCGGGCTCTGGTCAAGCAGATCCTGCGCGGACGCGGTGATCGCGATATCCGCATCGTCGCGGCCGACGAGCGCCAGATCATCCCGATGGATGACAGTCGCCCGGCCCGCGTAGCCGAGAACGGCCTCGATCGCCCGGCTCGATTTGCCCGCGATGCGCTGCGCCTCCTCGGCATCATAGCCAATGAGGCCACGACCGATTTCACGGCCTGCTTCGTCACGGATAATCACCGCATCACCCCGGCGAAAAGCGCCGTCCACCCGCTTCATGCCCGCGGGCAGCAGGCTCGCGCCGCTGCGGAGCGCGCGGGCGGCGCCGGCATCCACATGCACCGTGCCGCGCGGTTCCAGCGTGCCGGCGATCCAGCGCTTGCGCGCGGTGACGGGATTGGATGGGGTGAGGAACCAGGTGCAACGCGCCCCCGTGGCAATCGCCCGCAACGGGTTCTTCACCCGGCCATCGGCGATGACCATATGAGCGCCGGCCGCGGTCGCTATTTTCCCAGCCTCGATCTTGGTGCGCATACCGCCGCGCGAGAATTCCGACGCGGCGCCGCCCGCCATCGCCTCGATGCTCGCCGTTATCGCCTCGACCACGGGGATCGGCCGCGCCGTCGGATCGGTCGCCGGTGGTGCTGTGTAGAGCCCGTCGATATCGGAGAGAAGAACGAGGAGATCGGCTTCGGCCAAAGTTGCGATGCGGGCGGCCAGCCGGTCGTTGTCGCCGTAGCGGATCTCGCTGGTGGCAACCGTGTCATTTTCGTTGATGACGGGAACGGCCCGCATCTCCAGCAGCTTCGCGGTGGTCGCGCGGGCATTGAGGTAACGGCGCCGCTCTTCGGTATCGGCCAGCGTCACCAGCACCTGCCCAGCCGTGATGCCGTGGTGGGACAGCGCCTCGGCCCAGTTACGCGCGAGCGCGATCTGGCCCACCGCCGCAGCCGCCTGGCTCTCCTCCAGCTTCAAGGCGCCGCTCGGCAGACCAAGGACGGTGCGGCCGAGCGCGATGGCGCCCGACGACACCACGAGCACGTCGGCGCCACGGCCATGCAGCTCGGCAATGTCTTCGGCAAGCGCGGCGAGCCAGGCATGGCGCAGGCGGCTGCCCTTGCGGGATGTCGCGCTGTCGACCAGGAGCGACGAACCCACCTTGATGACGACGCGGCGGAAATCAGCGAGAGACGGGGTGGCGATGGTTGTCATGTTCGGACCTCGGCCATCGCAATAGAGCAACCTGCCCGCTCTGCACAATGGTGTGCGTCAGGGGAATTGCGAGGCCAGTCTTATTTCTTGTCGGGCGCGCCCTCATCCTGTCTTTCTCCCGCCGGGGAGAAGGAACGCCAACGGGTATTTGTTACACAAGGCCCTGCGGAAGGCTCCCCTAACCTTTCCCTTGAGGGAGAGGTCGGCGCGTAGCGCCGGGTGAGGGGCCGGCTCAGGCCCGCCCGCGCGCGCTCATCGCGGGAGCGACCATGGCATCAAGCCAGTTACGCAATTCGCACGTCCGCAGGCCGGGATCGATGACATCGGCCTCGATGCCGAATTTCCAAGCGATATCGGCACGCGTCGGGTCCGCGGCCAAGGCCTCGATGTCAGTCACATAGGCACGGATGTCGGCCGCGTCGCGGAACAGACCTTCGTCGAGCAGCGTCTCGGTGCGGCTCGCCACGATGATGGCGATATCGGTGATCGTGAATTCCGGATGATACTGCACGCCCCAGAAGATGCCACCGTCGTAGCGGATTTCAGCCGCCTGGACGTCGGAAAAGGCGTTGGTCGCCGTGACGGTCATCCCGGCGGGCCGGACGTCCACCTCGTCGGTGTGGATCGCCGGCGCGTCATAGACCGGACCCTTGCCCTGATGGAGCGGATGGCCGAGGCCGGCCTCCGTCAGGCGGATCTTGCGGGCAAGTCCCATCTCGCGGCCCTTGGGGGAGCGTCGTACGCTGCCGCCGGCGGCGGTGGCAGCAACCTGCAGCCCCCAGCATGAGCCGAAGAAGGGCACGCCCGAGGCAAAGATCGCCCGCGCGAATTCCACTTGGCGCATCACTTCGGGATCCGCGGCGTAGACATTGAGCGACGAGCCCGTGATGGCGACGCCATCATATCCTTGGAGCCCACCCGGGTCCGGCAAGTTGGCGCCGGCATCGGCGGGGTAGCAGATGTCGATGACCGCATTCGGCGCCAGGCCACGCAGCACGTCCGCGTAAGATTCACTATAGGTGGCGCCGGCCAACGAAACCCGGCGCCGGCGCGCCTCCGCCGTATTGCCCTCGGCAACAAGTATGCGCGGCCGCATGGTGGACATCCCTCGATCAGACAATTCAGACACTCTCACGTCACGCGATAACGCTTTACATATGGGCAATTCGAAGGCCGACGAAAATGGCGAATTGCGCCTTGGTACTCATTCTTCCCGCATAAAGGCGCCATTCACACAGGGCAGCCGCGCGGCGTCACGGCGGGATCCCCTTCCGGACACCCGAGCCAGCTGTCGAAGCCCAGCCGCCGCCCGCTCTCGACTCCTTGCGCAAGCTGGAATGCGGGCACGTCGTCATGCGCGAGAATCACTTCGAGTGTAAGAGCAAATTCCGGTCCGATGGCGAAGCGGGCCAGCGTGGCGAAATCCCGGGCATCCGCACCGCCGCTCACCAGCGCCATGAAATCGGGATAGCGCAGCGGCCCCACATGGACGCCGACGCCGCCTGCGAGGTCGAAGATCCGGGAGCCGGCGATGGTGTCGACGCCCAGGCGACTATGCTGCTCTCGCCTTATCCCCAGGCTGCTCTGCTCACTGACAGGCAGATCGACCCATTGGCCATGAAAGGGCTCCACGCGGATTCGCCAGCCGGTTATGGCCGCCATCACCGCGGCGACATCACCCGCCGCGCGGCAGGGCCGCGCGAACACCGCCGCGAAAGGCAGAAGCAGCTCGTCGTCCCGGCCGAGCCGGCCGCGCAGGCCAGGCAGCCCTAGCCCGATCAGGGCCAGCATCACCTCTGTGATGGAATCTGGGGCGGCCCTCTCCCGGCGGCCATAGGCAACCGGCAGCCGGTATTTGGCGTGCACTTCGTAAAGGAGATGCAACAGCCGATCATTGAAGATGTCGAGGAAATCGCGAAGCCCGAGATCCTTGGCGCGCATGAGGCGCTGGAGCGCTTCAGTCTGAACGATCGGCAGCGCACCGAGCGCTCCCGTCAGGCCCATCGCCGCGACGGTCATGGCAAGATCGCCATCCGGCGTTGCCTCGATCCGTTCCAACTCGGCCGCCGGAAAGCCAAGCCGCGTGCTGCCCCGCAGGATCACGTGCCTGGAAAAGATATCGGACCCAACAGCTGTCTCGATGAAGCGCATGGCCTCCACGAAGGACATCGCATCGAGCCCGATAGCGCGGAGAGCGGCCACCACATCCCTGTTCATAGAATGATCCGCTCGCCAGCCCGCGCCGGCCATGTCTTGACGATCTCGCCGCCGTGGCCGGCCAGTGAAAGCCGCGTGAAGGCGTTGATCCCGCAGTGGAGCGCGAGGAAACGCTCCAGGACGGTCGCGAGAAGGAACGCCTCCCCGCTGTCGATACGGGCGGTATCGCATGTCGCGACAAGGTCGAGGCCGCGGCACAACGCGCCATGGCCACCGGGGGCGCGCGCGACCGCCGGCTTCGCGGCCAGGCCGCGCAAGGCCGCGATGGCGGCCCCGCTCTCAGCCGTGCAGCGCAGATCGTGCAGCGCAAGAATTTCCTTGAGAGCCACGAGCGCGTCATCGTCGCCTGACAGCGAAAGGTGGTTCAGTACGAGATGCGATATGAGCCGGCGATGACTGCCGGCGTCCCCGCGGCGGCGCAACACCTGGGCCGGTGGCGTGAGGCAGGTCACGGTCTCCACAGGTGCCCCGGCCGCCAGCATGAGATGGGGACGTCCCCCGCCAAAAGGCAGCCGTGCCGGCAGGTCACCGTTGCTGCACAGCCCCGAGACGGCGAGTGTCGATCCCATGAGGTCCAGCGGCCGGCGTTCGCCATCAACGAGCGAGAGGACGATTTCGCTGGCATCGCCCCCGAAATTGGCGCGGCGATGTGCCTGCCAGAAGAGCCCCTCCCGTTCGGGAGCCGAGAACAGCTGCGCGCAGCGCTCAACCTTCCCGTCCCGGCGAATGATCTCAACCGTATCCACGCGGTACATCTCGAAGGCTTCCGGGCGACGCGCGTCCGGCAGGACACGGTGGTCGCCCATGCCATGGACGATCCGCAGCGGCTCGGCGCTGTGGGAAAACAGATTGATGACCGGCGTGCAGCCAAGCGCGAAGCTCTCGGCCGATAACTGGCGTTCAATGGCTGCGGGCCACTGTCTGAGATGAAGCGATATCTCGATCCCGGCCATGTCCGGCTCCGCCATCTGCCCGGCCAGCGCGGCTGGAAAGGCAATGTCGAGGAACATGAACTTGTCCGGACAGGCGAAGTATTCGCTGAGGAGCCGATAGCCGAGCTGGGACTGCCGGCCGTAAGGCATCAGGCCCTCATCGGCCGTGAGTCCAGCCGGCGAGACACAGTCCGGGTCGGCGAACCGCATGACCTCGCCCTCGGGGGGAGAGCCAGGGCGGCGGGGGCGAAAGCCCACGGCGACGATCTCCCTGTTGAGGAGCGCATAGAGACGCCGCGCCTCCTGCGGGGTGCCGCACAGGAAAAGCCGGAGGCTGTGCGGCCACGCCGTCGGCGCGGCTGCCCCGGCAAGTGGCGCGAAGGTCAGCCTCAGCATGCCACGGGCGCCGCAAGCCGGCGGCATCGCCCCCGCAGCCTGCCCATAGCCGCCGAGATCCGCCGAGACCAGGGTCTGCGGCCACAGCACGACGGGATAGACCGTCTGGAAGCGGCAACGCTGGCCGTCCACCGGCTCGCTCTCGACAGTCTCGCCGGCCGGAATGTGATAGGGCGCGGTCAGATCGGGCCGGGGCTTGAACTGCACGATCGCCGTGGAAGGCACAGGCGCTGTGAGATGCGGATAGAGCCGCTCCAGGAGAGGATCCGTCAACTCCGGCAGGTCGTCGTCGAGCTTCTGCCGCAGCCGCGCCGTCAGGAAGGCGAAGGCTTCCATCAGATGAGCCACAAAGGGATCATCGGTCTGCTCGGCGCTGAAGCGCAGGCGACCGGCGATATCCGGATGCGCGGCCGCGAAGCGTTGCCCCGCCTGGCGAAGATGGGCAAGTTCGTCGCTATAGGCGCGCAGGAAGTCGTTGGTCATTCCCCGACGCTTTCAACTGTAAATCGGCCCGTATCGACGGTGTAGCGGGTATCGAACATCAGCCTTTGCGAGCCGCGCGCCAGACCGATGACGGCACTTATACGCAAGCAGATGCAGGCGTCCTCGCTGTCGCCCTGAGCGACAGCCTCGACGCGAACGGACATGAGCTGTGGCAGGATCGCGGGCAGGCTTTGCTCGATTGTCTGGCGGAAGCCTTCATGGCCGGGTCCGTCAAGGCCGGAGCCATACGGCTCGGAGAGCCCGAACGACAGAAGCGAGCGTCGCAACTCCGGCAAAGCGGACGGCAGAGGAACAGATGGCCGCCGGGTGTTCAGCACCATTTCGATGTCGCTCCGCAGCCGATCGCGCAGGCGCATGAAATCCACATGGACAATGCCATCGACAGCCAGCCGCTCCTTGAGTGACGCAGCGAAATGCTCCGCCAGGCCTATCTGGCGCCGGGAATTGATTGGAGTGGAATTGGCCGGACTGGAATTTATGGAAGGTGCATTCATGGAAGGTGCATTCATCGGAACGGAATTGATGGGATCCGGGTAGCTCCTCATGCCGGCCGCGCCCGGTTATCGACACGCCCTTCGAACTCCGTATAGAGATCGAAACCGACGACGGCCTGCCGCGGTTCGATATGCGGAACGAGATGGATGACACAGGCGAGCGCTCCCGGACGGCCGGGAAGCGCACGGATCCGCAACCGCGCCTCCCGCAACGGGTAACGCGCCTTTTGCGCGGGCGTCGCATCGGGATTACCGATGCAATAGGACTGCAGCCACCCGCCGAGGTAATCCTCGAAGCGTTCAACATCCGTGAAACTGCCGATGCGATCGCGGGCGATGACCTTGATGTAATGCGCGAAACGGCAAAGGCTCAGGATATGTGGCAGCATGCCGGCGATCCTGTCCGCCGCGCGCGTCCGTCCGCGCGCAGTCCCGACCGCGAGGGAAGGACAATCGAAGATGGCGAGCCACGGCCTGTAGGCGCAAGGCACGGGAACGATGAAGCCACAATCGGCCAGTCGATGCGCCAGATGGTCGGACAGGTTAATCTCGACCCCGCGTCGCTCGAAGCCAACGCCATCGCCCTCGCAATGACCAAGACCGAATGGCCCCTGCGGCAGGTCGGCGATCAGCCCGCGCCTGTCCTCCTCGCTGCCAATTCCGGTGAGGTCGCCGAGCCATCCATGCCGGGCAAACACGTCAGCGACACAGGCGGCGAAGGCATAGATGCCGCTACCCCAGAGGAAGGCATCATGACCACGCGCCAGGCTCTCGGCGTAGCAGAAGCCATGACACAAGCTGCCGTCATCACGGTAAGGCGCGCGCATAAGCACGCGCGGCACGACGACCCCAAGAAACCGCGCTTCATCCAACCGTCGCAACGCCTGCCAGCGCCTGTGGTCACCGTCCGCCAGCAACGCCTCGATGTCGCCGGTCGCCGACATCTCGCTGAAGGACGAGATACCGAAGAGGCCGGCCGCCGCAGGGACGATGACAGGCGCGAAGGCGGCAGCGCCGACAGCCGCGAGCCCCGCCAGCCAGCCAAGATCGTCACAACGCCCCTCATGTCGCGGCGCATGCGGCACCGGCATGTCAGCCAGCAGCAGCCCATAGGGAAGCCCCCCCGGCATGTCGAACCCTTCAGCATGGATCAGGCGGAAGATCTGCGTCTGATCGATCTCCAGGGCCTGCGCCACATCCTTTGCCAGCTCATCATGCGTGATCACAAGCATGCGCACGATGATGGAACGATGCCGACAGCAATGGCCGACAAGATAGGCGAGCCCGCGCCAAGCCGCTTCAAGCGTCTGAAAACGGGGATGCTGCAGCACCGCGTCGAGCTGCACCCCGATCCTCCCGTCGATCCACGCGACAAGGCGCGCCAGCTCGCCGAGCAGGCGCGCGCGCTCCGTGTCACCACCCTCGCCCCCGTGCGCCGCCATGCGGCTCATTCGATCCGCGGGATACGCGCCACGAGGCGCATGGACGTCGTGAGCTCCTCCATCTGGAGCCAAGGACGCAGCCACGCGATGGCGTGATAGGAGCCGGGCTGCCCCGGTATTTCCCGCACTGACACCTTGGCCTCAGCCAACGGATACTTGGCCTTGACGTCCTGCGTCGCGCCCTCGTTGCCGTTGACATAGTTCATGATCCAGCGGTTGAGCCAGGCCTCGCATTCGCCTGCTTCGACGAAAGAGCCAACCTTGTCGCGCGCCATGACCTTCAGGAAATGCGCGAAGCGCGACATGGCCATGACATAGGGAAGCCGCGCCGAAATCGCCGCATTCGCCGTCGCCTCCGGCCGGTCATAGACCGTTGGCTTCTGCAGGCTCTGGGCGCCGAAGAACACCGCGTAGTCCGTGTGCTTGTAGTGGCACAGGGGGAGGAAGCCGAGCCGCGACAGCTCTGCCTCGCGCCGGTCGGTGATGCCGATTTCCGTCGGACACTGCTGGTCGATATCGCCGTCGTCACTGACGAAGGCATAGCTCGGCAAGGCCCGGACCTTGCCGCCGCCCTCCGCGCCGCGGATAGCCGTGCACCAGCCGTGGGCGGCAAACGCATCCGTCAGCCGCGTGCCGAGCACATAAGCGGCGTTCATCCAGGTGAACTGCCCGTGCGACAGCGGCTGCGCCGGCCCTCCCACCTCGCGGACGGCTTCATCGAAATCAAACACCTCGGTCGCCCTGCCGTTGCGGCCGTAGGGCAGCCGGGCCAACACACGCGGCATGACGAGCGTGACGAAGCGCGCGTCGTCGCTCTCGCGGAAGCTCCTCAGCTTGATATACTCCTGACTCTCGAAGATCTTCGAGAGATCCCGCGGCCGAGAGAGCTCCGTATAATCCGACAGGCCGAACATGGTCGGGGCCGCCGCCGCGATGAAGGGAGCGAAAGACGCGGCTGAAACCTGCGCCATGCAGATCAAAGTCTCCACATCATTGGCGCTGGCCGAGAACTCGTAGTCACCGATCAGGGCCGCATAGGGCTCGCCGCCGGGCGTTCCGAACTCATCTTCATAGATCTTCTTGAATATCACGCTCTGATCGAACTCAACCGCTGTCGTCAGCGACTTATGCAGCTCAGGCTTGGTGATATTCATCATCCTGACCTTGAGATTGCTCCCCGTCTCAGAATTCGTGACGAGGTGATGCAAGCCGCGCCAGGATCCTTCCAGCTTCTGGAAGGCGGGATGCTGCATGACGGCCGCCAGCTGCCGCGACAACTCACGATCAATGCGCTCGATTGCTGAGTTCAGGGTTTGGACGAGATTGCGGTCGTAGGTGACCGTGCCGCGCATCGCCTCGTGCATCAGGGTGCGCATCAGTTCCGTCGTCCGATCAGGCTGCGTCTGCGGCGTCGCGATGACGATCGATCCAAGTATGCCGCTATCGGTGACTTCGGGCGAAAGAACTTCAACTTTTGTTTCTGTCTCGGACATGGAGACTACTCCTTCGCGCTGTCCGGCTTATCGATGCCGAGTTCCGATGACAGAGCCAGGATCTTCTGTTCGCTCTTCAGGACATCCTCAAGCAGAAGCTCTAAATTCTCGGAACGGTCGATTTTTCCCATGAGATCGCGCAGATGGTTGCGCGCTTCGAGCAAGCGCCGCAGCGGCTCGATCTGCGCGACGACGTTCGCCGGCTCAAAATCGTCCATCGTGCGGAAGGCAAGATTGACCGAAAAACTATCGCCCTCCTGGGTCAGGGTATTGTCGACGCGCAAGGAGAGCGCCGGCGCGACGCGCCCCATGACATCGTTGAAATTGTCACGATCGATCTGCACGAACTTGCGCTCCCGCAGGGGCGGGAGAGAGGCTGCCGCATCGCCGGAATAATCGCCCATGACGCCCACGACAAAGGGCAGCTCCTTCTGGACAACCGCGCCCTCGACCTCGACATCGTATGTAATATGAACGCGCGGCTTACGCACACGCGCCAGTTTTTGATGAATTCCATCTGCCATTACGAACTCCTTACGCCGCTTCGGACGCTTTCTTGCTAACGCACGTTTCGCCCCGCCCGTTATTCGCCGTCATCAACAGGTCCTATACCAGCCGCCAGCAGAAACAGGCGACGCGCCTCCCTGTCGGGGATCAACTCCGGCAGGAGGTCCATCAATGGCAGGCGCGCGCGGCGTACGGCTTCCTCCAGTGTGTAGGAGATCGGCGAATGCGGCTCGACGCGGCGGAGGTAAGCGGCAATGCGGAGGATTTCCGAGATGGCTGCTTCGCGGCTGGCATAACGGTGTTGTTTTGCCGGGCAATCATCACGCGCCGCTTGCGCGGCCCCCACTGAGGGGCCTTCTTCTTCGGCGTCAAAAACGTCGTTTTCCGGAGCAAGGCCGAGATAGCAGCACGCCTCGCGTACCTCCTCCAGAACGTTCAATATCTGCCGCAGGGACGGCGCCGCTTCTCCAGCCGCGTGGTCAAGTGCTGCTCCCGCGGCCTCCACAGCGGCGTGCGCATCGACGACGGCGGCGTGGATCTCACTGCCCCGGCCCCGGGGAAGGGCACGCGCCGCCGTTGCCACCGTTTCCAGACAGAAGCCGGCCTCGTTTAGCGCGGCTTCGCGCGCGGACGCAGAGGTCAGCCGCTCGATCCGGGCGGCGCGCTCATAGTGCCATAGTGCGAAGGCGCCTGCCTCGGTAGGCACCAGTGGCGCCATACGGATCGGCGCGACGAGCGTTCCCTCCATGCCTTCACCGTTCAGTCCGGCGATGGCGGCGAGCCTGCGCTGCAACCCATCCTCATCCGGCTGGGGATGCAGGTTCTCCCAATGGGTCTCGACCAGCCCGGCGATGATACGAAAGCCATCGCGCAGGCCGGGAAATCCCTGCAATCTCAGTAGCGCCTCGCTCAACCAGGCAGCGACCTCGAGATCCTTGCTGACACCGCCAAGCAATTGCATCGCCTGTGCGGCGACGCGCCGCCATGCCTGCATGGCCTCCAACGCGTTGGCGCTGCCCTCCTCGCTCTCGTACATCGCGCGGCGCTCGACGGCGCGAGCCGCCGCTCGAGCGTCTCTGAGCTCATGGTAATTCGCGGAGGTCGCGGCGTCGGCTCGCACATCGACTCCAGCTGGCTGTTCGCCGGCAAAAGAAGCGACGATCGCATCTAGATCCACGGGGGGAACATTCATCCGGGACACTCGGGTGCGGCCGGGCCAAGAGCGCGGCCGTCACCACCGCGCGCGATGTCGAGCGCCTCAGCGACCGCGAGGCGATAGTGCGCCTCGATCTCCGCGCCGCGGCGGCCGACCGCGGCCAGCAGCACAGCTGCCCCGACCGCCGTCGGTGCCAATCGCCCGTCCGGCGGGATCTCCGGCTTATCCGGCGGCGCCAGATTGCCCGTCCAGTAAGCCGCGAGCGCGGCATAGCCCGCGGGCCCATCACATGCCACAGCTTCCGCCGCCGCGAGACACGCGCGACGCGTATCCTCGACAGGTGCCCACACCCAAGCCTCCGCAGCCGCGATCGCGGCTTGCTCCGCCCCCTCACCTCTAAGCCCATCGGGCAGGGCACGACGTGCGGACAGGCAGGCCCACCACACACCCTCCCGCTTTGGAAGGGCGAAAGCCAGGAAGCGGATCGCGTCAGTCCAAAGACCAGCGTCGACCAGCCGGGCAATAAAGGCCCGAGACGTGGCGGCAGCGTCCAGGCTGAACGACAACGCCGGATCAATGAGCCCTGCCTCAGCGACGCAAGCAGCCGGACATATATTCGCGATTTTGAACAAATTATCGAAGTTCACAAATTCGCCTACGTTAATATACGGTCAATCACATGCTATATACGCATCTCGTTCTAATTTATACGGACGATACCGCCATCGATGACGACAGATGAGGTTCCTTTGACATTTGTCACAGCGCCGTCGATATCGACTTTCATCTTTCCTTGAATCGTAACCGCTCCAGCCTTGATTGTTACTCCTGTCGGCGACATCTCGATTGAACTGTCACCACAAGACAAGACAACAGACTCAGCCGCTTTCAGGGCGTACTTTCCCTCCGAAACCGAGACACTTCTGTTGCCTTTCGCTATAATGACCGTCTCATTGCCATTGTTGACCGTCAACTTTCGGTCATTATCGATACTGATCGATTGATTATGTCCAACGGTGACGACCTCGTCATGGACGGTTTCGCGACGACTGTCGCGCTCCGCCCGGAGCCAGACCTCTTCACTGCCCTTCTTGTCCTCAAAACGCAGGACGTTGGCATTGGTCATTTGACCGCCCGGCGTCGTCCGCGTCACGATACCTGACTGCGTCTTCGCCGCTGGTAAATCCCATGGTGGGCGATTGCCGCCGTTATAGAGCGCGCCTATAACCAATGGCCTATCGGGATTTCCCTCCAAGAACTGGACGACGACTTCCTGCCCGACTCTTGGGATGAATATAGAGCCCCAGCGATTTCCCGCCGCTGGCTGCATGACGCGCACCCAGCATGAACTATGCTCATCCTTCTTTCCATCGCGATCCCAATGAAATTGGATTTTTATACGTCCATGCTCGTCGCAAACGATATCTTCGCCTGCCTGGCCGACAACGGTTGCTGTCTGGAGACCCGGCATGCACCGCGGTTCCTTCACTGGAGGCCGAAACCGCGAATCCGACTGCAAGGCGCTGAAGCTGTTGCGATAAAAGGTCTCCCCTCCATCCGGAGATGCCGCCCCCGCCACAGCCTCGTGACTGACCTTCGCCACGACCCAAGACCTGCCACATTCAGCGCGCACCGGGTGGGCCGCAATCTTGCAGCGCATCCCAGGCGCAAGCCGGGCATAGAGACTATCGCCGCACGCACTCTGAAATTTCATCTCCTCGCGCTCCATGCCGCGACGAACAGCGGCAGCCGCCTCTCCGTCACGCAGGGGCAAGCCGCGATGGTCGTACCACTCGATGGTCCCCATCGGCTCAATCGCGTGGCGCGCCGTCGCGGTCTCGCGGACAGTCGCGGCGGGCTTCAGCTCGTCAAAACCGCCGAGCGTGTAGCGACCGGCATGGACCACGAATCCCGACCGCCATGCGCTCAGGCCGCCGCCGACCGGCACATTGGCACTGAAATGCAAATCGCCATCCGGATGATCCATGAACGCGGTCTCGTCGTCGCCGATGACCATGACATGCCGGCCGCGTTCATGCCGGAAATAGTAGAACAATCCTTCCTCAGCCAGGAGCCGCTCCACGAAATCGAAGGTCGTTTCTCCATACTGGACAATATATTCGCGTGAACTTCGGCGTATGGACAGCGCGCATTCGACGTCGTGACCATTGTCCCGATGGAGGATACGTTTCACGACATCGACCACTGTCATGCTCTGAAAGATACGGTTGTCCCGCGCATGCTGTAGCAAAGCAAAGCGCGGCACAATCGCCATCTTAACCAGGCGCTGGCCACGACCTATGATACCGTCAAGCCAGAAATCCCGCACGACACCCGAGAAAACACGCTCCTGCCCGAGAGGGTTAGCAACGAACACCGTCACAACTCGCCCCAGCACAACGTCAGGCTCGATAACGTCTTGCGATGACAGCGCTTCAATCAGCAGATCGAAAGGGCGCGACAGCCCTTCCTCACAACGAAAGGCGTAGGGATGGAGACACCCCTCCCCTAACGGCCCCTCGAGCCGGATCCACGATTCCACCGCGCTCATCATGAAGCGCTATCAGGCCGCGGCAGCGACATCAAAAGATCCGACAATATTTGTTCCGGGCTTATTGTCAGCACCGCGTGTGATATACTTATATTCCATCTTCGTGAACGAAACTGAGAAATTCTCCTCGTCTTCGCTGTCACCGCGCCCGGTGAAAGAATAGGAGGAAAGCATGGCGTTTTCGAGCTGGATTGTGAGGTACGTGGAGTTACCAGACGCCAGGAAGATCAACTCGATCTTGGACGCGTCCTTGACCTTCGATGCGTGCTCGAACAGCGTCGGCGAACTCCCGTCCACCTTCCGCCGGATGTGCACCTCGCTGATCGTCGCCTCACCAGCTTCGCGATTGGCCGCATTTCCGACCCTCTGGCCGATATACCGCCCAACACCCCATTCCACACTTGTGAGCTCAAGAGTCCCCTTAAATTCCGGATTTGTGACTGACCCTTTTATTTTATCGTGCTTGAGATATATCGACATACACTCAATCCCTCAACAAAAATCGATGTGAGATTTGAGGATATGACCTCGTTCGGGTAAATGCACCCCCTCGGAACTTCTCTGCAATAATATGAGCACAAAGCGCAATCATGCGCTGATATACACAAGAAAGATAAATTGATATGAAGATATATTTTTGTTATCGTATCTATCGGCGATAGATACGTCAGACGCTCTCGTCATCGCAGAAATGCCGTCGATCCTGACAGCAGCAAGACATGGCTGTCATAGCATACCGTGGAGCGGCGATGGATGCGCAAACGCCACGGATGGCGCGGTACATCGTTCAGAACATGCCAACCCAGTTCGGTGATATATTTGCGCAGCACGGATTCCGGGGCGCAATCCGGCGGAACATCGCCCTTGCTCCCCCCTATCCACTTGCTCATTGGCGTCGCAGCCTCGCCCCAGTCGTAGGGAATGCTTAGCACTGTCAGGCCCCCGTCGGTCGATATTTCGCGCATCGCCCTGAGAGCCTGCAAGGGATCTGCCAAGCAGTCCAGCAGGTTGAGGGCGGCCAAACAAGCGAACGACGCGGGGAGGAAGGGCGGGTGATGTATGTCAGCGACCCAGAAATCCACGGAGTCACGACGGAGAAGGGGCACGGCGACCGTCTGGATGTTGAAGCTGTTGCCGATATCGCGCAGTGGATACGTCACCCTGCCCTCTCTCAGCGCTTGCTGAGCGAGGCGTAGTAACGGGATACTGACATCCAGGCCCAGCACGAGCGCATCCGTGCGCTCGGCCAATGCGAAGGTGGCGCGCCCACAGGCGCAGCCCGCATCGAGAACAGCCCCTTTCGGTAGACTGTGTATGCCATCGAGACCGGCGTCGAGACAAGCGAGCACACCACCGGGCTGCGCATCGGCGACAGCAGCGGCCGCGCCCGCATTGTCGCCATAGTGATCCCAGCCGTATGTCGAGAGATGGCGCTGCATGGTCGGGAACCAGCCGGATTGGGAAAGCGCTCCGCTTAACCAGCCTTGCAGTTCAACCGGCCAATCCTGGGGAAGAAGGGTGTAGACGAGTTGATCCGACAGAAAGCGCGCCGGATCGGTGACCAGAATCGGCAAGCCATCGATAATGGGATAACCGCTTTCGCACTCCGGGCAACGCAGGACGCCCGCCACAACATCCCTAACTGTGCGATTGCTCTGAGGCAGCAGTCGCAACGGCGCGGGAGGGGACGCAGTGACATCCTCGCGCCAACGCGCCAGACAGGTTGGACAACGCGGCGACAGGGCTTCAAAATGTGCCAGGCGCATAACTAGCCGCCGATCAGAACCGTTGGGCATCCGGGCGACTGGATGCGCCCCGTCGGCGCCGGAATCGGTGCAACGCACGCCGCGTGCAAGGTCTCGTCCCCCACACGCGCGGCAGGCAACCCGCCGATGAATACCGTTGACGAGGCAGCAGATATCATTCCCGGTCCTCCTGGCAAGCAACCGGCCATGACACAGGGCGCGGTGACATCGCCAAGACGTGCCGCCGGGAGGCCACCAATCAGAACACTGGGCTCCCCCCTCACCAACGCCAGCGGCATGGCTGGATGCGCGCAGGGCGCCGGCACGGGCGCCGCTGGGTGAATCGGGGCGTGACAATGCGGCGATGTTTGCCGCACGAGGTCGCCCAATCTTGCTGCAGCCGGCATCCAGAGTATCCGTCTATCCGCGTCGTACAATGCCCAGATATGCGGAATATATCTGGTATAATTTCGCATAAAATTATGCATCTGAGAACCATCACGACGGGATACAGGTTTTACTCTCATTTGGAAGCCATTTTCGATAATTGATCCATGCCAAGCACGGAATGAGACACGAAAAACACTCATTGTCGCATCCGAAGCATCTAGGATGGAGCCTGCCATGCAGGCCGTTCCGGATGCTGGCCCACATGTGCCTGGGAAGATCAGCGATATGGACCTGCCGCATGCGTGCCGATTGTGCCGCGACGTTCGCGCACAATTCTCGCGCGTGGGATTTCGGATATCACGGATAAAAGAGAGGGTCGTCTCGGACAAGACCATGGGCATTGGTGAAGAAAAATCCCGTTCTGAAAAAGACTATATCCGGCTCCTTGGTGGAATTGCACGGCGATATATGCTCGAAATTATTGTGATATACATTTTCTCCGCCGCTCTCGCCGGCTGCGTTTCAGGCCGGCCGCCACGGGCGGCAATGCTGGACGCGACAATCGTCGCTGGGCCATCAGTCAATCCGGATGATGACGGCAGGGCCTCGCCCGTCGTCGTTGAGATATTCGAACTCTCATCGCTGACGCCGTTTCAGGACGCGAACTTCGACGGTCTATATGTGAAAGGGAAACAAACGCTTGGAGATAGTTTGCTGGCTACCCATTCGACGGTAGTTTCACCAGGCGCTCGCAAGGCCGTGACGAGCAAGCTGGCAGCGCAGACGAACGCGCTCGGCGTCATTGCGGGCTTCGCGCATTTTGACAAATTGCAGTGGCGCGGCAGTTTTCAGACGCAGCCGGGCAATGATGTTAAAGTCGCCATCGCGGTTGACGGCTCCGGCATCAATATTCAACCCGCGCGCTGATGTGCGCTCATACAAAACATTCCGCTGGCGTTCCCAATGGGGCCATGAACAGTTAATTTAAGGCAAATTCCGATTAAATGTCTGAGTACAGCAAGGTTTCATGGTCGGAGGGAATGTTCATCCGGCCGCAACATTTCCAGCAGGAGACGCGCTACCTAGAACAGCTCATTCGACGTCGCTGCCATGTCCTGCGGCCGTTCGGATGGGGGCTGACGCATATGGAAATCGACCGCGAGCTGCTGGCGACGCGCCATTTCGGCCTCCGCCAATGTGCTGGTGTCTTCGAGGACGGCACCGCCTTTTCCCTTCAGGACGGAGATGGTCGGCTTGCCCCGCTGCCGCTGACACCGGCCGCGAACGGAGCCTTCGTCTATCTCACGTTGCCGTTGCGCCGTCCCGGCTCGATCGAGATCGCTGCCTCGGAAGAGAGGGCCCCGTCGGCGCGGTGCCACACCGCGACGGTCTCCGCCCTGGATACGCACAGCCCATCTGGCGGCACAGCCGAGATCAATATTGGCAAGCTGCGCCTGCGTTATGCGCTCGGCAAGCCGGGGGCGCCTCCTTCCGACCTTGCCTTGCCTGTGGCGCGGATAACGGATGTCGATGCCGCGACAGGCGCACAGCTTGATGATCTGCATAGCCCACCGGCACTCCTGCTCGCTGCTTCACCTTCCCTCTCCCGGATGATCATCGAGGTGGAGGGGCTTTTGAGCCAGAGCGCGGAGGGGCTCGCCGGCCGCTTGCGCTCAGGACTGGACACGGCCGGGCCCGCCGAACTCCTGCTGCTACAAAGCGTAAACCGGCATCGCCTGCAGCTTCAGCACATCAATCAGCATGGCCTCCACCACCCAGAGACAGTGTTTCAGTTCCTGCTCGGGCTTGTCGGCGAGCTGACAACCGCCGCTCCGTCAGTGCAGCCGATGGTCGAGAGCTATCGCTACGAGCATGAGAATCCCGCGGGCAGCTTCCTGCCCCTTCTCGCCGCGATCCGCCTCTATCTCGGTGGCGTGCATGATCGTGGCGCTGTCCTTATCCCATTCGTCGATGGGGGGGATGGTATTCGCTTCGCAGCGACCGATGATCTCAGCTTGCAGCACGGGAGACTATTCGCGGATGCGGCGATTATCCTGGCCGCGCGGGCCGACATGGAGGCGGGTACTCTTATCCAGAGGCTTCCGGCGCAGCTGAAGATCGGCTCCGGGGATCAGATCCAGCATCTCGTCAACGCGGCGCTGCCAGGCGTCAAATTGCGCCCGTTGCCGGTCGCGCCGCGGCAGATCCCCTTCCGTCCGGGCAGCTCCTATTTCGAGTGTGACCGCACGAGCCCGCTGTGGAAGCAGGTTCAAGCGACGGAGAGCCTCGCCCTGCACGTCACAGGCGAATTCCCCGGCCTCGTCCTCGAGATCTGGGCTTTGCGGGGCTAGGGCGGGATGCGCGTCGACAATCCTTTCGCAACTCCAGCGCCCCCTGCGCAGCAATTTGCGCCGGCAGGCCCGACATCTCCGGATGCCCTTTCGATCGTCCCGTCTCCGATCGCGGCGATGTCGGCACCGTTCGGTCTGGATGAGGCCAGCGCGGATGTCACGCGGGCTTTCGCGGCTGCCGCGCATAGCCCCGTTCTCGCCTCGGCGGCACCGCTGATCTGGCTGGCCGGGCGGTTCGCGAGCTTTACACCCAGGGATGTCGGCGCGTTGCGAGATTGCCTGGTCGGTGAGATCCGACGCATCGGAGCCCAAAGCGCGCTTGATGTGAGCACGCGGGCCATCGTCTGCTACGCCCTCGCCGCGACCTTTGATGATCTGGCGCTCAACGCCGCGTGGAGCGGGGGCGATGCCTGGGCGCACAACACGCTCGTCAGCCTGATGTTCAACGAGGCCTGCGGCGGTGAACGCTTCTTTGATCTCCTGGCGCAGCTCGAGCGCGAGCCCAGGCAAAACGCCGACAAGCTCACGCTGATGTCCCTATGTCTCGCGCTCGGTTTCCAAGGCAAGTTCCGCATCTTGCCGAACGGCGCGGCGCAACTCGCGCTCATCCGCACCAATCTCAACAGAATGCTTGAGGAAACGGCGGACATTCAAAGGGCACAGATGCTCACGCGCGCCCTTCCCGTCAACGCTCCGCACCGCGCTCCGCAGGCATCGAGGGCCGTGTTCGCCATAGCGATCGCACTATCGCTCGCCATCCTCGGCACGGGCGTGGCCATGACCGCGAGCCTCAAGAGCAGAGTGGAGGCCGCGGCGGCTAAGGCCGCTCTGCTGATACCTAGTCATCGTCCAACTCCGCGCGTCGCAGCCGATCTCCCCCAACAGCAACCCGTATTGCCCAGCCGCCGCCCATCCAAAGTGGTAGCGGCCGTACCCGCCCCAGCGCTCGAAACCGCCTCCACGCATCTCCGGCGAATGCTGGCTCCCGAGATCCTGGAAGGGCGGGTCAGCATCGTGGACGAACCCGGCTTCACCGTGGTCCGACTCATCGACGGGAAGCTCTTTGCCAGCGCGAGCACCACTCTGTCGGCGACAGGCGGTCAGCTGCTTTCATCCGTCGCCGGCGCGCTCCAGGGCTTGCCGTCCGCGTTAACCGTCATCGGCCATACGGACAACCAGCCGATCCATACGCTCCAGATCAGCTCGAACGCCATTCTCGCCATGCGTCGGGCCGAAGCCGTCGCAGCAGCCCTTCGCATGCAACTGCCGGCCGGCACCAGCATCCAGCCGGAGGGCCGTGGCGATCGGGAGCCGCTAGCAAGCAACAGCACGCCTGAAGGCCGCGCCCGCAACCGCCGTGTCGAGATCATCGTCCCGGCGGGTGCGTCATTGCCAGCCTCTCGACCATGAGGACCGCGACCCATGACCAAGACAGCCTGGCTTCTTGCCATCATCGTGCTCGGACTGGCGATCGAACTCGCTGTCGCCGTCTGGTTTGGTGCGCCATCCCTTTCCATCGCTGGCGCGCAGCCGTTCACCGACGTGCTGCCACGCATCCTTGTGATCGGGCTGATCGGTCTCGCGGCCGTCGCGGCCGTGCTGGTACTGCTCTGGCGACGGCGCGGCTCACCAGACAGGCTCCGAGCCGCGGCTGAGCGTGCCGTAGCTGCGGATCTCTCGGCGCTTCGCTGCCATATCAAAACGGTCCTCCGCCGCGCCAATGGCCGTTGGCGCGGCCTTCGGCCCGTCGCATATGCCTCACCGTGGTATCTGGTGCTGGGCTCATCGCAAGACTCGGCGAGCCAGTTGCTCAAGGCCATGGGACTGCGGCTGGAAGCAGAGCGCCAGGCAGGACAGGCATCCGGGGGCTCGGCGGGCCCTCTCGCCCTGGTGTGGTCGGGACGGCAGGCCCTCGCTCTGTCAGTGGTCGCCCCGCTCGATGGACTGCCACGAGCGAGAGACACGGACGACCTCGAAAGCGAGGCTCGCTGGCGGGGCGTTCTCAAGCTTATCCGACGGACGCGCCCTTTGCAGCCTCTGAACGGCCTCATCCTGGAGCTCAACACCTCGGCGCTCCTCGACGCCACGGCGGATCATCGCGCCAACCTCGCGGAAGCATGGCGCGACCGTATCGCCCAAGTGGCGCAGATCGCCGGCCCCTTCCTTCCCGCCTATCTCGTCGTAACCGGCATCAACAATCTGGGTGGCTACCACGCGAGTTGCGCCGATCTCGACGAAGTCACGCTGCTTGACCTCACCGGCATGACCCCGGCTGGCACCACAGGTATGCGGGCCAAAGAGCAGATCCGGGCGTTGCACGACGGCTTGCGGGCCATGCTTCTGCGCCTCGCCCGGCACAGCGTGCGTCGTGCGGGAATGGCCACGCAGGCGGATCATACCGGCCTCATCCTGGAATTTCCGGTGGAGGTCGCGATCCTGACGGATCGAATCACGCAATTCGCCGCGGCGCTCCTGCATCCCGACTGCGGCAGGCTTTCGCCTGTCCTGCGCGGTGTCCAGCTTGTCCAGTCCCCGGCCATGGAGAGCCATCTCCCCGGCGATCGCCTCCTGCGGGGCGCGGCCCGGTCTCTCGCCCTCGATGTCACCCAATTCCGTCCGAGGGAGAGTATAGCAGCCAGAGCAAAGAGTTTCGGCGTCGCCGCGCGCTTCCTTTATCGTGACATCCTGCCTGAAGCCGGCCTTGCAAGCCGACGTCATCCCTGGCGAACCGCCTGGCGAGCGACGCTCGCACCGCTGGCGGCGCTGGCCTTGCTCGGGGCGAGCATCCCGCTCGGGCTCGTCTGGCGGGACAAACTCCAGGAAACCCGCCAGACACTGACTGACATCGAACAATCGCTCGCCGCCAGCGACAGCGCCATCCGCGCACTCGATAAGGACGCTGGCGGGGACGCGCCGGACCTGAAGCGTGTCCTGCCTGTCCTAGACCGCCTGTCGGCGAATTTGCCGGTGGTGGCTGGGCTTGGAGCGGGGCTGCCGCTGGCCGGCGCGCGCGACGTGCTTCTTGATGCCCATCGTGAAGCCTATGATCGCGCGCAGGCGCAGCTCCTGTTGCCTCGCCTCCTTCTCAACCTCCAGACTCAGCTGCCGGTCGCGAGCCCGCAGAATCTCTCACCCGCTGAGGAACTTGCGCTTTTCGACAGATTGAAAACCTATCTCACACTCGGCGGGCAAAGCCCGGGCGGACAGGATCAGGCCCGAGCCTGGCTTAACATGCATGGGAGAGAGATTGCTCCCGAGCTCGATGAAACCACCTCAGAGCATCTGGCGGCCCATGTCCGCGCCCTTATGGTCCACCCTTTGACACATTCACCGCTTGACGGCTCCCGGATTGCGGCCGCTCGTGCGGCGCTGTCGATCAATACGCTTGTCCTGCGGGGTCTCACCGCCTTGCAGGTCCGGGTGCGCGCTGCCGATCTGCCCGCCTGGCGGCTGATCGATGCCGCGGGACCGATGGCAGGCCGGCTGCTCGTCCGGCGCTCGGGCAAGCCGTTGAGCGAGGGCGTTCCCGCCTTCTACACACGGGCCGGCTTTCTGACGGTCGTCGCGCCCGCGCTGCGCGAGGTCGCGGCCGCGCTCGCGAAGGAGGGGTGGGTCATTCCGCTCGCGACGGGGCCGGACAATCGCGACCTCGCGAAGGTGTTGGAGCAGGAGATCGCGGAGGACTATTTCACCGGCTATGTGGATGCATGGAACGGGCTGATGGACGATATCGCTGTGACCCAGGCCAACAACCTGCAGCAGGCGAGCCAGCAGTTGACACAGCTTGCGGGCCCCGCATCCCCTCTGGAACGGCTTTATCAATCGGCCAGCCAGGAAACGGATCTCACGCCGCCCACGACACCAAAACCCGCATCCGCCAGCGCCTCCGCGCCCGATCAGGCCCGCGCCCCCATGACGGGTGAACCCGTCACCACCCGCTTCGCATGGCTCAGAGACCTCGTCGCGACGGGCGACAGCGGCTCATCGCGTCTGCGGCAGACGATCGACGGCTTCGGCGCTCTCGGCCGGCAGATGGCTGAAACCGCCTATCTTCCGCAGGACGCGGTACCCACCCCGTCTGCCGGTTCGTCCGCCGGACAGTTGGCCGACAGCGCGGCTGGCCTTCCCGCGCCACTAGCGCGGATTGCCAGCGACATCGCGCATACTGCTGCCAGCATGACATCCGCCGCGACGGAAGACCGCGTAGCGACCGCCTGGCGCGAGGTGGAGCCGTTCTGCCGGCTCGTCACAAGCAACCGCTATCCCTTCTCCGGCCGCGCGAGCCAATCGATCTCGCTTGAAGATTTCGCCTCGCTTTTCGGGCCGCAGGGGCGGCTGGAGAAGTTCTTCACGACTTACCTGCGGCCCTTCGTCGATACCAGCGCACCGGCATGGCAGGTCCACCCCGTGCATGGCATGGCACTCGACATCGACCGCCCGGCGCTGGAGCAATTCCAGCGTGCCGCGCGCATACGCGATGCCTTCTTCACGGATAATCCCGCCGCGCCTTCGGTTCGCTTCAGCCTCGAACCCCTGCGGCTCGATGCGGCAGCCGAGACCCTGACCTACGCCATAGGAGGGCAGACGCTCGTCTACCGGCACGATCCGGCGCGCCTGTGGCCCATGCAATGGCCACCGGCAGACGGGCAGCTGACGGCGCAACTCGAGCTCAGCCCCTGGCTTGACAACGAGCCGGGCAGCCTCGACTTCCATGGCCCTTTCGCGTTTCTGCAATTGATCGAGGCGGGAGCGCCAAAGCCTGAGGGTAAGGCGCCTGACCGCTTCATCCTGCGCTACACGCTTGGCTCACGCACCGCATCCCTGCGCCTCACCGCCGCGAGTATCATCAACCCCTTCAGCCTGAAGGATCTACGGCAGTTTCGCTGCCCCGAGATACCGTGAGCGTTCGGCGCCCAGGGAATGAGCTCCAGGTTCAATCGACATTCTACATCCTCAGCCGTCATGGCCGGGCTCGTCCCGGCCATCCCGATGGCAACGCGCCCTTCCTGTCGGGATCACAGGAACTCGGCTGTTGCCGGGTTCCCTATGAAGAGCCGAAATCGGGTAAACCCGATTTCGGGGACAAGCCCGGTGATGACGGGGTTATCGCTTGGGCAACACTTGAATGTCGATTGAACCTAGTAGTTCCATTCCATGCCGACGCCCACGGCACCGCCGCCGGCGCCCGCTTCGGCCTCGAGCTTGATGTTGCGGCCGAGGTCGATGTCGATCGCGGCGCGGCTGGATTCCGGGGTCGCCCCCTGCTTGATGCTCAACCGCATGCGGTCGTTGATCTGTTTGCCGATGCCGACCGCCACGCCGCCCGAACCATCGGAATTCGTGGTTCCGAGATCGATCGAGTCGAGACCGAGCGACGAACCGATCGCGCCGAGCGGACCACCGCCCTCACCCGTCAATTCAGCCAAAGCCTGGGCGAGCTGGATCGCCTGCCCGGTCGATAGGCTGCCGGATGGCTTGCCGAACAGAAGTCGCGCCAGCACTTCATCCCGAGGCAGTTCTGGCGAGGATGTGAACTCGAGCTGCGGATTGGAGGCCTTGCCCGTCACGAGGATACGGGCGGTTATCCCGGCCGCGGTGGATTCCGCCTCGAAGTTGATGCGCGGGTCGAAGTCGCCGTCGAGTGAGACTTCGCCTCGGGTGAAGGTGAGCTGGCGGCCAAGCAGCGACAGCGTTCCCCGACGCAGCGTGAAGGCGCCGTCGGCCTGCGGCGAGGCGCTCGTGCCGCGGATCGTCAATTGCCCGCCGAGCTGGGCGTTGATGCCCTGCCCGCGCACCACGATGCCGCTGCGCGCCGCCACGCGGATGTCGAGCGTCGCCGCGAAGGGATTGGCCGCCTGCGAGGCGGCTGCCCGCTGTTCCGCGGCGACGCGCGCCCGCACGGCCGGAGGCGCGTTGACACGCGTCACCGGGATCGGTGTCGCCGAGAAGGGGAAACGCTTCGGCAGGGTGATTTCCAGAGCCGAGAATTCAATGAAGCCCGTCACGCTCGGGCGTGTCGCCAACGCGCCGGCGATGGCGAGATCCACATTCGCGGTCGCGTTCACGATCGGGCTCGCCATGAGCTGGGCGTTATTCGCCTTGATGGCGATCTGCCCGGGGAAGCCGGCCGCCGGATCCAGCGCGATGCGCCCGGAGCCTGTTATCTGTCCGCCGTTGCGTGCTCTCGCCGTCAAGCTGGATATGACGAGCTCACGCTCCGACCCGTTGATAACGGCTTCGATATTGGTGAGCGTGACGCCATTGGCGGCATCCTGAAAGCGCCCGTTCGTGACGCGAATCGTTCCCGCGGCGGCCGGCGCGGCCGCCGTGCCACGAATGCGCAGATCGGCGATGGCCTGCCCGGTGAGGGTCTGGCCCCCCGCCGACAGGCGCGCGTTCATCAGGCCGAGATCGATGCGGCCGTTGACGCCGATGTCGAGCGCACCCGCGCCAAGCGGAGCCGAGCCGGTGATCTGCAGATTGGAATTCGCAAGACCGGTGACGCGGGCGTCCACATTGACACGGCCGTTCCCGAGTGTGCCCTCGGCATTGACGCCGAGCGGCCGGAGACCCGCGTCGCTGATCTGTGGCGCGGTGAGATTGGTGATGGTGAGATTGTAGCGGCCCGATGGTTGAGCGGCGGATCCTGACAAGGTCACATCACCGTTGAGCGCCCCGGTTACACCGAGGCCTGGCGCGAACAGTTCGGCGATGGCCAGCGGGATGGCCCGGGCCGCGACCCTGAGGTCCAGCCGCTCGCCGGCCGAACCGGCGACCGTCAACCGTCCCGATCCGGCGCGCACTTCCACATTGGACAGGGTGACGGTTCCGTCGCGAAGGCTGATGCGCGCGTCGGGTGACAGCGACAGCGTCTGGCCGCGCGACAGGGTGAGCCGCCGGATCAAGGCGTCAATGCCGCCGTCCGTGGGCGTGATGCGGGCCGAGGTCGCGAGATCCGCCCCTTGCACCACGGCATTGAGGTTGAGATCGGTCGTGTTGCCCTGCCCCTCGGCGGTGAGGCGGGCACGGGACACCGTGAGGCCGCCCGTCGCGACGCCGTCGATATCCACCTGTCCATTGAAAGCCGGCGCCTTGAAGAGGTCCCGCCCGTTGGCGTTGATCTTCGCATCGGTCAGCGTGACGCCAAAGGCATCAATGCGGTTCGCCGAGCCCGTGATACGGGCCGCCTGCTTGCCACCGGGCGCATCAAAATTGGCCATCAGCTCCAGACGGCCGGCAATTTCGGCAAGGACAAGCGGCGCGAGGTCGCGCAGATCTCCGGCCGTCACCGCCAACTGGCCTGTAACCAGTGAAGCCGGCGTCGCCGCCAACGAACCGCGCACCGCGACCGAACCGAGCGCGATATCGAGATCGCGGACCTCCGCGGCGCCATCGGCCTTGCGCGCGAATTGGCCGCTGCCGCGCGCCGGCTTGCCGTTGACGCTGCCATCGAGCTTGAGCTCGCCCTGCGGCGCGTTCAGCACATCGGACGCCGTGATATCCAGGGCAAGCCGCTCGATGGGACGCCCCATGGCCTTGGCATCGCGCAGCTGGATGGTGGCCTTGCTGTCGAGCTTGGAAAGGCTGCCAGTCAGATTGGCGGAAATATCGCCGCGACCGGTCACACGCGGGTCGAGACGCTGCAGATCCGGAAGCGCGACCTTGGCGACGACATTGGCCCGCTGGTTCGTCGCCGAGCCATCAGCGGTCAGCGATACATAGGCGGCATCGGCCGAAAAAGTCTCAAAGCCAAAGCTGCCGTCACCAGCGCGGCGTACCGTGCCCTTCACGGTCGCACGCCCACCAAGAAGGTTGTCCGCGATGGCGATGCCCGTCTTCAGATCCTGGGCGGCGCCATCAAGGGTCACGACCAGCCGGCTCATGTCAAAGGCCGCGTCGACATCGGCGGCAAGCCGCACCCGCCCGCTCAGGTCCTGCTCGACAAAGCCGCGCAGCGCGGCCATGTCGGCGCGCTCGATCGTGAGCTTGCCTTTGACGGATACCGGATCGACCTGCCCGACATAGGACGCGACGATGGGCGCGGCCTCGATGCGCGAAGAGGCGATATCGAGCCGACCAGTCCGTTCAGCCCTTCCCTCAGCGGCCAGCGTGAGCCGGGGCCCGAGCGCGGACGCGACAGCCTTGTCACTGGCCGACAAGGCCTCAGCGACGCCGTCAAGCTTGACGGCGAACCGGGTCGCCTCGGCCGTGAGGGGGCCATCGCCCCGGGCCGTCGCGTTGAGCGTGACGGTTCCCGTGCCATAGCGGCTGCCGGCGGCGGTCACGCCAATGTCGCGGCCCACCAGCTTCAGCGTCGCCTCGGGTGCGTTGACCGTGCCGCCAAGAGCCACATCGGCAACCAGAGATTGCCAGGAGGCCATCGGCACGATGCGGCCATCCGGACCGGGGACCTTGGGAAGAAAGCCCGCGAACGGCGCGGCATCGCCGAGAGTGAGACGCGCCTTTCCCGCCACGGCTCCGCCCTGGGCGATGGCGCCGTCGCCGGTCAATTCAAAGGCGGTGTTCGACGCCGCGACATGACGCAGCGTGACCGCGCCATCGTCAGCGAATGACGCATCAAGCTTGATGGTGGTGGGGCCGACCAGTGGCTCGAGTTCCTGCGGCAGCACCGCGCCCACGTCGGCGAGGAGCGTGGCGTCGAGGCCGCGCGACGTCCCGCTGCGTTTCAGCGTCGCCTCGCCTTCGGCGCCGGCCTTGTCACCAAGGGTCAGACGCAGACGCCCGCTCCAGTCGTCGAGCGGACCGTCGCCGCTGATGCTGAGGGAGATGGGCGGCTCGCCGCGCAGGGCGGCAAGGCGGGAAACAAGGCCGCCTGGCGGTTCGCTCGCATCGACCGCGAGCTTGAGCTGCTGCGTGTCCGGACGGAAATTGAGCTGAATGCTCGCGCGGCCGGGCGTATCGTCGACGCGGTCCGCGGACATGTCCAGAACGAGGCCTTGCGCCGGATCGACCAGACGGGCCATGCCGGTGAGAGAGAGCGCAGCGGGCACGCCGAGCAGCGGCTCACCCAGCGTCAGGCGCGCGACATCCATGCGCTCCAGTGCGATGCCGAACGGCAATTGCGGCATGCCGGAGGACGGCTCCGCCGGCTTCGTCGCAACGGGCATGTCCGGCGCCCGCGCCACGTCGAGATGGCCGAGACGCACAAGTTCGATATCGAGCCGCCCGCTGATCAGGGCGAGAGGACGCCACCGCAGATCCGCCTGATCCAGAGACAGCCAGACGCCGCGCGGATCGGCGATCGTCACGTCGCGAACCCGCATCTCCGCCGGAAGCGCGCCCTCCAGACGTCCGATCCGGATCGTCATGCCGTCACTACTGGCGAAACGCTCGACTAGCCGCACGATTTCGGCGCGCCCGAAATCCGTACGCGTCAGCACGACGAGCCCAAGCGCCACGACAACGACCAGCCCGATGAGGGCCGTCAGTGCCACGCGCAGGATGGGAAATGAAACTCGTCGCATCAGAAAGACTGCCCAAGACTCATGTAAATGCCGTATGGCGGATCGCCCTTGTCACGGTTCAGACCACGGGCGACGTCGAGGCGGAGCGGACCAAGGCTGGTGTAGTAGCGAAGCCCGATACCCGCCGAATATTTGATGTCGTCGTCGAAGGACGGCACGCTGTCACGGAACGCGCCACCCGCATCCACAAAGGGCACGACGCCGATGGTGTCGGTGACCTTCACACGCATCTCCACCGAGCCCTCGAGAAGACTGCGTCCGCCGATGACACGGCCGAAGGCGTCCTTCGGGCCAATGCTCTGGTAGTCGTAACCGCGTACCGAGCCGCCACCGCCGGCGAAGAAGCGGTGGGGCGGCGGAATATCATAGAGACCGGCGCCGACGATGCTGCCCATGCGCACCCGTCCCGCGAGGATATAGCGGGAATCCGTGTCCAAACTGAGGTAGGCCGAGGCCGTTCCCGTCATCGAGGTCATGCCGATGGTCGACCCGAGGAAGCTCGGATAGGGCGTCACGGTGCCTGTCACCCTGAAGCCGCGTGTCGGGTCGAGCTTCGAATCCGTGGTGTCGTAGGTGGCCTCGACCGGAATACCGACGAGGGTGTAGTAGCTGCCGCCGCCGCCGACGTCACTGTAGGCGCGCGTGAATTTGGCGCGCTCGAAACTCAGGCCCACCTGCGCGGTGAACTCCTTCGAGAACTCACGCTTGACGCCGACAGACCCGAGGAAGCCCTGCTGGGTATAGTTCTCCGTGACGTTGCGCAGGTAGTTGGCCTTGACGATCAGGTCATCCTGGACCGTGAAGATTCCCGGCACCTCGAAGGTGCCGCCGAAATTGAAGCCCAGCCTTTCGCGCCAAGGCACCTCCTTGCCGTCGGCGCCCAGGATCTTGCCGGACGCCCCGGCGACCGTCGCGTCGAGCCGCAGGCGCTCGGCATTGCCAAACAGGTTGCGATGCCCCCAGTAGGCATTGACCGAGGGACCATCGGTATTCGAATATTTGGCGCTGAAGCCCACGAAACGCGGCAGGCGCTCCTTCACCTCGACGTCGATCGGCAATTCGCCCGCGTCATTCAGGGCGCTTCCCTCGCGGATCCGCACGGAATCGAAAACGTCGTAGGAATTGAGCTCCCTGCGGAAATCATCAAGCGCGGCGGTCGAGAAAACATCCCCCGGGCGGAAGGTCACCCGCCGGCGGATGAAGCCGGGATTAAGCCGCTCGGTGCCCGAAATCTTGACATCGCCGAAGCGGACGAGTGGGCCGGGCTCGACACGCAGCGTCACATCCATCTGGCCGGTGGCATAGTCCACGATGGCATCGCGCTTGACCGCCTTGGCGAAGGCGTGACCGATGTCGCGGAAACGCGCGACGAGCGCCGCCTCGGCGGACAACACGACGCTGCTCTCGGCCGGCTCACCACGCGCGAAGTTCAGCTTTGCCCAGGCTTCTGGCGGATCGACAGCTGCACCTGTGGCGGCATTGACGCCCTTCAGGCTGCCGAAGGTGAACAGACGGCCCGGATTGACATTGATGACGACAGGCACGGGCCCGGCGCGACGGGCGCTGTTGACGCGGGCCGCGGCCGTGGTCGAGTCCACGTCGACGCCAGCTACCGTCACGGTGATCTTGGCTTCGTAGTAGCCGAGCGCCGCCATGGTCGAGAACAGCCGCGGCAGGTCGGCGGAGGCGCGCTGCACCAGCCCCTCCGCGCCGGAAGGCGGGCTTTTCTTCAGTTCTTCGAGGTTGGAGGCATCGCGGATCCGCTGTTCAAGCGTATCGTCATCACCACCGACATCGATGGTCACTTCATACGGGACCGCATCGGGCACCGGAATTTGTGGCTGCTCCGGCTCCGCCTTGCGTCCGAAAAGGCGATCGAAGAACGAGCGATTGTCGGGTTTCTCCGCCTGCCCGGACGCGCCGGCGCCACTTCCCGCGGACTGCGCGTTGAGCGCCCCTGGAGCGGCCACGAAGGACACAAGACATAATCCCACGCCAGCCAGCCAAACCCGCGGCTGCGCCCAGGCTCTCAGCTGGGCTCCGGCCGTGAGGCTTGCTTCGCGCTCTCCGACCGGCGCAGCACCTGGGCTGCGGCATCTCCTGTTCGGAGCGGGATTGAAGGACTGGACTTTCACTGAACGCAACTCAACTCGCCGGGACCGCCGGACGCGACAACACTACGCGTCGCGCGACCAACGGACCTATCAACAACTGCAATTCCTTAAAATCCATTCGATCATGATAAGGATGACAAATGATGAACGCTACCTCTTGGCGATAAATCATCGATTCAGCGCAAGACGCGCGGTATCGCCCGCTCTTCCAATGGCAGCGCGCGGGCGTTATCACCCCAGTCTCGACTCTGTCGGTTTCCCGCCGACAAAGTCTGACGGCAAGATCCATTTCAGCGAACCCTATCGGGACCATGGCCCCACCTCTTCTGCTGCTTCAAGATATTGCGCTGACCTTCGGCGGAACGCCCCTGATCGAACAGGCATCCCTGTCTGTTGGTTCCGGTGAACGGCTTTGCCTTGTGGGACGCAACGGATCGGGCAAGTCCACGCTTTTGAAGATGGCGGCCGGCCTTATCGCGCCGGACCGTGGACAACGCTTCCTGCAACCGGGCACGACCCTGCGCTACCTGCCGCAGGAGCCCGATCTCACGGGCTTCACCAACACGCTCGCCTATGTCGAGGCAGGGCTCGCGCCCGGCGACGACACCTACCGGGCGCAGTATCTGCTCGAACAGCTCGGCCTCGATGGCACGGAAGATCCCGCGCGCCTGTCCGGCGGTGAAGCGCGCCGCGCCGCACTGGCGCGGCTGCTCGCGCCCGAACCGGACATTCTCCTCCTCGACGAGCCCACCAACCATCTCGACCTGCCGGTGATCGAATGGCTGGAAAGCGAACTCCGCTCGCTGCGCTCCGCGCTCGTGCTCATCAGCCACGACCGACGCTTCATGGAGACCCTGTCACGCGCGACGGTATGGCTCGACCGCGGCACCACACGTCGGCTGGAGCAAGGCTTCGCGGCCTTTGAAGCATGGCGTGATACCGTCCTCGAGGAAGAGGAACGCGACAGGCACAAACTCGACCGACGCATCGCGCAGGAAAACGACTGGCTACGCTACGGTGTGACAGCCCGGCGCAAACGCAACCAGGGACGTCTGCGCGCCCTCCACGCCATGCGTCAGGAACGCCGGGACGCCCGACGCGCCGTCGGCGACGTCAAGATGACGGTAAGCGAGGGGGATATCTCCGGCAAGCTGGTGATCGAGGCTGTCAACATCTCGAAGGCTTACGGCGCGGAACCGGTGGTCCGCGACCTGTCGATCCGTATTGCCAGGGGCGACCGCATCGGCATCGTGGGACGCAATGGCGCCGGCAAGACCACGCTCATCAACATGCTGACGGGGCAACTCGCCCCGGACAGCGGCACCGTGAAAATCGGCGCCAATGTCACCATGGCGAGCCTGGACCAACGCCGCGCAGGCCTCGATCCCGATGTCACCCTGCGTGACGCCTTGACGGGGGGCGGCAGCGATACCGTCCTGGTCGGGGACGCGCCCAAACATGTCATGTCCTATCTCAAGGACTTCCTGTTCACGCCAGAGCAGGCCAACATGCCCATCGGCAAGTTGTCCGGCGGCGAGCGCGGCCGGCTGATGCTGGCGCGCGCGCTTGCCCTGCCTTCAAACCTGCTGGTGCTCGACGAGCCGACCAACGATCTGGACCTGGAAACCCTCGACCTGCTCGAGGAAATGATCGACAGCTACAGCGGCACCGTCATCCTCGTCAGCCACGACCGCGACTTCCTCGACCGCACGGTGACATCCTTGCTGATGGCGGAAGGCCAGGGGCGCTGGCAGGACTATGCCGGCGGCTATACCGACATGCTCGCCCAGCGCGGCGCCGGCGTGGAGGCCACATCCCGTGGCAACGGCGGTGCGACCGGGAAGGCGGCGAACCAGGCTTCGACGCCACGCTCCGAGCCGACCGAACGGGCCGCGTCGAAAGCCAAGCTCAGCTTCAAGGACAAGCACGCGCTTGAAAGCCTGCCCGACCGCATGGCCGCGCTGGAGCGTGACATCGCGAAATTGAAGGCCGTGCTCGATGATCCCGATCTCTACGCGCGGGATCCGGCGCGCTTCACGAAGGCGACGGAGGCGATGTCCAAGGCCGAGGCTGATCTCGTGGCTTCCGAAGAGGAGTGGCTGCGCCTCGAAATGCTCCGCGAGGAGATCGAGAGCGGAGGCTAGCGGCTGTGGCCCGCCGAAAACAAGCTGTCATTCCGGGACGCGCGTAGCGCGGGCCCGGAATCCACGAACACGGTGGTGGACAGGAATCCGCGCCGGATGGACACTTTCTCAGTGTCCCGTCGTGTTCATGGATTCCGGGCTCGGGCCTTTTCGGCCCGCCCCGGAATGACGGCGTCACGGTGCCAAATCGGAAATCGGCACGCTCCAGAGGCAGGAACGACAGGCTGTGGCCACCTTCATCCCCGTCCAGGATCCGGATGATCCCGCCATCGCGGACTACCGCGCGGTTCGGGAGCGAGACCTGATCGGACGTGGCGAACGCTTCATCGCCGAGGGCGAGGTGGTCCTGGCGGTGCTCCGGCGCCAACCGCATTTTGCGGTGGAATCTCTGCTCATCAGTGACAAGCGGCTGCCAGGTTTCGACAGGACGGCCTGGCCAGACGGGCTGCCGGTCTTTGTCGCCGCCCAAGCGGTGATGGATCAGATCGTCGGGTTTCACATCCACCGCGGCCTGCTCGCCATCGGCCGCCGTCTATCCACGCCGGATGCGCGGGAGCTCATCGCGCAGCTTCCGCCAGCGGCGCTGGTTGTCGGGCTTGTCGGCATCGCCAATCACGACAACATGGGCGGTATCTTCCGCAATGCAGCCGCCTTTGGCGCCGATGCCGTGCTGCTCGACGCGACCTGCTGCGACCCGCTTTATCGGAAATCGATCCGTGTCTCGGTAGGCGGGTGCTTCGTCGTGCCCTACGGGCGCGCCATCGACGGCGAGGATATGCTGGCCGCGCTGGCGGAGAACGGTTTCACATCTGTCGCGCTGAGCCCGTCGGGCACGACGTCCCTCCACGAGGCGCGTCCCGCGCGACGCTCCGCCATCATCTTCGGCGCGGAGGGGCCCGGTCTGCCCGTCGATCTTCTGGACAGAACACAGACGGTTCGCATCGCCATGGCCGGAGCCATGGATTCGCTCAATGTGGCGACATCGAGCGGTATCGTGCTGCATCACTATGCCGCCAGCCGGCTCGCACGGTAGAAACGAAGCTCAGTTGCCCTTCTCGGGCGCGGGTGGCAGTGGCAGGATCTCGATGCCCTCCTCGAGCAGATCGCGAACCTCCTCGCCGGTCGCCTCGCCATAGATAGCGCGCTCTTCAACCTCGCCAGAATGAATGCGGCGGGCCTCATCGGCGAACTCATCCCCGACATAGGCGGCGTTCTCAACCACATGCTGCCGCAGCGCGCGTACCATTTCACGGAGCTGATGTTCCCGCTCGGTCAGCAATGCGGCCTGCGGTGCCGGCACCGCAGGCCGGTTCGAACCGCCTGCCTCGCCAGTCGCCTCCGTGGGTGGAAGGGCCTTTGAACGGTCATGATCCGTCCGCGCCACGCTCGGTGACATGATCGCCTTCTGCACCTTGTCGGATCCGCAGACCGGGCATGTCACAAAGCCACGCGAGACCTGCGCCTCGAAGGCGTCGCTGTTCTTGAACCAGCTTTCAAAGCCGTGGCTCTTATCACATACGAGTTTGTAGCGGATCATGATGCGGGTCGAGGGCTGTTCCGAAAATACAATCAGGCGCAAGGCTGGCGCTGGCGGTCCTCGCCAGCTTCAGGCGTTTTCCAGCAATGCGTCGAGCTCGCCACGCCGTTCCAGCGCATAGAGATCATCGCATCCACCAACATGATGATCGCCAACGAAGATCTGCGGGACGGTGCTTCGTCCTCCGGCACGCGCAATCATCGTCGCGCGTTCGTCAGCCTTGCCTGAAATCTCGATCTCCTCAAAAGCCACGTTCTTGGAGGCCAGCAGTTCCTTCGCCGACTGGCAATAGGGGCACCACGACTTCGTATAGATCGTTACATCAGGCATATCAGAACGCCGTTTCACAACAGTTGTGCTCTAGTCACATATAGGTGCCATCATGCCTCCGCGACAACCCTCGCGAAGGTCAATATATCAACGTGGGAAGCGCCACCGCGCAGCAGAGCGCGGCAAGCCGCGTTGGCGGTCGCCCCTGTCGTCAGCACGTCGTCGACCAGAATAACACGTTCGCCCGCCAGGCGCCTGTTGTCAGGCACAAGAAATGCGCCCTGGAGGTTGGCGGCGCGCTCCACCCGCGTGAGCCCGACCTGTGGCCGCGTATTCTTGCGGCGGTGGAGCACCAGGCCGTCACAGCGCAGGCCGCTTCGCCGCGCGACCTCCTGCGACAGGACCATGGCCTGGTTGAAACGGCGCGACCACAGGCGCCGGGGATGCAACGGCACTGGCACGATGAGCGCGGCCTCAGCAAACAGCTCTGCACCCGCTGTCGTCATCATGCGGCCCATGGCTTTCCCAAGCTCGAGGCGATCGCCGTATTTCAGGCGATGAACCAGTTCGCGGGCTGTGCCGTCGTAGCGAGCGACGGCCCTTGCCCTCTCGAAGACAGGCGGGTCGGCGATGGCGGCCGGTGACAGCAGCGGGCCACCGAGATCCACCGCGAAGGGCGTGCCCAGCCGTTCGCAGTAGGGACGGGTGATGAAGGGCAGCTCGCGCCAGCACGCGGCGCAAACCCCATGCGGCTCGGCCGTCGCGTGCCCGCAGGCAATGCAGGTCGGCGGATAGATCAGGCCGACGAGGCGGCTCGCCAGCGCGCCAGCGCGCCCATGCAGCACCTCAGCCGAGCGCCGCAGCCAGCCGCTCCTGACGAATTCGGCCATGCCAATGTCTCCCCCACCCCTCAGTTTAGGGCGTCGGAGCAAGCCGTCAAAGGCCCACAGCCAGCGGAACGTCGATGCCAGCCGACCATCACGCCCGGGGAGGCATTCAGCGATAATCTTTGACCGCCGGACCGAAGCGCAGGATAACGCGGGCCATCACCGCCCCCTCGCTCCATCAGGATGAAGGACCATCCATGGCCGCCCCCCTCGTCTTCGACCGTGCCCTCGCCCGCCGTCGCCTGGAGCGCGCCCACCGCGAGGGCTTCATCGACTTCCTGGTGGCCCGTGCCGCGGAGGATCTCGTCGATCGGCTTGCCGCCGTGAAACGCGAGTTCGACCTGGCGCTGGATCTCGGCACGCCGACCGACGCCGCGGCGTCGGCTCTGGCGGCCTCGGGGCAGGCCGGACGGATCGTGCGGGCGGCGCCCACCGCCGCTGCCCTCGGCCAAAGCAAAGGCAGCGCGGTGGTTGCGGACGAGGAAGCCTTGCCCTTCGCGGAGGCACGCTTCGACCTCGCCGTGTCCCTGCTGGCGCTCCAGGGGGTCAACGACCTTCCGGGATCCCTTGTGCAGATCCGCCGCAGCCTCAAGCCGGATGGATTGTTTCTCGCCGCGCTGTTCGGCGGCTCCACGCTGACGGAACTGCGCCAGATCCTAGCGGAGGCCGAAAGCGAGATCGAGGGCGGGGTCAGCCCGCGCGTCGCGCCCTTCATCGACATACGCGACATGGGCGGGCTGCTGCAGCGCGCAGGCTTTGCCCTGCCGGTCGCGGATATCGACACGGTCAAGGTGCGTTACGAGCACCCCATCGGCCTGATGCGAGACCTTCGCGCCATGGGCCTGACGAACAGTCTCGTCGAACGCCGCCGCAAGCCCCTGAAGCGGCAGACGCTCGCCCATGCCATCGCGCTTTACTACGAGCGCTTCGCCGATGACGACGGCCGCTTGCCCGCTACCTTCGACATCCTCTGGGTATCGGGCTGGGTGCCCCACGAGAGCCAGCAAAAGCCGTTGAAGCCCGGCTCCGCAAAGGTGCGACTGGCGGATGCCTTGAACACCAAGGAGATCAAGACCGGCGACGAGGGGTAGCGCGGGGGCTATCGCCATCTTCCGGCCGGACCACCGCGATCGGTCCCACCTGGCGCCTGCGGCGCCACCCTCCCCAGTGAGGAGGGATCGGCGCTTCTCAGCGCAGAAGATCGACCAGCACCGGGATCAGCGGTTCGTCAGCGGGCGGCATCGGGTAGTCGCGCAGCGCCGTGGCCCGTACCCATTTCAGGGTCTGCCCCTCACGCGGAGCGGCGATGCCCTCCCAGCGCCGGCAGATATAGAGCGGCATCAGGAGATGGAAGGTCTCGTAGGGGTAGCTCGCGAAAGTGAGCGGTGCGAGGCATTCCTGTTTCACCGTGATGCCGAGCTCCTCGTTGAGCTCCCGGATCAGCGTTTCCTCGGGCCGCTCGCCGGCCTCCACCTTGCCCCCGGGGAACTCCCAAAGGCCCGCGAGCGCCTTGCCCGGCGGACGTTGGGCAAGGAGGATGCGCCCGTCAGCATCGACGAGGGCGCAGGCCGCGACGAGCGTCAGCTTCACACTCACGAGCGGTAGTCGCCGTTGATCTCGACATAGGCCTTGGTGAGGTCGCAGGTCCACACCTTCGCCGAACCACCGCCGAGCCCGATATCAGCGGTGATGCGGATATCCGCGCCGCGCATATAGGCCGATGTCGCGGTCTCGTCGTAGGAGGCATCGCGCTCGCCATCGACGGCCACGCGGATATCGCCGAACCAGATGGCGAGGCGATCACGTTCAGCAGGCTCGCCCGCCTTGCCGACAGCCATGACGACACGCCCCCAATTGGCGTCCTCGCCGGCAACGGCCGTCTTCACCAACGGTGAATTGGCGATGGACAAAGCGATGCGCTTGGCGGACGCGTCGTCCACGGCGCCCTGAACCAGAACCTCGACGAACTTGCGCGCGCCCTCGCCGTCGCGCACGACCTGATGGGCGAGGTCGAGCAGCAGCGCGTCGAAAGCCGCCTTGAATGCGACGAGCCGTGGGTCATCCACCGCCTCGACCGGCTTGGCGCCGCGAGCCGCCGCGGCACCCGTCGCAAAGGCGATGAGCGTATCGGAGGTGGATGTATCGCTATCGACGGTGATGGCGTTGAAGGAGCCTTTCACACCACCGGACAACAGCGCCTGAAGGACCGGGGCGGAAATCGGCGCGTCGGTCACCACGTAGGACAGCATCGTCGCCATGTCGGGAGCGATCATGCCGGCGCCCTTGGCGATGCCGTTGATGGTGACCGTGATGCCATCAATGTCAGCGGCGCGCGTAGCAACCTTGGGGAAGGTATCCGTCGTCATGATCGCCTTGGCGGCATCGAGCCAAGGTTCCGGCGAGGCGCGACGGGCGCAGTCGGCCAGCACCCCCTCGAATTTCGTGGCGTCGAGCGGCTCGCCGATTACGCCGGTCGAGGAGAGGAAAATCTCGCTTTCCGCGCAGCCGACCGCGGCGGCGGCGAGCTTTGCGGTGAGCGCCGTCGACTCGCGGCCCTTCCGGCCAGTGAAGGCGTTGGCATTGCCGGAATTGACAACGAGCGCCCGCGCCTTGCCGCCGGCGAGCCGGTCCCGGCACCATTCTACCGGTGCTGACGGGCACTTGGAACGCGTGAACACGCCCGCCACGCTCGTGCCCTCATCAAAGATGGCGAGCAGCACGTCCGTTCGGCCCTTGTAGCGAATGCCCGCCGCGGCGGTGGCGAAGCGCACACCGGCGATGGGCGGCATGGCCGGAACGGACTTCGGGGCGAGTGGCGAGACGGGATGTTCTTTTGCCATGGTCGGGCCGATCGGGAGGGGACACGCACGCCGGCAGGTGCGGCGCGGACGGGGTGAACGGAAGTACGGCATGGAGCGCAGGCCATACTTCCGGATCATCAGGTCGAAGACACAGCCTGGCGTTCATGGCTGCCTGCCGACCGAAGCGTGATCTGACAGGCTGTTCCCGCCAGTTCCAATCAGGGCTTCTTGGGCTCGGCGGGCGTTGCCGGGGCCGGCGCGCCGGGCGTAGGAGCGGGCGCCGCCGGCGGCTCGTCGAGACGCTCGATCTTCGCATCCTTGCGCAGGGAAACGATGATGTCCTGCTGGGCCTTCTGCGCGAGGTAGCTGTCGACCTGCTCCTTGACCTCGTCGAAGGTGGGGACAGGCTTTTCGCGCTTTTCCTCGACCTTGATGACGTGCCAGCCGAACTGGCTCTTCACCGGCGCCGAGATCTCGCCCGGCTTGAGCTTGAACGCGGCCTCGGCGAATTCCGGCACCATCCGGTCCTTGGTGAAGAAGCCGAGATCCCCGCCTTCCTTCGCCGAGCCGGGATCCTTCGACACCTCGGCGGCGACCTTCGTGAAGTCCTCGCCGGCCTTGAGGCGCGCTTCGATCTTCTTGGCGTCAGCCTCGTTCTCCACGAGGATGTGGCGGGCGCGCACCTCTTCCTCAGGCTTCATGCCCTTGACCGTATCCTCGTAGAGGGCCTTGGCCGCCTCGGGTGTCGCCGCCTTCTTCACCTCGGCCGCAAGGTAGTCATCCAGCAGCACCTTGTCCCGGAAGTAGGCCAGCCGGCGCGCGAAGTCCGGCGTGTCGCCGATCTTGGCCTTTTCAGCCGCCTGCGCGAGGATCTTCATGTCGATGAGGTAGTTCAACAGATAGGTCCGGCGCTGGGCTTCCGGCATGGCCGGCAGCCGGTCCCCCAGATCCTCGCTGGCCACGTCGAGATCCCGCTGCGTGATCGCCACGCCGTTCACAGTGGCAAGCGGCTTGTCCGGGTTCGCAGCGGAAGCGGCCGGCGCGGCAGGTTGAGCCGCCGGGGCCGCGGCGCCCTGGGCCAAGGCGGGAACGGAAAGCGCGCCCACGCCTGGCAATCCCATCAGGGCGGTGGCGGCTGTGGTGAGAAAGAAGCGACGAAGGTTCATGGGTGCTTCCGCGATGCGACCAGGGGCCGATGGAGGGCTGGCAGCCGCAGGAACGGCGTCAGCCTTTTGAGCTTAAGTGGCTTGCATGAGTGGCCGAAGCCGCGTTGCTTGGCAAGACCTTTTGGCAAGACCTTTAGTTGGCGGAAGCCTCTGGTATGGCACGGGCTCGTTGACATCCCGCCCAGCATTGCGACCACCGGGCCGCGAGCCGGCGCCTATATATATATAGCGCCACAAGGCTTGTTTGGCAGTAACCGGGTTGACAGATCCTCGTGATACACCCATTTCGCCGAACAGCACGGGGCTTCGCCGCTTCGAAACATCGGCGTGCGATATGGGCGAAATCAAGGTCGGCGCGATAAAGTCGATCGCGCGGCGCCCATGTCCCCGCTGTTGTGCTGGACCCGGCGCCCCTTGGGGGTTAATCGTGTGACCGACGGCGCGGGATGCCTTCCCGTGCCGGAATTGATCGTCCGGAAAGAATCTCGATGCTCGGCGCTATTGCGAAAAAAATATTCGGTTCTGCCAACGACCGTCGCCTGAAGACCTATACGGCCAAGGTCCAGGCCATCAACGCGCTTGAGCCCGAACTCACGGCCCTCTCTGATGAGCAGCTTCGCGCCCGGACCGAGGAATTCCGCCAGCAGCTCGCAGCCGGCAAGACACTCGACGATTTGCTCGTTCCAGCTTTCGCGACCGTGCGCGAGGCCGCCAAGCGCGTGCTCGGCCAACGGCATTTCGATGTGCAGCTCATCGGCGGCATGGTGCTTCACGAAGGCGCGATCGCCGAGATGCGCACCGGTGAAGGCAAGACCCTTGTCGCGACGCTGCCCGTCTATCTCAATGCCTTGGCCGGCAAGGGCGTTCACGCGGTGACCGTGAACGACTACCTCGCCAGCCGTGACTCGGGCTGGATGGGCCGTGTCTACCGCTTCCTCGGGCTGACGGTCGGCGTGATCATCCATGGCCTCGACGATGACCAGCGCCGGGAGGCCTATGCCTGCGACATCACCTATGGCACCAACAACGAATACGGCTTCGACTACCTGCGCGACAACATGAAGTATGACCTCGCGCAGATGGTGCAGCGCGGGCACAATTTCGCGATCGTCGACGAGGTCGACTCGATCCTGGTCGACGAAGCGCGCACGCCTCTGATCATTTCCGGGCCGCTCGACGACCGCTCCGATCTCTACAACGCCATCGACGTGCTGATCCCGAAGCTCAAGCGGGAGGACTACGATCTCGACGAGAAGCAGCGCGCGGTCTCGCTGACCGAGAGCGGCAATGAGCACATCGAGGAGTTGCTGGAAGGCGCGGGCCTCCTGAAGGAGGGCTCCCTCTACGACGCCGCCAACGCGACGCTTGTTCACCACGTCAACCAGGCGCTGCGCGCCCACACCCTGTTCCAGCGCGATAAGGACTACATAGTCCGCAACGACGAGGTGGTCATCATCGACGAGTTCACCGGCCGCATGATGCAGGGCCGGCGCTATTCGGAGGGCCTGCACCAGGCGCTCGAGGCGAAGGAACACGTCCAGATCCAGCCCGAGAACCAGACGCTCGCCTCGATCACCTTCCAGAACTATTTCCGTCTCTATAAGAAGCTCGGCGGCATGACCGGCACGGCCGCGACCGAGGCGGACGAGTTCCTCGACATCTACAACCTGCCCGTGGTGGAAATCCCCACCAACCTGCCGGTCAAGCGCATCGACGAGGATGACGAGGTCTACCGGACCGACGGCGAGAAATACAAGGCGATCGCCCGCGACATCATGGAGGCGGCCGAGAAGGGCCAGCCGGTTCTCGTCGGCACGACATCGATCGAAAAGTCGGAGGTGCTCGCCAACTTCCTCTCCCAGACGGGCTACAAGCACATCGATTTCAGCAAGCCCGACGCCCTGAAGCCGGTGTTCGAGGCCGCCCGGACCGGCAAGTCATCCAAGCATTTCGCGGTGCTGAACGCGCGCTTCCACGAACTGGAAGCCTTCATCGTCGCCCAGGCGGGCGTTCCCGGCGCCATCACCATCGCCACCAACATGGCCGGCCGCGGCACGGATATCCAGCTTGGCGGCAATGCCGACATGCGGCTGGAGCAGGAACTGGCGGACTTGCCGGAAGGCGAGGAGCGGGCCGCCCGCGAGGCCGAGATCCGCGCCGAGATCGCCAGGTTCAAGGAACGGGCGCTGGCAGCCGGCGGCCTCTACGTCATCGGCACCGAGCGCCACGAGAGCCGGCGCATCGATAACCAGCTGCGCGGCCGCTCCGGCCGCCAGGGCGACCCCGGGCGCTCGAAGTTCTTCCTGTCGCTCGAAGACGACCTGATGCGCATCTTCGGCTCGGGCCGCATGGACACCATGCTGCAGCGTCTTGGCCTGAAGGAGGACGAGGCGATCGTCCATTCCTGGATCAACAAGGCGATCGAGAAGGCCCAGGGCAAGGTCGAAGCGCGCAACTTCGACATGCGCAAGAACATCCTGAAATACGACAACGTGATGAACGACCAGCGCAAGGTGGTCTTCGAGCAGCGTCGCGATTTCATGGCCCAGGAGTCGGTGCGCGAGACCATCGACGAGATGCGCCACGGCGTCGCCGAGGAGCTTGTCACGCGTCATATCCCGGAGAACTCCTACCCAGAGCAGTGGGATGTCGCCGGCCTCGCCGAAGCGATCACCAACGAGCTCAACATCACCGTTCCGGTCGAGGACTGGGCGAAGGAAGAGGGCATCGCGGACGACGAGATCCGGGACCGCCTCAAGGCTGCCGTCGACGCCGCCTATACGGAGCGCGTCGAGAAGAACACGCCCGAGGTGATGAATTACGTCGAGAAGCAGGTGCTGCTGCAGACCCTAGACCATCTCTGGCGCGAGCATCTCGCCACGCTTGACCATCTGCGTCAGGTCATCGGCTGGCGTGGCTACGCCCAGCGCGATCCGCTGAACGAATACAAATCCGAGGCCTTCCAGCTCTTCGATGGCCTCATCGGCCGGCTCCGCGAGCAGGTGACGACACAGCTGATGCGGGTCGAGGTGATGTTCTCGCCGCCCCCCGAGGCCGAGCTGCCGCCGATGGAAGCCCACCACCTCAATCCGTTCAGCGGCGAGGAGGAGATGGCGGGCTACGGCGATACGCTCGTGGCCTCCCGGCCCCAGGCCGAAGCCGTCGCGGTGGACCCCGCCGACCCGTCAACCTGGGGCAAGGTCGGCCGCAACGATCCCTGCCCTTGCGGCTCGGGCAAGAAATTCAAACATTGCCACGGGCGGTTCATCTGAGCGATCGCCCGGCGCGGGTCGCTTCTCCCTGTCAGGAGAGGTCGTGCGCGCATCGTCCGGGTGGGGGCTTTACGGGTATTCGTCGTAACCCTCACCTGTCCCTCCCTCATCGGGAGAGGGGACGCAAGCGACTGGCGTCGCATTCCCCGTTTCCGCTCGTTTCTGGATATCCAACCGCGCCCGGCGCGTGGCTCACTGCATGATGCGTAGAGTCGAAGAGCCAACCTTGGTGAGGTTGCGCATACGGGAATCGTAGGTAGCCCAGTTCACCCGGCTCTTGCGGCGTCCTGTCTTTCCGCGCGCGACGGGGCCGATCGCCCCGACGACCGGATCGCCGAAGGTCGGGGTCGGCACCTCCCCCGTGACGGGATAGCCCTGGGCGGTCAGGATCGCACGGACACGCTGGCAATAGTGCACCGAGCGATAGGAGAAGCGTGTCTCCCCGTGGCCCGCGCGGTATTTCATGACCGTCGTGCAGATATCGCCGCCCGCCAGCCTCCAGGCGCCCGTGAGATAGGTGATGCCGTAGCGGATGTTCGTGGCGGGCTCGGCGAGCTCCGCGAGCGAGCCGCTGAAGCCGAGCATCCGTGCAGTCGAAGGCAACACCTGCATCAGCCCGACTTCTCCATAACTGCCTGACGCAGAAATGTTATAGGCGCTCTCGACCTCCGCGACCGCGTCGGCGATCTGAGGCGGCAAGCCTGATTTCAACGCCTGCTCGCGGACGAGCGCCCGCAATCGCACCTTGTCCCGACCGGGTGATGGAACGGAGGCTTCCGGCGTTGCGGGCTTTGGCGCGGGCGCAACCGCGGCCTCGGCCGGCGTCGCTACCGGCTTGGGCGCCTGACCGTTCTCGGGCGCGGCAAGCGCTTGCCCCATCGCGAGGACAGCGACGGTTAAAGCTGCGACGGGGACACCGGTCCTGACCACCATGGAGCTGTTCCTCTTGCCGGAAACGCCGGCCGGGAGCGACAAGGCACAGTCTGTCATGCGCCATAAGAGCTTATCGTAGTGTGACGGCCAAATATAAATTCATTGGAAACACGACCCAAAAGCTTACCGCCGCGGACAGAACGCGACAGGCACGCGCGCCATATCCTCTCCAAAGATAAGGGCAGCTTCAGGGACACGGCCAAGGCTACGCCCTGGGCGAAGCGCCAAAGGAAAAGGCCGCCGTCAATCGACAGCGGCCCGAAGATTCCTCGTCAGACGTGCCTGCCGGCTTAGAACAGGGAGAGCGGCCACACACTGCGCGATGATGCCTCGTTTGCATCCTTCGCGGGCAATTCCGCGCGTTTGTCGGTTGATGTCGTCTTTCCACTGTTGGACGACTGCTGCCGCTGCGGAGGCAGCGGAGCCGCGGCGGGCACCGTCTGCGAGATGGCCTCTGCCGCCGGCGCCGCAGGTTTCGTGGGCGCGTCCGCCCAGGACATCACGCGCTGGAACAATGACTTCTTCGGAGCAACGCTCTCACCCGCCCCGACAGCGGCGAGAACCGGCGCAGGCGTTGTCGCCTCGTCACGCACCGTCGACGATGTCGATACCACGTCGGCTACCGCCGGCTTGGCCGCGGGCGCCATCGAAGCGACGGCTGTCACAGGCTGCGCCGCCTTTGGCGCGACGCCCTCCTCCAGCACGATTTCCTCCGGCCCGTTCATCAGCGCTTCCGGACGGCTCACGTTCTCGAGGGGCCTCGCGCTGCTGCGCGCGGCGAACATCATGACGCCGCCATCCGAACCGCCGAAGCCGTTGGACGCAGAGCTGAAGGACTTATGCTGCCCGCCATCCTGATAAACCAGGCGGACGGCCGAGGTGCCCGAGCGCACCAGCTCGGCGACCTTAGCGTCATCCCGGTGCTGCTTCGCCTTCACGGCCGAAGCCACGGCCTCGTCCTCGCGCAGGGTGGGGCAAGCCGCAACGGGATCGAGCCGGATGCCGCTCGCTGAGACGGCGTTGAAGACATACTGGCGACCGCAGACGCCGACCTTCGGCTCCTCGCGCGTCACCTCGAAATTGTCGGAACCGCGCTTCAACATCTGCCAGAAGGCGATATTGGGATCCTTGCGGTGCTTGGCCATGTTCTCCGGGGTCATCCGGAAGGGATAGGCCTGGAACTGGAAGGAACGCTGACCGCCGCCGAAGGCCTCGCGGCCAAGCGCGTAGATTTCCGCAATCTGCTCATCCGTCATGGAATAGCAGCCGCGCGACGAGCACGCGCCATGCACCATGAGGAAGGACCCGGTGCGGCCGTTCGCCCGGTCATAGGCGTTGGGGAAGCCGGTGTCGAACGAGAGGAAGAACTGCGAGTTCGGATTCATCTGCGCCGGCGTGATATTGTAGAAGCCTTCCGGCGCCTGCCGGTCGCCCTCGCGCACCTTCGGGCCGAGCTGACCCGACCAGCGGCAGATGGGATAGGTCTTCAGAAGCGCGTAACGGCCCGTGTTGTCCTTCTTCCAGACCTCAAGCTCCGCCTCCTTCTTATAGGCGCGGATGAGAATGGGAGAAGACTTTGTCATGCCCTTCTCGGACATGAGCGCCAGCGTAGCAGCGGGCAGCGGAGCGTTTGCACGGGCGCTGCGATTGTAGCCGTTCCCGTCCTGGCAGGAGGCGAGGCCTAATCCCACGACGGCGATCAATGCGACGCGCTTGAACATCAGCCATCCAATCATTCGACCGGTCAAAAATGTCACCGGTTGTTAGCTTTTACGCTCTGAAGCGTTACCCCAATCTTACCAAATTATGGCAGACCGGTGGCACCTCACAGGTCGGCACGCGAACGAACTGACGACTCGGCTCCATCTTTTCGTCACTTTAGACGGAATCAGACGGGTTTCACAACCGTCTGCCGATCGCCAGGAATTTGTCAGCCCGGCGGTCGCGGACCTCCTCGGGAGAGAGGCCCGCGAGATCCTGGAAACTGGCCGCGATGGCGTCGCCGGTTGCCGCGATCGCCTGGGTCGCATCCCGATGCGCGCCGCCTGACGGCTCGGCGATGATCGCATCGATCACACCGAATTTCAGGAGGTCCTGCGCGGTAATTTTCATGCCGGTGGCGGCATCCTGGGCGCGGGAGGAATCGCGCCAGAGAATGGAGGCCGCGCCTTCCGGCGAGATCACCGAATAGATCGAATGCTCCAGCATCAAGACCTTGTTGGTGGTGGCGAGCGCGATGGCGCCGCCGGAGCCGCCCTCACCGATGATGACGGAAACGCTCGCGGTCGGCAGCGCGAGACAGGCCTCCGTCGAACGGGCAATGGCTTCGGCCTGGCCACGTTCCTCGGCATTGATGCCGGGATAGGCGCCCGCCGTGTCGACGAAAGTGATGACCGGCAGCGAGAAGCGTCCGGCGAGCTCCATGAGGCGTACCGCCTTGCGGTAGCCCTCGGGCTTTGCCATGCCGAAATTGTGGCGGATGCGCTCCTCGGTGTTCGAGCCCTTTTCCTGGCCGATCACGCAGACACTTTCGCCACGGAAGCGACCGAACCCGCCGACGATCGCCTCATCCTCACCGAATTTGCGATCGCCCGCGAGGGGGGTGAAATCGTCGATCAATGCGGCGCAGTAGTCGATGAAATGCGGTCGCTGCGGATGACGTGCAACCAGCGCCTTCTGCCATGGGGTCAGCGCGGCGTAGAGCTCGTCCAAAGCGCGCGAGGCCTTGGCCTCCAACTTGCCGATCTCCTCGCCGATGGCAACGGCATCGCCGGACTGGGCCAACGCTCGCAGCTCCTCGACCTTGGCCTCGAGTTCAGCGACGGGTTTTTCAAAATCGAGATAGCTGCGCATCAACTCACAATAGGGGTCAGCAAAGCCCTTCAACACCCCGAGATCGAAGGGCCGAACACAGCCTCCGTCTAAGGGGCCGGCGAAGGCCGGACCTTGGCGTCAGGAGGGCTGCAAGTCAATATCCCGGCCGGAGTGAATATCCCGGACCACGCGCAGCATCCGTGCGCCACCGCACCAATGCGGCACCGCTCATGTCGGAACGTCGGGGCTTCGGCACGCGCCCGGCACGCGTCCCGTGGGGACCGGGGGGCCGGGCGTCGGCAGGAGAACCGGGCTGAGGCTTCGTGAGCGACGGACTTTGCGGACCGTGACAGGCCGGTGGAGTTGCTTGGTCGCCTCCATCACGTGGACACCCGCGAAGGGAAGCGAAAGCCGGGCGCCGGCCCGTTCCCAGGCCACCGCGGCCCGCAGGAACAGGCGGCCGCGCAGGGGCGGCACATAGAGCGCCTCTCCCCAGTTCTCAGGCGAAAACAGGCTGCGTCTGAGCAGCCCCGTCAGCTGCGAGCGGCTGTAGGGCAGGCCTTGCCCGAAGGGCGTGGTATCCATGCGCGCCCAAAGACCGCGCCGGTTGGGCACCACCACGATCATCCGCCCGCCCGGCGTCAGGATGCGCCACACTTCCGATAGCAGGTCCTCCGGCGCATCGCTCGTCTCCAGCGCATGCACGATGATGACACGATCCATCGACGCATCGAGCAGCGGCTGCATGGCCGGGTCCACGAGCGCTGACGAGGAAATGCCGTTCGGCGGCCAGTTCACCACCCCTTGCATGGCGGGCATGAAGGCGAGCGTCCGTTCCATGCGCGGGCGGAAGGGCGCGAGATAGGGTGTCGCATAGCCGATACCGAGAAGCCGCTGGCGCGGCATGTCGCCCCACAGGCTGTCGATGGCACGGCCCACCAACCGGCGCGCGACCACGCCGAGCGGCGTCGCGTAGAAGCTCTTCAGATCGACGACATCGACAGGCATGGCCTCTCCCGCATTCCCTGGAGGTTGCCAGGGACGCTCCAGGCTATCAATGGGGGCCGCGCCCGCCATGCGCAAGTGACAGGATGGCCTTGCCCTCCACCGCACATATCGCCATTTTCGGCGCTGAGACCGCGAGGCATCATCGCGGCCGTGATAGCTACCCGCGCTACCGGCGCGATTTCCCAGCCCCCCTTCGCCAACCCATGAGGTCGCCGATGCCCGCCCTGATCGAGGTCTTCCCCTGCCGCAGCGACAACATCGGTGTGCTCATCCATGATCCCGCGACCGGCGCGACGGCCGCTATCGATGCGCCGGAAGCCGACCCCATCCTTGAGGTCCTCGCTGCCAAGAACTGGTCCCTGACCGATGTCCTGGTAACGCATAAGCACGCCGACCACGTTGAGGGTATCCTGCCACTCAAGGATCGCTATGACCTTCGCGTCACCGGTCCGGGCGCCGAGGCCGGCGACATTCCCGGCCTCGACGTGGCCGTGCGCGAAGGCGACAGGGTGAGGGTCGGCACGCTCGAAGCCAAGGTCATCGCCACGCCCGGGCACACCGCCGGCCACATCGGCTACTGGTTTGAGAAGGACGAGATGCTGTTTGCGGGCGACACCCTGTTCGCACTCGGCTGCGGTCGTCTTTTCGAGAATTCGCCCGAGGAGATGTGGCAATCCTTGCAGAAGCTCGCAGCCCTGCCGGATGCGACGCGGCTTTACTGCGGCCACGAATACACGCAATCCAACGCGCGCTTCGCTCTCACCGTCACGCCCGATGATCCGGCGTTGCAAAAGCGTGCCGCCGCTATCGACGCGATCCGCGCCGCCGGCAAACTTACCATTCCCGTGACGCTCGGCGAGGAAAAGGCCACGAACCCCTTCCTGCGCGCCAATGAGCCGACGCTGGCGAAAGCCGTGGGTTTGGAAAACGGGCGCGCTGCTGATGTCTTCGCCGCGCTTCGGCGCTGGAAGGACAAATTCTAGAGCGCGTTTCGATCTGATTGCATCAGATCGGCGCTCCAACCTTTGTTATTTCAGGCATAATTTTATCGACCCTCGTTTCACTCCGGTCGGATTATGCTCTGAGGCTGAGGTCTCGGTGACGCGCGGCGTCGCCACCCGTGCGCGGCCGATGGGGCGGGATCAGCTTTGCCGGCTACGCACAGGCCTTGCCCGTCGCGCCGGGCGGGAGGCAACGAAAGCCCCGAAGACGATCAACGCGCAGGCGATCGCCAGCGCGATGCTGGCCTCGGCAAAGCCGGACAGGACCAAGAGCAAGGTCGAGATGACAGGCGTCGCATAGGCGGCGACACCGAGGAAGCCGATGTCGCCCCGCTTCACGCCGAAATCCCAGCAATAAAAGGCAGCGCCCAACGGCCCGATGCCGAGCAGGACTACTGCCAGCCATTGCGACCAGAATTCTGGCCACACCGTCACCTCGAACGCGAGATGGCACAACGCGCTGAGCAACGAAGTGGCAAGGCAGAAACCGGCGACCGCGTCCGTCGGGACGGTTCCGAAAGCCCTCGACGACAAGGAATAGATCGCCCAGATCACGGCCGCGCCCAGGGCCGCGAGATAGCCCGGGACATAGGCGCCGCTGAAGGACAGGTCCTGCTTGCTGAAGATGAGGACAAGGACACCACCGAAGCCGAGGATCGCACCCAGAACCTGCGCCGGCCGCAGCTTCTCGCCCGGGAGCAACGCCGCGAACAGGACGATGAGCAAGGGCCACAGGTAGTTGATGAGGCCCGCCTCGGCCGGCGGCGCAATGCGCAGCGCGGCAAAATAGAGAGCGTGATAGCCGAAAAGCCCGCTGACTCCGACAAGCCAAACCCGCAATGGCTGGCGCAGCGCGGCGATGCCGGTGGGCTTGACGATCCACGACGCGCAGCCGAGAAGGCCGCCGAGGGCAAAGGTCATCGCCGCGAGTTGGAACGGCGGCACGTTTCCGGAGGCCGCCGTCAAGGCGGCAAGAAGTGACCAGAGAGCGATGGCCCCCAAGCCGATCCGGGTCGCCCCCGTCAACGCGATCATGCCTGCCACCCCAGCGATCCCTGCGCCTGGAGCGCAGCGCTGCCAGCCGGATCTGGCTGAGAACAAAATGCTCCAGATTCAACGCGATAGAAAAGCGTCGGCACGCAAAGCCGCTCGCAATTTTTGCGCGTCGACGCTCCAGTGTGGCTTATGCATCAAGGGTCAACCGTTGGCTATATATTGGGCACCATTGATGGTCAGAACCGAGCCCGTCATGAACGCGGCCTTGTCCGACGCGAGGAACGCGACGGCAGCGGCGATTTCCTCGGCCTTGCCGAGCCGGCCAGCAGGGATGCCCGAAACGATCTTGGCGAGCGTGTCAGCCGGAACGGCCGCCACCATTTCGGTGTCGACGTAACCGGGGCAAATGCAGTTGACCGTGACGCCCTTAGGCGCGTTCTCAAGCGCGAGCGCTTTGGTGAAACCGATGATGCCGGCCTTCGCGGCCGAATAGTTCACCTGACCGACCTGCCCCTTCTGGCCGTTGATCGAAGAAATATTGATGATCCGGCCGAATCCGCGTGAGCGCATGCCATCGATCACGGGCTTGGTCATGCAGAACATGCTGTTCAGATTGGCATGGATCACCGCCGACCACTGCTCATAGCTCATGCGGTGGAACATGCCGTCCCGGGTAATACCGGCATTGTTGACCAGAATCTCGACCGGGCCGAGATCTTCGGCGACGCGGTTCAAACCAGCCGCGCAGGCCTCGGGATCACCCGCATCCCACTTGTAGGCCTTGATTCCGGTCTCAGCGGTGAAGGCACCCGCAGCCTGCTCATTTCCGGCAAAGGTCGCAGCCACGCTGTATCCTTCAGCATGGAGCGCCTTGGAAATGGCCGCACCGATCCCACGTGTGCCGCCTGTGACCACCGCTACCTTGGACATGAGCACCCTCCCACAATCGATTATTGTGAACGCCAGCCGTCATACACACTCACCATGCCTGGCACCGTCAGTTGCCGGCGCCAGACAGTTTGCGCGATAGCCCTGAAACGGGCCCTCAGTCCGGCCCCGTGAGCTTATCGCTCGACGGTCAAAGCAATCCCCATGCCGCCGCCGATGCAGAGCGTGGCGAGCCCCTTCTTCGCATCGCGCCGAACGAGTTCATGCAGCAGCGTGGTCAGGATGCGCGCACCCGACGCGCCGATCGGATGGCCGATGGCGATGGCACCGCCGTTGACATTGACCTTGCCGGTATCCCAGCCGAGATCGCGATTGACCGCGATGGCCTGCGCAGCGAAGGCCTCGTTCGCCTCGATCAAATCAAGGTCGTCTACCTTCCAGCCCGCCTTGGCGAGGGCCTTGCGCGCCGCTGGAATGGGCCCCGAGCCCATGATTGCAGGCTCCACGCCGGCCGTCGCCCAGGACGCGATCCGCGCCAGCGGCTTCAGGCCGCGCTTCTCGGCAGCCGCGGCGCTCATCAGCACAAGCGCGGCCGCGCCGTCGTTCAGGCCGGACGCATTGGCGGCCGTGACCGTCCCCTCCTTCGAGAAGGCGGGGCGCAGCTTGGCCATAGCCTCGAGCGTCGCGCCGTCACGGATGTATTCGTCCGTGTCGATGACGATGTCGCCCTTGCGCGAGGCGATGGTGACCGGCGCGATCTCATCCTTGAAGCGGCCGGCCTTCTTCGCGGCCTCGGCCTTGTTCTGCGAGGCGACCGCGAAGGCATCCTGCTCCTCGCGGGAAATCTGCCATTTGGTCGCGACATTCTCGGCGGTCACGCCCATGTGATAACCGTGAAAGGCATCCCACAGACCGTCCTTGATCATCGTGTCGACGAACTGGATGTCACCGAACTTGGTGCCGGCGCGCATATGCGCGGCATGAGGCGACAGGCTCATCGATTCCTGGCCGCCCGCGACGATGATGTCCGCATCGCCATTGGCGATCTGCTGCAGCCCGAGCGCGACCGCGCGCAGGCCGGACCCGCAAACCTGATTGAGACCCCAAGCGGTCTTCTCGACGGGGATGCCGGCCTTCATCGCCGCCTGGCGGGCCGGGTTCTGGCCCTCGCCCGCTGCAAGCACCTGGCCCAGAATCACCTCATCCACCTCGCTGGCGGCAACGCCGGCCTTGCCCAGCGCCGCGGTGATGGCGGTGGCGCCCAGCACATGGGCCGGCACCGACGCGAAGGATCCGTTAAACGATCCCACGGGCGTGCGCGCCGCCGCAACAATGACGATATCGTCCGAGGCCATCCTCAGTCTCCTGTTCTGTCCGCGATCCCCGTGAGGTGTCGCAGAGATCTTCTCTTATAGATGCTATTTGGCTGGCGCATTTGACAGGCGTCAAGCATATCAGGTTCACGCCATGGCCGGGGGCCCTCAGTGTGCATTGCAAACAAATGAGTTTCCGATACCCATATAACGTCATATCCTTCCCATGGGAGGAGCTGCGACGCACAAGAGGCTTAAGTAGGCCTAAAGGCTGAAGGTCACAGCCGTTGTAGCTGGGGTTGATAGGGAATCGGACAAAGGCAGCCATGGCGAATGAAACCAAGCCGGTCGTCATCAAGAAATACGCTAATCGACGCCTCTACCACACGGGCAGCAGCACCTATGTGACGTTGGAAGATCTGGCCAACATGGTCAGAACCGGTGAAGATTTCGTCGTCTATGATGCGAAAACGAGCGAGGATATCACTCGCTCGGTATTGACCCAGATTATCTTCGAGGAAGAGAATAAGCACGGTGAACACCTTCTGCCCGTTGCTTTCCTCAGGCAGCTCATCCGCTTCTATGGCGACAGCATGCAGGCGCTCGTACCGCGCTATCTCGAATTCTCTATCGATAACCTGACCCGGGACCAGCAGAAGCTGCGAGAGACGATGAGCCAGACTTTCGGTCCAGCCGCCGCCTTCCAGGCGATGGAGGAGCAGGTTCGCGCCAATATGTCCATGTTCAGCGAGGCGCTGCGTCTCTTCACCCCTTTTTCGGCTGCGCCTGGAATTCAACCCACGCCATCAAGCGCCGCGCCAGCACCGAAATCGCCGACGGACGAGGACGACCTCGGCGAACTGAGGCGTCAGGTGTCGGAAATGCAGGCGAGGCTTGATCGGATCGGCAAGGACTGATCGGAATAGGCCCGGCCCGGTGGAGCCTGCCTCTTGTCAGGGCGGATGTACCGGGCTTTGCCGCTGATAGAGCCGGGCTTGGGGAATCCCGATGCACCGCTAACGATCCATCACGCGTCTTCCGGATTGCCGGAAGCGCTGGGCCAGGACCTAGCTCGCCCGCATATCAATGAGCGGTGGCAGGACGCGGTTACGACGGGCGGTGGAGAGCTGCGGCCCTTCGTCCCACAGGGTGGCGGCGCCGATGTAATCGCCCTGCAGATAGGTCACGCCCCAATCGGCCAGGATCGATGCTGTTTCGCGATCCTCCACCCACTCCGCAACGGTGGCGATGCCTAGATGCTGGGCGAGTTCCACCAGCGTACGCGTGAAGAAGCGATCCTCCCTTGACCGGGAGAGGTTGCACACGAAGCTGCCGTCGATCTTGAGAATATCGACGGGGAAGCTCCGGAGATGTCTGAAGGACGTGTGTCCAGAGCCGAAATCGTCGATCGCGATGGTCACGCCGAGAAGCTTGAGAGTGGCGAGGCGCCCCTGCACGATATGGGGGTCATCGATCGCGGCGGTCTCTGTCAACTCGACGATGAGGCGCTGGGCGACGGATGGATTGGCGCCGAGATGAGCCGTGAAAGCCGCCCATGTATCGTTGGTTCGCAGCGTAAGCGGTGAAATATTGATCGCAAGCCGCTCGGTCGGTGCCTTGATGAGATGGTTCACCGCCAGCTGCAGTACTCGATAGTCGAATAGCGGAATAACACCGTGACGCTCGGCGAGAGGGACAGCTTCAGCCGCGCCCATGATGGTGCCGTCGGCAAGCCTGATGCGCACGAGGGCTTCGTGGAAGGCAATCTCATGCGTCTTGGCGGAGACCACGGGCTGGCCCGCGAGCATGACCTGCTGTTCGTTGAGCAGCCGGACAGGATCGACCAGCGTACCGAGCTCGGCTGAATTGACGACGGCCGGCGCCGCCATCTCTTCATGCGCCATGGTCTGGGTCACGAGCGCAAGGTCGCCGGACCGGTGCACGTCAGCGGATCGCAGCTTGGCCGATCGCAAGGCATCACTGACATTGCGCAGCAATGCCTCCACGCTGCAGCCCTGATCAGGGACCTGCACCGCGCCCATGCGTACTCTGAGCTGGACCGCCCCTCGCCTTGTCGTCGCGGGGGTGGCCTCGACGGCGCGCGCCATGCGCTCGGCGATGCCACGAACCTGAGCCACGGGGCAGCCGCGTAGCAGTACCGCGAAGCGGTTGCTGGCATGGCGAATGATCTGGTCACGGCGACGAGCGACCTTGCCGATGCGCCCGGCAACGATGTTCAGCGCTTCGTCGGCCGCGTCGCTGCCGAACTCACCGTTCAAATCATCGAGATTGTCGAGTGCCAGAACGAGGAGTGTGAACGAAACGCCGCTGCGCACGGCCTCGCTCATGCCTGAAGACAAAGCTTCGGCGAGATGAGCCCAGTTCGTCATCACACCGGCAGCCCCCGCATCTGGCGGGCACTCCGACTGCAGATCCCTCATTTGCGCCTTCTGCGCCATCCGATCCGCCTTGGAGGCCCTGCGACAGGCCGCTCTTTCTTGATCTTGGGAACGGACGCACCGGTTCGCGCTTCCGTACCCTTCGTTCAGGGTCACTATAGCGCATGCTGTTGGGAATTGGTTAATGAAACGTCAAGAAATGAAAGGCTTGCCGCCAAATTTACACAATCTACTATAGCGAGCATCTGGAGCAGATTGCACGCAGGCTCATCGAGGAAGCAGATCGCGCAGGCACCATAAGCAAAAAGCCCGGCAGAGCCGGGCCTTTACGGTAGAAGCAGATCGCTGGGGAGTTAGGCTTCAGCGCGCGGCTTCAGCACCTGACGACCACGGTACATGCCCGTCTTGAGGTCGACGTGGTGCGGACGACGCAGCTCGCCCGAATCCTTGTCCTCGATATAGGTCGGCTGCTTCAGAGCGTCGGCGGACCGGCGCATGCCACGCTTCGATGGCGATGTTTTTCTTTTCGGAACGGCCATGACAAACTCCGCGCGATGAGCCGTGGATAAGCGCGAGCTGCTTCGGGCTCCCGGATCATCCAGCAATCAAAAGGATGCGGGCTTATACAGGGCCTTCCGCGCTCTGGCTAGCCCCTATGGCAGATTTAAACTCAAGACGTGCCGAAAGGACCGTACCTCCCGGCGCTGGCAGCAGAATGACCCCATCGGCCAGACCAACGGTCATAGTCCTGTGCAGCCAATCGTCGCGCCGGGCATGCGCGCACCGATACGGCCGGCATAAACGGACATATAGCGAGTTGGACGCCGGGCGTCGCGCTGCAGCGGGTTTGGCAGGGCTGCCGCGAGCAGGGCCGCCTCGCGACGCGACAACTGCCTCGCCCCCTTGCCGAAATAGTGCCGCGCCGCCGCCTCGGCTCCGAAGATTCCCTCGCCCCATTCAGCGACGTTGAGATAGACCTCCATTGTGCGCGGCTTTCCCCACACCACATCGACCATCATCGAGAGCGGAATTTCGAGACCTTTGCGGATGTAGGATCGCCCGGGCCAGAGGAAGACGTTCTTGACGGTCTGCATCGTGATGGTGGACGCGCCGCGCGCCGGTCCGTCGTCTCCCGCGCCATCCAGGACATCGTTCAACGCCACCCAGTCCACACCGCCATGGCCGCAGAAACGCGCGTCCTCCGCAGCGATAACCGCCCTGACGAGCTCGGGCGACATGCTCTCCAGCGGCACCCATTGCCGATCGACGGGCGCCAGGGAAAACCACCGCCCGATCATCAGCGTCGAGACCGGAGGAACGAAACGATACATGAGCGCGAGGAGGACCGGCAGCGCGAGGACGATGAAGAGAATGCGCCAAACCATCCGGCGAATGGGGAAGCGACGCTTGGACCTGCGTGTTTTCGTCGGGCCCGTGGCAGCCTCCGCTCCATCAGACGTCGCTGCCTTCTGCACGAGCAAGCGAGAACTCCTCCGGTTGTTCATGACCACCGCCGGACACCCGCCAATCGCGAACGCCGCCCTCGGACGATACGATCGTCACTGCAGCTTAGCCTACACGGGCCGCGGAAAAACAGACCGAACTGACGTAAGGGGCTGCAAAATTCCGTCAGGCATGCGAAGGACGGCCATGCGGAATGAGGACAGGCAAGGGAGCAGGGCTTGCAGAAGGACAGCCACGTCGCATTCGCGGATCGCCTGACGCAGGTCGCGGCGGCCGTTGAAAATGCCCTTGCCCGCCACCTCGCCACCGAGCTGCGCGAGGGTGAGATCGCGCGCCCCGAAAGGCTCATGGCCGCGATGCGCCATGCCGTGCTCGGTGGTGGCAAACGGCTGCGCCCGTTCCTGGTCATCGAAGCCGCCCGGCTTCTCGGACGTGACATGGACCATGCGATGAACGCAGCCTGCGCGGTGGAAGTGCTGCATTGCTATTCGCTCGTCCATGACGATTTGCCCGCCATGGATGATGACGACCTCCGGCGCGGGCGACCGACAGTTCATGTCGCCTTCGACGAGGCAACCGCCATTCTCGCGGGGGACGCCCTGCTGACACTGGCGTTCGAACTCGCGGCGACGCCGCACGGCGCCGATGACGCGCGGGTCCATCTTGAACTCGTGCGTGGGCTGGCGCGCGCCGCAGGTCTCGGCGGGATGGTCGGCGGACAGATCCTCGACCTCACGGCCGAGGGACGCTACGGCGATGCCCCGCCTGGTGAAGGTGGCATCCGTACCCTGCAAGCCATGAAGACCGGCGCGCTACTCGCCTTCTCCGTCGAGGCCGGCGCCATTCTCGGCCACGCGACAGCCGGAGAGCGCAGCGCCCTGGTGGCCTATGGCAAGGCCCTCGGCGCGGCCTTCCAGATCGCCGACGACGTGCTCGATCGAGAGGCCGACGCGGTGGCTATGGGCAAGCGCACGGCCAAGGATGCGGACAAGGGCAAGGGAACCCTGGTGGACATTCTGGGCTTGCCAGCCGCCCGCGCTGAGCGGGATGCCATTGCCGCGCAAGCGATCGCGGCGCTGTCGGGCTTCGGCCCACAAGCGGACATCCTGCGCGCCGCCGCGCGTTTCACCGCTGAACGGCGGACCTGATCACACCGGCCTGATCACACTGACACCTGAGTGCCGACCTCGACGACCCGGCCTGTCGGAATCTGGAAGAAGTCCGTCGCGTCACTCGCGTTGCGCGCCAGCGCGATGAAGAGCTTGTCCTGCCAAAGGGGCATGCCGGATTGGGCGGCCGGCCGGATGGACCGGCGCGACAGGAAGAATGACGTCGACATGATGTCGAACTTGAAGCCGAGCTTGCGCAGGATCGCGAGGCCCCGGGGCACGTTCGGCATTTCCATGTAGCCGAATTTCATCTCGATTCGCCAGAAGCTGTCCGTCACACGCTCCATGGCCACACGCTCGGCATTGCCGACGCGGGGCGTATCGGCCGTGCGCACCGTCAGGACGACGTTCTTCTCATGAAGAACCTTGTTGTGCTTCAGGTTGTGCAGCAGGCTCGCGGGTGCCGTGTCCGGATCACTCGTGAGGAAGACCGCCGTGCCCCTGACGCGGTGCGGAGGGCTCTTCTCCAGCATGGCGATGAGCTCAGTGAGCGGTACATCGGTCTTACGGGTTTTGGCGAAGAGGATCGCGCTACCCCTCACCCATGTCCACATGATGAGGATCAGCACAGCCGCCATCATCAGCGGCACGAATCCGCCCGAGAACAGCTTAAGCAGATTGGCGGAGAAGAAGGCGAGGTCGATTGTCAGGAAAGGCGCCATCAGGGCGGACGCCGCGATGAACGCCCAACGCCAGCCCTTCCAGATGAAAACGATGGCCAGGATGCCGTCCACCACCATCGCCCCGAACACCGAGATGCCATAGGCATGCGACAACGCGCTGGACGTCCCGAACATGACGACAAGCAGCAGCACGCCGATCAGAAGCAGTGAATTGACGCGCGGGATATAGAATTGTCCGGAATGCGACGCCGAAGTGAAGCGGATCAGCATGCGTGGCAGTAGGCCGAGCTGGATGGCTTGGCGCGTGAGCGAGAACGCCCCGGTGATCACCGCCTGGCTGGCAATGATCGTGGCCAGCGTCGCCATGCAGATGAAGGGAACCAGGAGCGGCTCCGGCACCATGCGATAGAACGGGTTGTCGGCGGCGGCGGGGTTGCTCAGCACCAGCGCGCCTTGCCCGAAATAGTTGAGCACCAGCGCCGGAAACACGAAGCCGAGCCAAGCCGCTCGTATCGGACCGCGCCCGAAATGCCCAAGGTCGGCGTAGAGCGCCTCGGCACCCGTGACCGACAGACAGACGGCCCCGAGAATGAAAAGCGCGATACCCGGGTGATGCACGAGAAAGGCGATGCCGTGGATCGGATTGATCGCCCGGAACACGTCCGGGTCGTCGGCAATATGGATAAGGCCAAGGCCGGCAAGGCTCAGGAACCACAACGCCATGATCGGCCCGAAGAACGCCGCCACCTTGCCGGTCCCCCGGCTCTGGACCGCGAACAACGCGATCAGGATCACGAGGGTGATCGGCACGACGAAGGGGTCGAGTTCGGGTGTCGTGAGCTTGACGCCCTCCACCGCCGACAGCACCGAGATCGCCGGCGTGATGACGGCGTCGCCGTAAAAAAGCGCCGCCCCCACGGCGCCGAGCATCAGGATGGCCATGCGGCCCTTGCGAATGCTGCGCTGAACGAGCGCCACAAGCGTGAGCGTGCCGCCCTCGCCGTTGTTATCCGCCCTCAGCAGGACCAGCACATATTTGCAGGTCACGACCAGGATGAGAGACCACAGGATGAGAGACAGGACGCCGAGCACGGTTTCCCGCAGCGTCACCGCCGAGCCCCCGGTCGCGACAGCTATCGCCTCGCGCATCGCATAAAGCGGGCTCGTGCCGATGTCGCCGAAGACGACACCCACAGCACCCAGCATCAGGATGGGAAAGGAAGCTGAATGGGATTGGCCTTCGCCTTCATCGCCATCGACGACGTCGGCGCCGTCCCGCTCTCTCAAAGCCGCATCTTTATGCATGGAGACCTGCTCCGGGGTCGGCTTTCAGCAAGGACACCCGAAGGTCGCTCATCTGACCCGAGCCCCTCGGCGCATCTGCGGCGGATGGGAGCCCGCAATGCGTGATGCATCAACGCTCAAGCTTAAACACAGTTCCAACGATTGCCGGCGAACCCACATAGGCACCCCACCCCGTGAAATCGACCGAACCGGTTCTGTGCCTCATGCGGCAGCCCTGCCCTTGGGGGGACACGTGCTATTCGGCCGCACGCCTCTCGCCCATGCCGAAACGCCGCTCGATATAGTCTGATACCAGCGCCTTGAAGTCGGCGGCGAGCGTTGGCCCGCGCAGTGTCATCGCCTTGGCGCCATCGATGAAGACGGGAGCAGCCGGCATCTCGCCCGTTCCTGGCAGCGAAATGCCGATATCGGCATGTTTCGACTCGCCAGGGCCGTTGACGATGCAGCCCATGACCGCGACGTTCAGCGCCTCGACGCCGGGATAGCGCGCCTTCCATTCCGGCATGGACGTGGAAATCCATGTCTGGATGTCACGCGCCAGTTCCTGAAAGACGGTCGACGTGGTCCGCCCGCAGCCAGGACAGGCCGCGACCAGTGGTACGAAGGTGCGGAAGCCCATGGTCTGCAGGAGTTCCTGCGCCGCCTTCACCTCCACCGTGCGGTCGCCGCCGGGCTCGGGCGTGAGCGAAAAACGGATGGTGTCGCCGATACCGTCCTGCAGGAGAATGCCCAGGGCGGCCGAGGAGGCCACGATGCCCTTGGAGCCCATGCCCGCCTCGGTGAGGCCGAGGTGGAGCGCATAATCGGAACGGCGGGCAAGCTCGCGGTAAACCGCGATCAGGTCCTGAATGGCGGACACTTTCGCCGACAGGATGATGCGATTACGCGGCAACCCGATCTCCTCGGCCCGCGCCGCCGACAGAAGCGCGGACTGGATCATCGCCTCCTGGGTCACGGTGCGTGCCGGCAAGGGGCGCGCCGCTATCGCGTTCGCGTCCATCAGGCGGGTCAGGAGTTCCTGGTCGAGTGAGCCCCAGTTGGCGCCGATACGCACGGCCTTGCCGCGCCGCGCCGCTTCCTCGACGATCATCCCGAATTGCCGGTCCTTCTTCTCCTTGAAGCCGACGTTGCCGGGGTTGATGCGATATTTGTCCAGCGCCTCGGCGCAAGCGGGATGGTCCGCCAGCAGCTTGTGGCCGATGAAGTGAAAATCGCCGACGATCGGCACATCGACGCCACGGGCGCGCAATTTGTCCCGGATGTGCGGAACAGCGCGCGCCGCCTCGTCGCGGTCGACCGTGATGCGCACGAGTTCAGACCCCGCCCGCGCCAGCGCGGCGACCTGCGCCACCGTGCCATCGATGTCGGCGGTATCCGTATTGGTCATGGACTGGACAGCGACGGGGGCGCCGCCGCCCACCACCACGTTCCCGACAGTCACCCCCACCGTGCGGTGGCGCGGCCGCGGACCACTCAGTTCAGGCATTGAATCAGGCAGGGCCATCAGGGCGGAACTCATGGGTGGACACTCTTATCCGCCGGGGCGGAGCACTTCAAGACGCAGACGCGATGGGCATGGTGGCTATTGCCCTGGAGGCTATCGCCTTGGAGCCTCACGCCTTCGCACCACAATGGCCACAGAGCCCCGTGATCTCGATCACCTCCGCCCGTGGCGTAAACCGCGCCTTGCGGCGGATGCCCTGCATAGCGGCGCTGAGCTCGGGCGAGGATATCTCGTCCACGCCGCCACAGCTCTCGCAGATCAGGAAGATCACGAGCTCGTCCGCGGCATGCTGATGCGGGCAGGCCACGAAGGCATTCTGCGTGGCGAGCTTGTGAATGAGGCCATGTTCGAGAAGAAAGTCCAGGGCCCGATAGACGGTGATCGGCGCCATGCGACGTTCGTGACGCCGGGCCAGATCCTCCACAAGGTCATAGGCTCCCATGGGGCGATGGGTAGCGAGCAACGTCTCGAGAACCTCACGGCGAATAGGCGTCAGCCGTACGCCCAGCCGCTCGCACAGGGCTTCCGCCGCGGCGAGCGCCTGCGGTGCCTGGGCCGCACGCTCTTGCGCATGATCGCAATCATCCTCGTGGGAATGGCCATGCGCATCGCCATGGACATGCCCCTGATGGCCCGTGTCGCCCGGGTGCTGACCCGTACGGGATGAAGCCATCGTCTCGTGAACCGAATTCTTGGAAATCGTCACTGCCGGCAATCTCACCTCGCTTGCCGTTGCCCCACCCGCCGCTGCCGACCCGCCGCGCCCCTGAATGAGCGGATCGGACCATACCGGCTCGCACCGCCGGGCTCCCGTATCCCAATCACTTGCGTATCATGGACCATACACGATGCGCCAGTGTGGCCGGGATCCCATGCCGCCTCCCCTTACATCGTGACGACCATCGGTAACTTGAAGGGGCCGTGCGACCTCCCTGTGACAACGCCTTCATGCAAGAGTGATAAGGCCACGGCGCTTTGCAGTTGCATCGCAGCATGCGAGTAGTATGGCTTGGCAGATTGCAAGACCTGGCAGCCTGACTTAGGCACTCACTCGGCGGCCTGCAAAAGCTGGCAGCCGATCGGATGCCCTCGAAGAGGCTTCCTTCCCTCGCCTCATGATCACGCTTTGATTTTCCCTGAGGAGTAACATCATGTCACTGAAATCGCGGACGGCTGTCGTGACCGGATCAACGAGCGGCATCGGGCTTGCCATAGCGCGCGCTCTCGCCAGCGACGGTGCCAATGTGGTGATCAACGGTTTCGGCGACGCGGCAGCGATCGAAAAGGAGCGCAGCAGCATCGAGAAGGACTTCGGCGTCAAGGCCGCCTATGTCGCGGCTGATCTCACCAAGGGTGAGGAATGCGCCAAGCTGATCACCGAGGCGGAAAAAACGTTTGGCACGGTCGACGTGCTCGTCAACAACGCCGGCATCCAGCATGTGGCGCCGATCGAGGAGTTTCCGCCGGAAAAGTGGGACATGATCATCGCCCTGAACCTCTCGGCGGCGTTCCATGCCACCCGCGCCGCCGTGCCGGGCATGAAGGCGCGCAAATGGGGCCGCATCATCAATACCGCCTCGGCCCATGCCCTTGTCGCCTCGCCTTTCAAGGTGGCCTATGTCGCGGCCAAGCACGGCATCGCCGGGCTGACCAAGACCGTGGCGCTCGAGACGGCGACCTTCGGCATCACCTGCAACGCCATATGCCCCGGCTATGTCTGGACGCCGCTGGTGGAAAAGCAGATCCCCGACACGGCAAAGGCCCGCGGCATGACGGAAGAGCAGGTAAAGCGCGACGTGCTGCTTGCCGCCCAGCCCACCAAGGAATTCGTGACGGTGGAAGAAGTGGCGGCGCTCGCCCTGTTTCTCGCGTCCGACGCGGCCCGCTCGATCACCGGCTCGCTGCAGCAGATCGATGGCGGCTGGGTCGCCGAATGACGGGCATAGGAGGATGACGCGTCCAGCATCGCAACCGGCGCCGGCCGGCCCGCTGCATTGTGTCCTTTACATGCCGGCCAGCAATCGCCGCGCGATCGAAAAAGCACGGTCGCTCAATGCCGATGCCATCATCCTCGACCTGGAGGACGCGGTCGCGCCCGCCATGAAAGCGGAGGCACGAGGGGCGATGCGTGACGCACTCGACCCTGCCGGCCCGCTGGCCGGCCTTCGCGTCGTCCTGCGCATTAACGGCCTCGACACCGACTTCGGTGCGGATGATGTCGCGGCGCTCGCCTACGCGCCGCGCTGGCCGGATGCGGTCCTCATCCCGAAGGTCTCCAGCCCGGACCATCTCGACAGTGTCGGTACCGCCATGCGCCGGGCGGGAGCGCCGGGCGACTTGGCGCTATGGGCGATGATCGAGACGCCGGCGGCGCTCCTGAACCTCCGCGACATCGTCACAGCGGCGCGGGAAACCGGCCTCGCCTGCCTCGTGGTCGGCGCGAACGATATCGCCAAGGAAACGCGCATGCGCGTGGGGCCAGGCCGCGCGACGCTCCTGCCATTGCTGTCATCCATCGTCGTCGCGGCGCGCGCCGGCGGCCTCACCGTGCTTGATGCGGTCTATAACGCGATCGGAGACGCGGAGGGCTTTGCTGCCGAATGTGCGCAAGGGCGCGACCTCGGCTTCGACGGCAAGACGGTGATCCATCCGAGCCAGATCGCTGCGGCAAAGGCCGCCTTCGCGCCTTCCGCCGACGAGATCGCCGAGGCGGAGGCTATCGTCGCGGCCTTCGCCCTGCCCGAGAACGCGCGTGCCGGCGCCATTTCACTTGATGGGCGGATGGTTGAACGGCTTCATCTCGCCATGGCTGATCGCGTTCTGGCCGAGCGGTAACGCCCCGCCAGCGCGACACGATCCGAGATACAGGAAAAGGGCGCCTGATAAGGCGCCCTTCTCTTACGCGCCCTTCTTGTTCGCGCGCTCGATGGCCTGCCGGATAAGGTCCTTCGCCTCCTCGGCATCGCCCCAGCGCGCGATCTTCACCCATTTGTTGGGTTCGAGATCCTTGTAGTGCTCGAAGAAATGCTCGATCTGCTTAAGCGTGATCTCCGGCAGGTCGCTGTAGTTCTGCACCCGGTCGTAACGCTTCGTCAGCTTGGGCGCGGGAACCGCGATGATCTTCTCGTCGCCACCGGATTCGTCCTCCATCAGGAGGACCCCGACCGGGCGGCAGGCCATGACGGCGCCGGGGATGATCGCGCGCGTATTGGCGATCAGCACATCGCAGGGGTCGCCATCGTCCGACAGCGTGTGCGGAATGAAGCCGTAGTTGCCGGGGTAGCGCATCGCCGTATAGAGGAAGCGGTCCACCACCAGGGTTCCGGCCTCCTTGTCGAGCTCATACTTGATAGGCTCGCCACCGATGGGCACCTCAATCACGACATTGATGGTATCGGGGGGATTGGAGCCGATCTTGACGGCATCGAGACGCATAGGGACCTCTTACGCATTGTTGCATTGCACCATGTCGGCGAGCGTTCATAACCGCCCGCGCCATGGGGCCGCAAGCCCCGAATAGCCAGCCAATCAAATTTGCGCCATGGCGCGAAACGGCATTGCCGCGGTTGCGCGTAGCCCGGCACCGCACGGGCGCCATCCCAGGCCTATGCGAAAGTGAAGGCTACCTTTTCCAGCGTCACACCGCTGAAACGCACCGGTGCCGTGCCGGCACGCCGGCCGCCCAATCGCTCGTAGAACGCGCAGGCCCGTGCATTGTCAGCCAGGGCCCAGACCACGAGGCCCTTGAGGCCACTGGATGCGAGATCGCGACGAGCCGTGGCAAACAGCCGCGTGCCGAAGCCAAGGCCCTGGAACAATGGATCGAGATAGAGCTCGTCGATTTCGCCGCGCTGGGTCATGTTCAACGTGCGGCTCGGGCCGTAGCTGACATAACCGCCGATGCGGTCTCCGAGATCGAGAACGAGAAGAGGACGCTCGCGGCGTATCATCGCGGACCACCAGACCGGTCCGCGCTTGGCGATCATGCGTTCCAGCGCAAGACCCGGGAGGACGCCACGGTAAGCTTCCCTCCAGGCTGCGTCATGCACGTCTGTGAGGCCCGGCACATCGGCGGGGACAGGACGACGGACACTGACGACGAGCTCACCCATGGAGATAATCTAAGGCCATATCGGGGTCTGCGACAAGGGCCGCGAAAGCGGGTAGCTGCGGCTTGACTAAAATCTCCTTCACAACATTGAGAAATGGCCGGCGAATGCTCAGATTGCACGGGTACCGGCACGCGGAGCGACATCGCTCCGCCGCGCCCCATCCCCACATCCTGGACCGGCGATGATTGCCGGTTCGCCAGAGGCCTGCTATGGGCGGGACCATAAAGGCTGATTTCGAGGATCCGTGCTCAACCGTTTACTGAAGCCCGAATTGCGCTACGCCCGGCGCATGGCCCGCATCGCCCGATGGGATCGCCCGCTCGGCGGGTTCCTCGACCGCGCGAATGCCTTCGCCAGCATGCTGTTCGTTGATCACGGCATCTTCCGCGTCGTTTATCTCAATCGCCACCGGGTGACCGATCGCTTCTGGCGCGCGGCCCAACCCACGCCAGCGCAGTTGCGCGCCATCGCCCGGCAGGGGATTCGGACGATCATCAATCTGCGTGGAGGCCGCGACTATGGCTCCTGGCCACTTGAGCGCGACGCCTGCGCCGCCGCCGGCCTCAGCCTGAAGGAGTTCGTCTTGCGCTCGCGCGAGGCGCCGGAGAAGGAAACCCTGTTCGCGGCGCGTGACCTCCTGGCGGATCTCGACTATCCGGTTCTCGTCCATTGCAAGTCCGGCGCCGATCGCGCCGGCTTCATGGCCGCGCTCTTCCTTATGATCGCGGAGAAAAAGCCGGTGGCCGAGGCCAAACGCCAGCTTTCAGCCCGCTATGGCCATTTCCGCTTCGCCAAGACCGGCATTCTCGACGCCTTCCTCGATCTCTACGAGCGCGAGGGGGAGGCCAAGGGCATCGATTTCTTCACATGGGTGGAAGAGCACTACGATCCCGAGGCGTTGAAACGCGATTTCAAGACACGTTTCTGGTCCGACGTGGTCGTCGACCGCATGCTGCGGCGCGAGTAGGTCTCACACGGGCTCCGTCTCACCATCATCGGCCAGCTGCAGCCGATGGAAATTGGCGTAAAGCCCGCCCGCCGCGACCAGATCGTCATGACGGCCCGTCTCGGCGATCCGGCCGCGATCCATCACCACGATGAGGTCAGCCTGCCGCACCGTCGAGAGCCTGTGGGCGATGACCAGCGTCGTGCGGCCCTGCATCAGCTCCGCCAGAGCATCCTGCACCAGCCGCTCGGATTCGGCGTCCAGCGCCGATGTCGCCTCGTCGAGCAGCAGGATCGGCGCGTTCTTGAGAATGGCGCGGGCCAGCGACAGCCTTTGGCGCTCGCCACCGGAAAAGCGCGAGCCGCGATCGCCCGCGCGTGTCTCGTAGCCCTCGGGCAGCCGCATGATGAAATCATGCGCCGCCGCGGCGCGGGCCGCGGCCTCGATCTCCGCGTCGCTCGCGCCAGGACGGCCGAAGGCGATGTTGGCGCGGATGGTATCGTCGAAGATCACCACATCCTGGCTGACCACCGAGATCGACGAGCGCAGGCTCGCCACCGTCACGTCACGCACGTCCTGACCATCGATCGTCACGGAGCCGCCCGTGACGTCATAGAGGCGCGGAACGAGCGCCATCAGCGTCGACTTGCCAGAGCCGGAACGGCCGACGAGCGCGGCGGTCCGGCCAGCGGGCAAGGTCAGGCTGATCCCATCCAGGGCGGAGGCTTCCGCATTATAGGCGAAGCGCACATCCGTGAAGGCGAGCTCGCCCTTGCCGAGCGACAGCGGCCTCGCACCCGGCTTGTCGACGATGGTCGCCGGCTCGTCCATGACCCCATAGAAGCGCTTCAGCGCCGACATCGCTTCCTGCACGATCGCGTTGAGGTTGCCGAGCGTGCGGATGGGCTGGGCCGCCATCAGAAGGGCCGTCACGAAGCCGGTGAAATCACCGACGGTGCTTGTTCCGGCAAGAATGCGCCAGCCGGTGTAGGCCAGCACCGCCGCGATGGCGAGACCGCCGGCGACTTCAAGAAGCGGATCCAACCGGGCGCGGGCGTTGGCGGCCTTCATCTTGAGGTCGCGCACCTTCTCGAAGGCCCCGCGCGCCTGATCCTTCAGGTAGCCCTCCAATCCGAAGGTCTTGGCCACGCGCGCGCCGCCCAGGCTCTCGGAAACGAGGCTCGCCATCGCGCCGATTTCTTCCTGCGTCGACGTCGCGACGCGCCGCAAACGCTTGCCGAGTTTGGCGATCGGGCGGCTGGCGAAGGGCGCGATCGCGCCGGCGAGAAGCGTAAGGACCGGATCGATCCACAGCATCGCGATGACGAGCGCGATCATTGTGGCGCCATCGCGCAGCAGCACGGTGAAGACCCGCGCCATCGCTTCCTTGATATAGATGAAATCGGTGCTGAAGCGCTGGGTGAGCATGGCGGGGCTCTCGCGCGAGAGCTGCGCCAGATCGCCGTCGATGAGATGCGCGTAAAGCGCGCTCTGCATGTCGGCTTCGATGCGGGTGACCACCTTGTTGGTCAGCACCGTCTGGAAATACATGGCGAAGCCGCGCACAAGGGTCGCCGCGATGACGATCAGCGGCGCAAGCAGCAACGCGCGCTCATCCTTGGCCGTAAACGCGTCGAACGCTTTGGAGATAAGGATCGGGTAGGTGCCTGTTGTCGCCGCGACCACGACGACGAGTACAAGGGAAAGGGCCAGCGTCGGCCAATGCGGCTTCACCCACTCGTGCCAAAGACGCACGAGCATGGGAATTGTATCGCCGGACAGCTCGGGCAGCTTGATCGATTTCATGGCGACCGCGCTAGCACACCACAGGGCGACTCACAACGCGGAGGCTTCTGATAGCGCCCCTCCGCAGCGAAACTGCCAGACGCAGGATTGCTTGATCTCGCTGTCCTCCAGCGCGCGTGTCACCGGGACGCGGTAAGTCGCGAGGGCTTCCAGTCGGTCCTTGGGCAGATAGCTGCGCCCGGGATCACCGATCAGCACGGTTGCCCCCCGCACCGCCAGCGACGAGAGCCACCCGCTGACGCGCGCGGCGAGATCGCGCTCATAGAAGATATCGCCAGCGAGAACCACGTCCCAGCCTTCGTCGAGGCCGATGATATCCCGCGTCATCGGCGTCACCGCAACGCCGTTCACGGCGGCATTGAGGCCGATGGCGGAGACAGCGAAGCCATCGATATCCGCGCATGTCACATCGACACCACCGGCGCGCGCCGCCGCGATGCCGACGAGCCCTGAACCCGCCGCGAAATCAAGCACCCGCCTGCCACGCACGACATCCGGATTGTCGATGACATAGCGCGCCAGCGCCTGCCCGCCAGCCCAGGCAAAAGCCCAGAACGGCGGCGGCAAGCCGAGGGTGCCGATCTCCTCCTCGGTCTTCTGCCAGAGCTCGGTTGCCTCGTCGGCGACATAGAGACTGATCTCCGGCGCATGAGGCACGGGCAGGAGGCGGGTATGCGCCTCGATGAAGGCGCGCCGTTCCGCCGCGGTGTCGCCGATCATGGCTTCACCTCCGCTCGGCCGATCGAGGCCGATTCTTCCAGAAGTCCGGCGTAAAGGCGGCCTACCGCGTCCATGACATGGCGTTCCGTGTAACCCGTCAGGATGCGGCTGCGGGCAGCGCCACCGAACCGCGCCACAAGCGCCGGATCAGCAGCGAGGCGCTGCAAGGCATCGGCAAGGGCACCCGCCTCGGCCGGCACCACGAACCCTTCGACCTCATCCCGCACCAGGCTGCGACAGCCGGGCACGTCGGTCGTCACGAGAGCCTTGCCGCAGATGGCGCCTTCGAGAAGCGTGCGCGGCAGCCCCTCCCCCCCTCGCGACGGCAGAAGGCAGACATGATGGCCGCGCCATACCGCCGCCGGGTCCCGCGTCGGGCCATGCCAGTGAATGCCGGGGATCTCCCCCCAGGCCCGAAGACGCTCAGCCGGCACAGCCTTGGGATTGGATGGATCAGGGGCACCATAGAGCGACAGCGTCACATCGGCCCCCGCAAGGCGCGCGCGGCGCACGGCCTCGACGGCGAGGTCGATGCCCTTTGACCACAGCATACGCGCCACAACGGCCACCTTGAGCGGCGGCAGGGCCGGCATGGGCGCCACCGGATAGGCTTGCGGATCGACCCCCGCGCCACCGACGATCAACACCCGTGGATCGACGGGGCTGAGCCCCAGCACCCGCGGATCATCCTCGTTTTCAAACAGATAGCGCGTTCCCTCACCGTCCAGCGGCCCGCGCAGAACGCCGCTGAGCCCGAGACGCGCCAGCCGGCCGACGAGATCCCTCCGCGCACCGAAGAAGCCGAAGCCGGTGACCGCATAGACACGATTGCGAATCTTCGCGAAGCGCGCGGCGAGGCCACCGAGCAGGATCACCCTGAGCGCGATGCAGTGCAGGATATCGGGGCGCTCATCCCTGAGGATCTGAATGAGTGTCCTGAGATAGCGCAGGACAGCCAGGGGATTGAGGCTGCGCCGCTCGGCATCGAGCGCGATGACGCGCGCGCCTGTGGCTTCGATCTCGGCGCGGTGCGCACGCACGCGTGTCACCACCGTGACATCGAGGCCCATCTCCCGCGCTTTCCGGGCCATCGGCAGGAAATGCGAGACGAAGAACCAGTCTTCAGTGATGAGGAACAGGATGGAGCGGGCTGTCACGATAGGGCGAACCGGTTGAACGTGGCTTGGTCGGCGTGGCTTGGTCAGACCTGACTTATTTCAGACCTGACTTGGATAGAGCTTGGTTGAGTTGAACCCAGGCTCGCGCCCCTTACCATCCACGCTCACGTCCCCGCAATCGCCATCGATGCCACAAACGCTCGCAACCGCGGCCGGCAAGCCGGCCGCGATCACACCTTTCGCATCGTCACATGGTCGCGCCGACTTGCCACGGTACGAATTCGGTGTCGCCGTAACCGTTTTCCTCGGACTTCGAGCGCTCGCCCGAAGCGACCTTCAGGACCTTCTCGAAGATCTCCTTGCCCTTGTCGGCAATCGAGACCCCGTCGAGCACATCGCCGCAGTTGAGATCCATGTCATCGATCATGCGCTCGTACATGACGGTGTTCGTCGCGATCTTGATCGAAGGGGTCGGCTTGCAGCCATAGGCGGAGCCGCGACCGGTGGTGAAGCAGAGCACATTGGCGCCGCCAGCCACCTGCCCGGTGGCCGAGACCGGATCGTAGCCGGGCGTGTCCATGTAGACAAAGCCATGCCGGTCGATGGGCTCGGCATAGTGATAGACGCCGGCGAGCGTCTTCGTGCCGCCCTTGGCGGCCGCGCCCAGTGACTTCTCGAGGATCGTGGTGAGGCCGCCAGCCTTGTTGCCGGGCGATGGATTGTTGTTCATCTCCATCTTGTTGCGGGCGGTGTAATCCTCCCACCATTGGATCATGGAGACGAGCTTCTCGCCGGTCGCGCGATCGGCCGCGCGGCGCGTGAGCAGATGCTCCGCCCCATAGATCTCGGGCGTTTCCGACAGGATGGCGGTACCGCCCTGGTGGACGAGGATATCAACCGCCGCGCCAAGCGCGGGATTGGCCGTGATGCCGGAGTAGCCGTCGGACCCGCCGCACTGCAGCGCCAGCACGATCTCGGAGGCCGGCACCGTGGTGCGCTTGGCCTGCCCCACGATTGGCAACATGTCGCGGATGGCCTCGACGCCCGCGGCAACCGTCTTTTTGGTGCCGCCGACATCCTGGATGACGAAGGAGCGGAAGGTGTCGCTCTCCTTCACACCATAAGCCTCCATCCAGCGGCTGATCTGGAAGCCCTCGCAGCCGAGACCCACCATGAGGACGCCGGCCATGTTGGGGTTCGTGGCATAGCCCCATTGGGTGCGCTTGAGGATCTCATAGCCCTCGCCCTTCACATCGAGGGCACAGCCGCCCCCGTGCACCAGCGGGATAACGCCATCGATACTGGGGTGATCGTCAAGAAGGCCAGAGCGCTCGATCTCCTTGGCGATGTAGCGCGCCACGGTCGCCGAGCAATTCACGGACGTGAGGATGCCGATGTAGTTGCGCGTGCCGACCTTGCCATTGGCGCGGCGGAAGCCCTGGAAGGTCGCCTGCTCGGCAAGCGGCAGCACGGGCTCTTCGCGCGCATCCTCGGCAAAATGATACTCTCGCGCGAACTCATGCATCTCGACATTGTGTTCGTGCACCCAATCGCCGGGGGCAATCGCGCTGGAGGCAAAGCCGATGATCTGCCCGAACTTGCGGACCGGCTCGCCCTGAGTGATCGGCACGATCGCCATCTTGTGGCCGCGCGGCACGCGCGCCGTCGCAACCACGCCTTCGGCCACAGCGCCCGGCTCGATCGGATCGACGGCAACGATGATGTTGTCGGCGTCATTCAGCCGGATGGTGCGGGAAGCCCGGGGGCGGTCCGAAACTAACTGATCCATGGACGGATTTCCTCAAGCCGCGGATATCTCGGCTCGCTCCTTCGATTTCATCGCACAAATTGTCATGGGCGGCGCAATACGCAAGAGCCACCACGCCACGCCACCCGCTCTCCTGGATTCATTCCAATCGAGCAGTTACGCCTAACATGTTAGATCCGCGTAAACGAGCCTTCTCGTCAATGGCATCCGCGACCTATTCCGCCAGGATCACGCCCTTGCGAACGAGAAAACAGCCGTAGGGCCGGAGGTCTCCGACCTGCACCACGGCGAAAGCTTTCCGCGCGGCATCATAGAACGCAAAGCGTTCGATCCCCTCCGCCGGCAATGGTCGTCCCGCCGTGGCGTCGACCACGCGCTGGACCTCCTGCTGGATGGGGGGCACCGTATCGCGATCGCCGACAACCTCCATACGCCGGACGGGATCGGACACGAAATCATCGATCGGCAGAACCGACAGAACGGCCTCCACAGCCCGGGCCAGAGGCAACGCCGGCAACCGCACGAGCTTGCCCGACGCCGTCGCGCGCGCCACCGCCTCCGCCGGGAAATTGGCGTCGACGATGGCGAGGTCATCGCCATGCCCCATCGCGGCGAGAACCCACAGGAGATCCGGCGTCAGCAGCGGATCAATGCCCTTGAGCATGCGTTTTCCTCATCAGTCAGTCAGGTGTGGACGGGCCAAAGCATAATCCGACCGGAGTGCAACGCGGATTGATAAGATTATGCTTGAAATAAAAGAGCTTCGAGCGCCGATCCGGTGGAAACAGAGCGAAATGCGCTCTCTGATGCGCGTTGAGCGCGCTCGCGGCCGTCATCCCGGCACCGGCGCCTCGGATTGCAGCAAGCCTTTTTGCTTGAGATCAGCCCAGAGGGCGGTCGGCACGGGCGTGGCGAAGGCTGCGATATTGGCGCGTACCTCCTCCGGCGCGACGCCGCCGAGAATGAGCGTCGCGACCGCCGGATGCCCCAGCGCGAACTGCATCGCGGCCTTGGCGAGCGGCACGCCATGCGCCTCGCAGACAGCCTCGATCGCCGCCACACGGTCCATGATCGGTTGCGGCGCCGGCTTGTAATTATAGCGTGCGCCAGGAACCGCGCCGGTGGCGAGAATACCGGAATTGAACACGCCGCCCAGCATGACGCCCACTTTACGCTCCAGCGCCAGGGGCAGGAAGCTCTCCAGGGCGGGTTGTTCCAACAACGAATAGCGCCCGGCCAGCAGAACACAGTCTATATCGGCCATGCGCACGAAGCGCTCGCACATATCCGCCTCATTGACGCCAATGCCGATGGCGCGCACGACGCCTTCGTCACGCAGCCGCCTCAAGGCCGGATAGGCCCCCTTCATCACGTCCGCGACCCGCCCCTCGATGGCGTCAGCGCCGTGGGTCCATACGTCGATATCGTGGACAAGGACGATCTCGACATGGTCAGTCCCCAAGCGCAGCAAGGATTGCTCGAGCGACCGCAGCGTGCCGTCATAGGAATAGTCGAACCGCGCGCGATGCGGCAGGCCGCCAGCGAAACCAGGCGCGGCCACGTCCTTGACCGTCCCCTTGGCGCCGTCCGAGGACACAGGCGCCGGGGACGGACGCCACGGGTCCATCACGCGACCAACCTTGGTCGAGACGATCACCTCATCACGCGGCAGGCGGCGCAGCCCGGTGCCTAGGCGATGCTCAGCGAGGCCGCTGCCATAGAGCGGAGAGCTGTCGAACAGGCGGATCCCCCCTTCGACAGCCGCGGCGATCGTCGCCAGCGCCGCGTCTTCATCGAGCCGCTGGTAAAGATCCCCAAGCGGCGCGGTGCCAAAGCCGAGCACGGGGACATCGAGATCCGTCCCACCAAGGTGGCGCCTCGCGATAGCGTCTTGTGTCGCCGCAACTGCAGAGCCGGGCCTTTGCGGATCAGCCTTGTCCCGGTCGAGATTTTCTTGTTTGGATTTTTCCTGCGAGATGTCTGACGTCATGGGCGCGGCACCGGTCAATACGGCTGGAATGCAACCATGGACATACCAGAATTTGGACGAACGGGGGGAGGCAAATCGCTCCAACCGCGAATTCGTGGCGCGCCATCCGCACATGGCTTGTCCGGTTGCCGAAATCCTGCCGTTCTTTGCAAAAATCAGCCCACGATAAGCGCTGAGGACAACTCCACGCCCCCGTTTCACAGGTTGAGCTGCCAACGGAAGAAGGCTAGGCTCTACGCGCATTTATAAGACGTTTAATATACTCTCAATATTATCCCGTTAGATATTTATTAACGATACTGATCTTTAATTGAGTGATTGCAAGATAGGGGGCTGCCATGGGCTATGCGTGGCCAACGTCATTTTCCAATATTGAAGAAGCCGATCACGCTGTAAATATTACCCATGATGCAGACCAGCTGACTATCTCCTTTTCGTGGGCTTTTCCGGTCATTCATGACGTGGTCAACCCGGTCTATGCTCATATTCTGCGAAATAACCCGGAGCTATCCGAGCAATTGAGCCGGATTCACGGGGCAGCGATCATGACGCTCCTCGCCGATACGAGCTGCGACAGGCAATCGATCATCACATGCCTCTACCAGACTTATGATCGACTGGGCCTCGACCGCAGGCAGTGCGTCGCGCTGCACAACATCATCATGAATGAACTGACGGCCGTGATCGCCCTTCGCAATCGCCAGTCACCGCGCCGACGCGCGGAGCTTGAGGCCGTCATAGCCCTGCGGCTCGGACTGATCGATGAGAAATCGCGTTGGCGCACCCCTCCCGGAGGCGCACGCCGCGCGGCGTGAGAGCAGACACATCCCGGGCAAGACGTGGGTGGTGAGACCGGCCTTGCCTCGTCAGAATGCCTTGAACGTGATGAGCGTCCGCGTATCCGCGATACCCGGCACGGTCTGCACCTTCTGGGCGACGAAGTGGCCGATGTCCACATCCGCGTCGACATGGAACTTCACAAGTATGTCGTAGTCCCCCGCGATCGAATAGATTTCCGAGGCGATCTCGCGATCGGCGATCTCGCTGGCAACCTCGTAAGTTCTACCCAGCTTGCATTTTATCTGTACGAAGAAGGTCTGCATTCCCGAACTCCTCGGAAGAGCGATGACGGGCTCATGGCTTGATGTGTGGATCGGATCCTTCCAGAAGCACGCCCCTGCTTCCAGAAGGCGCGTTCAGTGCTCGCGAGCGAAGAGGGATGGCTGGACCCGCCGCGTCGCTTCGGCAACGCAGCCCGCCGCGACCGCCTTGATGAGATCGCCCGGCACGAACAGAAGGCTGCCCAGCGCGGCCTGCTGAAGGCTGAGTTTCGCCGAAAAGGCGAGCCAGGCTATGCCGAACGCATAGACGACCACGATGCCGCCGATAATGGAGGCGGCCATCGCGGCCCAGAGAACAGGCAGGCGCGAAAGCCGCGCCATCGTCCAGCCGGTGACGGCGACGCCGGGTATCCAGCCGATGAGAAAACCTGCCGTCGGCCCCGCGAGCACGCCGATGCCGCCTCGTCCCCCGGCGAGAAGAGGCGCCCCCAGCAACACGACCACGATGAACAGGCAGACGGCAGCGGTGCCATAGCGCGCGCCGAGCAATACGCCCGCCAGCATCACCCCAAGCGTCTGCATGGTGATCGGCACGCCAGCCACGAAGGGGAGATTGAAAGCCGGAAACAGGCCGAGCACGGCGAGAAGGGCCGCGAAAAGAGCGATGCGTACGAGATGACGCGTTTCCATGCCTACTCCCTGTCGCGGCGATCGGTTGATGATTCTGCCGGTGCCGAGCGCCGCTTGTGCCTTCTAGCTTCTCGCGATGAAAAGCCTCGCGCGTCAAGCGATTCCGATACATGATCGGCCATCACGAGCGTTTCCGCCACAAAGTTCGCAACGAGGCGCAGCGGCCGGCGACGACTAGACCGGGCGCGCCAGGCTTCCTCCCGGGTCTGCCAGAGGGCGAGCAGCACCGGCACGAAACGCAACACGAGCGCGACGGCGAGGGATAACCGTTCCGGATCAAGCCCGAAAAGGCGCAGCGGGCGCAATACCGGTTCCACCGCCGCCATCAGCGCGCGCAGCGTCGTCGTCATCGTGACGAGATCGGCGGCCAGGACCATGAGGACAATGCGCAATATCGATACGGCCGCCGCCTCCCAGCTGTCAGCCCAGACCTGCAGGAGCCCGATGCCGACAAGGATGGGCACGAGCGGCTTCAGCGCCGTGACATGCATGAGGGCCTCGCGCCCCAGCGTCCCGTAGATGCTCAGCACGACGCAGAGGCCAAGCATGAGCAGGCGCCAGTCGGAAACCGGCAGTACGGCGATGCTGATCGCGGCGACAGCGATGAGCTTCGCGCCGGCAGGTACCCGGTGCAACCAGGTCGGGCGCGCGAGATAGGCCGAGATCATGGCGCCATGGCGCGGCGCGCGGCCGCCTCGTGATAAGCCGGCAGGATACGATCGGGAGAGCCATCGTCCACGATCCGACCGCGCTCCAGCCAGACGACGCGATCGCAATCCGCCAGCAGCTCCAGATCATGGCTGGCCATGACGATCTGCAGCGGCAGCTCCCTGATCAGCCGCCGGAACGCCATGCGCATCGGCAGATCGAGACTGGCGAAAGGCTCGTCAAGGAGCAGCAGCGAAGGCCGCGCCGCCAGTACGCTGATGATCGCGACCCGCTGGCGCTCACCGCCCGACAGTTCATGCACCGCCCTGCTCTCCCAGCCTGGACAGCCGTGCTCGGCAAGACAACGCGCGGCTTCAGCCTCTGCCGCGCGGCCCTTCAGTCCGCCATTGCCGAAGGCGAAGGCGACCTCCTCACCCACCGTCGGAAAAATGATCTGATGGTCGGGATTCTGGAACACAAAGCCAATGTCGCCCGGCAGTTCCCTCCGGTGGCGACGCGTGTCGCGTGCGCCGAACCATACCTCGCCACTATCCGGCAGAATGAGGCCGTTGATCAGCCGCAGCAGGGAGCTTTTGCCGGAGCCGTTGTCCCCGATCAGCCCGACCCGCCGTTCGGAGAGCGTCAGATCAAGTCCATCGAAGAGTTTGCGTCCGCCACGCGACAGCTCAACCCGATCAAACCTGATGCGGTGCGGACGGGAGGTCTCGGTCATTGCAGGCACACCCTCCTCAGCGGGCGATGACAAAAGCCGGGATGAATGGACATGACAACGTCCGCATCCTCTGATGTCGGTGAACGCATCCGCGAGAGGGCGGCCTTTCGCGGCGAGCCTCTCACCGCAGACGCAGCGGCGAGCGCGGGTCAACCAGCAGCCACAACGTCCCGGCGATCGATGCGACGCCTATGGCGCCGAAGGATATGGCATCGCTTGCCGCCCAGTCCGGTGCCTCGAAGGGCCGCGCCTGGAACAGCGCCACCGGATTGCTGACCCCCTGATGGGACACGATAAGGAAGGCGAACAGGTTCGCGCCAAAATGCATGCCCATCGCGGCCCCAAGATCGCCGGTGATGACGACCGCGATGACCGTCACCACGGCGAAGGCGGCGATATTCGCGAGGAGAGCTGCGTTCATCCAGCCCGTCGCCTCCGAATCCCAATGGAGAAGGGTGAAGATGAGGGTGGGGATGCCCGCCCAGATCCATGGACTAGCGAAGCGCGCTCCGAGGATCTGCATGATATAGCCCCGGAACAGAACCTCCTCCGCTGAAGTCTGGACCAGCAGGATGACAACGAAGGGCAAGAGCCAGACGAGCCAGGTACCGAAGCCGATATCACCGGGAGCGAGTGAGGGGTCCACCACGTAGGCCGCGAATTCCGCGATGAAGCTCGCGAAGAGCGCCGCGAGGGTCCCGCGGACGAAATGATCCTGCGTAACACGCCCATCGGCGCCGAGCACACTCGCCGGAGGGCGCTTCTGCAACCGCGCCAGCGCCAGCCAGACGCCAATCCAGATGGTTCCGATGGACGCCAGCATGATGAACATGCCGCTCGGGGTCGCCAGGAGGTCGGCGGTCGTCAGAAAAGCCTCCTCCCCGCTTGCCTCGCCGTCCGCGAAGCTGAAGAAAAGGCTCGCAAAGGCCACGATGAAGAACTGCGCGATAAAGCAGATCAGGACCGTGACAACGCAGCCAGCGACGAGAAGCCCGATGCCGAGACGCCCCTCACGCGCATTGTCGAGGTAACGGATGAAGGGAGGCCGGCTCTGCATGCTCACACCACATGATCCGATCGCGGGATACGCGAAAATCTCCGAAGGGGCTCGCCTATCACCAGGGCGAAGATCCGCAATCCATCGTTTTTCCCGGCCGTCGCGGCCGGAAGCGCCAGGAGCCTCACGACTCCCTATCACCCCGGCCCGACGGTCAATACACACGAACCGGCGATATTGTGAAGCCCTTCCCCGGAGAGCTCGCACGCGGGCGGGCCGTCAAACGAAGATATCCTGCGACGACATCTTGGGGCCCGATCCTGTTCGCGAGCCCTGGCAAACGGACATCGCGTCAGCCGCGATTCGCATAAGCCAGCCGATCCTCTTTATCATCGCATCATCAGTGGCGCATTTCCCCTGACGGGAGCTTAGGCTAGGCTAAAGCGTTTTCCTATCTTCGGGGCCGCCCTTGCGCCGTATTCTCTGGATCATTCTCCTACTCGCTGCGATCGGGCTTCTCGCACGTGTCGTTGTCGTCATGCGCAACAGCTCCGAAATAGCGACGGCGGCTTATTTCGAGCGAGCACGTGAGGATCACTCGCGCATGCGGGCCTTGCTGCGCCGCATGCCGAAAGGCGGCGATCTCCACACGCATCTGTCCGGCGCGGTCTATGCGGAACGCTTTGTCGCATGGGCGATACGCGACGGGCTTTGCCTGAGGCGCTCCGACATGACGCTGGTGGCGCCACCCGCGGGCACCTCCCAGGATCAGCCGTGCGGCGCGGACCCATCCGCCATACCTGTCTCAGAGGCCGTATCCGGGCGAAATGGCCAGACGAACTACGATCTCCTGATCAATGCCCTGTCCATGCGCTGGTTCCTGCCCTCGCGCGAGGTCCCGTCGGGACACGACCAGTTCTTCGGAACGTTCGCCAAGTTCAATGCCGCCACCGGCGGAGACCATTGGGATCAGACCGCGCAAAGCATGGCTGAGATGACGGTAGACCAGCTGCGGCAGTACGATGCCGAGGCGGTGCAGTATGTGGAGTTCATGGCGACCTTCTTTGAAGGGGACCAGCGGCAACGGATGGCGCAGGCGATACCCGAGGTGGCCGAGCCTACCGTGATGCTGGAGGCGCTCGAACGCCAAGGCCTTGCCGAACTGGTGGCGGCGAGAGCCGAGCAGCTCTCCGCCATGGTCAAGCGGATCGAGAGCCTGCGGGACTGTGGATCCGACAAGCGGAAAGCCGGTTGTGGCGTCACCTTCCGTTTCATCGCGCAGATCAATCGAAACAGCGCGCCCGCGGAAGTCTTCGCGCAGACGGCGCTCGCCGCGGCGCTGGTCCGCAAGGCGCCGCACATCGTGGTGGGCATCAACTATGTCGGGCCTGAAGACTACCGGATCTCATTACGGGACTATCGAACCCACATGAGCTGGATCCGCTATCTCGCCCGCGACGACGTGCCCGTCGCGCTGCACGCCGGCGAATTGTGGATGGGGCTCGTTCCACCGCCCGATCTCGAATTCCATATCCGCGATGCCGTCGAGACGGCCGGAGCCCGTCGGATCGGCCATGGCACAGCTGTTGTCTTCGAGCGCGACATGGACAGCCTGCTCGCGGAGATGCGCCGCCGTGGCGTCACCATCGAAATCGCGCTGACATCGAGCGATGTCATCCTCGGCGTGCGCGGCAAGGAACATCCGATTTCGATCTATCTCGCCTCGGGTGTGCCCGTGGTGCTTGCGACAGACGACGCGGGCGTTTCCCGCATCGATCTTGGCAATGAATACTACCGCGCCGCCCGCGACCATGGCCTTGGCTATCGGCAGCTCAAGGCCATCGCCCGGAACGCCATCGCGCATTCGTTTCTGGCAGGCGATGAGAAGCAGAAGGAACTCGACCGGCTCGACAGCTCATTCGCCGCATTCGAGCAGACCGTGTCGTCAGAGCAACCCGCGTTTGCCCGGCTCAGGGCGCTGGGGCGCGCGCTCTTTTCCACCGGAGCCTGAGGCGCTGCCGACGCGCGAACAGGTTCAGCGCATCAAGCTCACGCCAAAGTCCCGAAATTGTGAGGATCGCCTTGGAATTCCCGCCAGCCTTTCAGGAGGCTGGTGGAGCTGAGGGGAATCGAACCCCTGACCTCTGCAGTGCGATTGCAGCGCTCTCCCATCTGAGCTACAGCCCCCGACCCGGCGGGTTTGCGCGTTGTAGGGCGGCTCCATGGGCAATGTCAATCGTCCAGAACGGAGACTCCCACGAATTGTTCAAGGCCGGTCTGCGCCAAACGCGGCCCCGCCTTTCGCGCACTATTCTTGTGCCGCCGGGATACCACGGCTACACAGACCCGGTGATGCAACGTCAGGCGCGCCCATGATCTCTATCATCAATCTCCTTCTTACGGTTATCGACATCTACTCCTATCTCGTCATCGCCTCGGCGATCATGAGCTGGCTGGTGGCTTTCAACGTGATCAATCCGCGCAACGACATCGTGCGGGCCATTGGCAATTTCCTGTACCAGATCACGGAACCCGCGCTGCGACCGATCCGCAACATCCTCCCCAATCTCGGCGGCGTCGATATCTCTCCGGTGATTCTGTTGCTGCTGTTGTGGTTCATCTCCAGTCTGATCCGGGAATATGCCTACAGCCTTCTCATCTGAGGTCTATCCTTCTTTGGAGACATATCCCTGGCGTGCCGAAGGGGCGGGCACTCTCATCGTCAGCGTGCGCTTGACGCCGCGAGGGGGACGCGATGCACTCGACGGCTGCGCCGTGCTGTCGGATGGTCGCGCCGTCATCAAGGCCCGCGTCCGGGTGGCAGCCGAAGATGGCGCGGCGAACGCCGCGCTCATGGCGATGCTGGCGAAGGCGGCCGGGCTGCCGGCCTCGGCGGCCAGCTTGAAAAGCGGCCACCGTATGCGTCTGAAGACAGTTGCGCTGGTGGGCAACGCAACAGATATAGCCGGGCGCCTCGCCACAGCGCTTGGTACGGTATCGCAGAGCAGTGATCGAGGAGCAGGCCAGTGAGCGCCACAATTATCGACGGCAAGGCTTTCGCGGCTGGCTTGCGCGAACGCGTCACAGGCGCGGTCGCCGCTTTCAGCGCCACCACTGGCCAGGTTCCCGGCCTTGCTGTCGTGCTGGTGGGCGAGGATCCGGCGAGCCAAGTTTACGTACGGTCGAAAGCCAAGCAGACGGTCGAGATCGGCATGCGCTCCATCGAGCACAAGCTGCCCGCGAGCGTGAGCCAGCAGGATCTGGAGGCGCTGGTACGCCGCCTCAACGCCGACGATGCGGTTGACGGCATCCTCGTCCAGCTGCCCCTTCCCGCCGGCCTCGACGCGACACCGGTCATCGCCGCGATCGATCCGCTCAAGGACGTGGACGGCCTCACGGACGCCAGCGCGGGGCGCCTCGCGAGCGGTCGCATCGGCCTTGTACCCTGCACGCCGCTCGGCTCGATGATGCTCATCAACTCCGTGGCGCCTGATATCTCCGGGGCCGAGGCCGTCGTCGTCGGCCGCTCCAATCTCGTCGGCAAGCCGATCGCGCAGCTCCTTCTCCAACAGAATGCCACCGTGACGATCGCCCATTCACGGACGCGCGACCTCGCGGCGGTGTGCCGCCGCGCCGATATCCTCGTGGCCGCCGTCGGCCGTCCCCATATGATCGGCGCAGAGCATGTGAAGGACGGTGCCATCGTCATAGACGTCGGCATCAACCGCATCCCGGCGCCCGAGCTTGGCGAGGGCAAGACGCGTCTCATCGGCGACGTCGCCTTCGAGGCGGCGCGGGCCAAGGCGCGCGCGATCACCCCCGTACCCGGTGGGGTCGGCCCGATGACCATCGCCTGTCTGTTGAGGAACACGCTGACCGCAGCGCGGCTGCGTCGGGGCCTCGAAGACACAGTCGTGTAGCTAAGCATTTCGGACCATGGCCATGACGACGCCAGTTCGCCTGCCGCAGGACACCGCGCTTCTCATTCTCAGCCCAGGCACGACCGCGCAGGCGCTCCATCAGGAGCCGCTAGCCGCAGTGATCGCCTCCTGGCGTGCAGCGGACATGCCGCGCGCCATCCTGACGCCGATGCAGGATCCCGTTTCGGATACGGACGCCGACATCCCCGTGATGACTCATGGCGCGGCCGGCATCTTTTCCGACACCGATCTCGATCCGCGCCTGACGGCGGCCGGTATCACGACCGTCGTGCTGGCCTCCGCCGGCGATCCCGCTCGTCTCCTGCAAGGTGGCGCTGAAGCAGCGCGCCTTGGCTATCGCGTCATCCTCATGACCGACGGAGACGCTGCGTCTGACGCGTTCGCGTCTGTTGCAGATGCGAAAATCGCCTCTCCCGCCGCGATCACCGCCGGTATCGCGCTATCGGCGGGGCGGAAAAGACCCTGGCCGACCGCTCCAGCCAACGCTTTGTAAAAATTAACGTATATGCGCTTCAAAGAAACTTGAAGGGGACGGAAAATGACAGAATCTCGATTTTGTCACCAAGCCACCCCCCTTACCGCATTGCGATTGCCGCCCATATTGAGTACCAACCGGAACAACTTCGACTAACTCTAGACTACCCACCTGTTCCGAGAGGTCTCCGGAGACCCGCCCATGGCCGAGGCCAAAGCGCCCACGTCCCAACCGGCTCACAGCCGGCCTCTTTCTCCCCATCTGCAAGTCTGGCGTTGGACCTGGACGATGGCGATGTCGGTTGCCCACCGTGTCACCGGTGGCGCGCTCTATGTCGGCACCCTCATTCTTGTCATCTGGCTTGTCGCATTGGCCAGCGGCCCGCGCGCCTTCGAATGGGTGCAGTGGTTCATGGGGTCCTGGCTCGGCTATCTTATCCTGTTCGGCTACACTTGGGCGCTGCTGCACCACATGATGGGTGGCCTCCGTCATTTCATGTGGGATTTCGGCCGCGGCTTCGAGCCGAAAGAGCGCCTCCTGCTGGCCCAGGGCAGCCTCATCGCGTCCGCCGCGCTCACGCTTCTCGTGTGGGTCGTCGGCCTGAGCCTGAGCTGAGGGAGCGCCATGTCACAGTTCAAGTTCTCCATTCGCACCCCGGCTGGCCGCGTCCGTGGCCTCGGCTCGGCGAAATCCGGCACGGAACACTTCTGGATGCAGCGGCTGACCGCCGTCGCCAACGTGCCGCTGGCGATCGCCTTCATCATCATCGTCGTGTCGGTGGCCGGTCGTGATTTCGAGGATGCGCGCCTTGCCATCAGCCAGCCGCTGATCGCCATTCTGCTGCTTCTCTTCATTCTGTCGGGCGTCATTCACATGCGCATCGGCATGCAGGTCATCATCGAGGACTACGTGCATTCTGAAGGTGCCAAGGTCGTCGCCGTGATGGCCAACACCTTCTTCGCCGTCGTCATTGGTGCGGCCGCGACCTTTGCGGTTCTCAAGATCGCCTTCGGGATTTAAGTCATGGCTCAGGCGTCCCAGACCACGACCTTTGGCGCATCCACGCCCAGCATCAACGGTCGTGCCTATCCGATCACGGATCACACCTTCGACGTGATCATCGTCGGTGCCGGCGGCGCCGGCCTGCGCGCGACCGTCGGCTGCAGTCAGGCTGGCCTCAGGACAGCCTGCATCACCAAGGTGTTCCCCACGCGCTCGCATACCGTCGCCGCCCAGGGCGGCGTTGCCGCCTCGCTCGCCAACATGGGCCCGGACAACTGGCAATGGCACATGTACGATACCGTCAAGGGATCGGACTGGCTGGGTGATCAGGACTCCATCGAGTATCTCGTGCGCAACGCGCCCGCCGCCGTCTATGAGCTCGAACATTGGGGCGTGCCCTTCTCGCGCACCGAGGACGGCCGGATCTACCAGCGGCCTTTCGGCGGGATGACCACGGATTTCGGCAAGGGCCCGCCCGCCCAGCGCACCTGCGCCGCCGCTGACCGCACCGGACATGCCATCCTGCACACGCTGTATGGCCAGGCTGTCCGCAACAACACCGAATTCTTCATCGAGTACTTCGCCATCGACCTCATCATGGATGAGGAAGGCCGCTGCCGCGGCGTGATCGCTCTCAAGCTCGACGACGGCACCCTCCACCGCTTCCGCGCGCATCTCGTGATGCTGGCGACCGGCGGCTACGGCCGCGCCTATTTCTCGGCCACATCAGCCCACACCTGCACGGGCGACGGCAATGCGATGGTGCTCCGCGCCGGCCTGCCCTTGCAGGACATGGAATTCGTGCAGTTCCATCCGACCGGCATCTACGGTTCGGGCTGCCTGATCACCGAGGGTGCGCGTGGCGAGGGCGGCTATCTTACCAATTCCGAGGGCGAGCGCTTCATGGAGCGCTATGCCCCGTCGGTGAAGGATCTGGCGCCGCGCGACATGGTCTCACGGTCCATGACGATGGAAATCCGCGAGGGTCGTGGCGTCGGCAAGGACAAGGACCACATCTTCCTGCATCTCGATCATCTCGATCCGGCCGTCCTGCACGAGCGCCTGCCCGGCATCTCGGAATCGGCGAAGATCTTCGCGGGCGTCGATGTGACCAAGGAGCCGATCCCGGTTCTGCCGACAGTGCATTACAACATGGGCGGCATCCCCACGAACTACCACGGCGAGGTCGTGACGCTGAAGGATGGCAATCCGGACTTCATCGTCCCGGGCCTGATGGCGCTTGGCGAAGCTGCCTGCGTGTCGGTGCATGGCGCCAACCGCCTCGGTTCCAACTCGCTGATCGATCTCGTGGTGTTCGGCCGCGCCGCCGGCCTTCGCGCCGCCGAGCTTGTCAAGCCCGGCGAGGCGCACGCCAATCTCCCGGCCAATTCGGCCGAGATGTCGCTGAGCCGCCTCGACAAGTTCCGCTACGCGAGCGGCGGCACGCCGACTGCCGAACTGCGCCTGCAGATGCAGCGCACCATGCAGTCGAACTGCGCCGTGTTCCGCACCGGCGAGGTGCTGGAAGAGGGCCGGGCCTTGATCAAGGAAGTCTGGACAGGCGCGGCCGACGTCAAGGTCACCGACCGCTCGCTGATCTGGAATTCCGATCTCGTCGAGACGCTGGAATTCGACAATCTCATCACCCAGGCCGTCGTGACCATGGAAGGTGCGGCCAACCGCACCGAAAGCCGTGGCGCCCATGCCCGCGAGGACTATGCGAGCCGCGACGACGTGAACTGGATGAAGCACACCCTGGCCTGGGTCGACGAGACGAAGAAAAGCGTCACGCTCGATTACCGGCCGGTCCACAGCTACACCATGTCGAACGAGATCCAGTATATCGAGCCCAAGGCTCGCGTTTATTGATCGCGTTGGCTCGCCCTGCCGGCGGTCGTTGAGGTTCAGGATATGGCCGAATTCGCCCTTCCCAAAAATTCCCGGATGACTGAAGGCAAGGTGTGGCCGAAGCCGGCCGGCGCCAAGCACACGACCGATTTCCGCGTTTACCGCTGGGATCCGGACACGGGCGAGAACCCGAGGATCGACACCTATACGGTGGATCGGGACGATTGCGGCCCGATGGTGCTCGACGCCATCATCTGGATCAAGAACAAGGTCGATCCCACGCTGACCTTCCGGCGCTCCTGCCGCGAAGGCATCTGCGGCTCCTGCGCCATGAACATCGACGGCGCCAACACGCTTGCCTGCACCAAGGGCATCGACGAGGTCGAGCGCAAAGGCGTCGTGAAGATCTATCCCTTGCCGCATATGCCGGTGGTGAAGGATCTCGTTCCCGATCTCACGCGCTTCTACGCCCAGCATGCCTCGATCGAGCCCTGGCTCCAGACGACGACGCCAGCTCCCGAAAAGGAGTGGCGGCAGAGCCACGAGGACCGTCAGAAGCTCGACGGTCTTTATGAATGCATTCTCTGCGCCTGCTGTTCGACCTCCTGCCCAAGCTACTGGTGGAATGGCGATCGCTATCTCGGCCCGGCCGCGTTGCTGCAGGCCTATCGCTGGCTGATCGATTCGCGCGACGAGGCTACAGGGGAGCGTCTGGACCAGCTGGAGGACCCCTTCCGCCTCTATCGCTGCCACACGATCATGAATTGTGCGAATGTGTGCCCGAAGGGCCTCAACCCTGCGAAGGCCATCGCAGAGATCAAGCAGATGATGGTCGTTCGCCAGGTTTGACGGCAGCGCAGATCTGCGCTGCCAAGATCTGCGCTGCCATGTCTGACCGCTGGCCCACATGGCCGGCCCGTGGCATTGGGAGGCAATAATGATTGACCATCTGAGCCTTCAAGTTTCCGACTATGCCAAGGCCAAAGCCTTCTACGAAAGGGCTTTGGCACCTCTCGGCTATAGCGTGGCGATGGAATTCGCGGACGCCACGGCGGGCTTCGGGCGTGACGGGAAGCCCGACTTCTGGATCGCCGCGGGTGGTCCGGTCGCTCCACCCATACACGTCGCCTTCCGCGCAGAGAACCACGCCGCCGTCGACGCTTTCCATGCCGCGGCACTGGCGGCCGGCGCGACAGACAACGGTGAGCCGGGCCTGCGGCCTCATTATCATCCCAATTATTATGGTGCTTTCGTGCGGGATCCGGACGGCCACAATATCGAGGCCGTGTGTCATACCGAAGCCGCATAGGCTGGTTTTGATAGCCATGGTTAATGGTTGACGGTGCTCAGTGCTTGCTCAATGCCTCTGCTTAAGGCACACCATTGAGGGAGTTCCGAGCTGACGCGGGTCTTGACCGAACTCGGGCGAGTTTGCGGGAGAGCGCAGAGGATGCAGTTGATCGTGCGTGATTTTGGACCCAAATGGCCCGTCGTGGCGGCCGTGATGCTGCTTGGCCTTGGCGCCTGCACAAGCTCCGATCGTTTCTCCGACCGGTCCGGCGGCGTCCAGCCCCGCCCCGGTAGTAATTCGCGCGCCATCAGCGACGATATGGAGCCGATTGCGCCAGGCCCCGCCCCAACGGTCATCGCGAGCCCCTTGCCGCCGGCGCCCGGCACGTCGGTTGCCTCGGATCCGAACTTTCCGACGCCCGGCGCGCCTGCGCCTGTCGATCCCATGCTTGGCCAGCCAAAGCCCGACAACATGGCAAACCTTGGAACGCCCGGGAGCGGCGCGAGCGCACCGACGCCGCGCGCGCCGACATCGCGCACCGCGATCACCGGCACCTGGACCGCGCGTGAGGCAACCGGCGGCTCGTGTCGCGTGACGCTGTCGAGTTCTCCGTCGCTGGACCTGTATCGCGCGTCAACATCGGGCTGCGCCAACAAGGATCTGCAGAGCGTCAATGCCTGGGATCTGCGCGACGACGAGGTTTATCTCTATTCCCGCGGCAGCGTTGTCGCCCGCCTCAAGGGCGGCTCAGGCGCTTATAATGGCGTGATCGCCAAGTCCGGCGCTCCTGTGACGATCTCTCGCTGATCCGGTATCAGCCGGCCCCAGGCGCCATTTTCCCGGGGATCGCCATTGGGGATCCCGTCGGTATTCCTTGGAGCCATCGCTTCAGAAACGTATCAAGCCAGGCCACGACGGCGCCATCGTATATGAAACGGCCGCTGTGGTGGAGCCGGGCCTCCTGCGCGCCCGGTAGAGCGAGCCGCTCCACGCCACGCGTCGTCCAGCGATAGACCATGGCGTGCGTCACCTCCGGGTGAAACTGGAAACCGAAGGCGGCAGGACCAACCTGGATGGCCTGCACGGGAAAGTCCGTCCCCGTAGCGAGGACTGATACGCCGGCCGGATCGTCAAGCCCCTCGCGGTGCCACTGATAGACATGGGACGGCCAGGGTACGCCGAGGCGGCTGGCGAAGTCTTCTCCGGCGAAAGTGGGATGAATCGGGAAATAGCCGATTTCGGCCCGCCCCTCGGCATGTGCGGCTACGCGTCCACCCATATGCTTGACGAGCATCTGCGCGCCGAGGCAAAGGCCGAGAAAGGGCTTCTCCGCCTTGAGAACACGCCCGATCCAACCGATCTCCCCGCGTAGCCAGGGCTCGTCGTCATTGGCGCTCATCGGGCCGCCGAAGATCACGACGCCGTCGTGGAATTCAAGCGTATCCGGCAGTGGATCCCCGAAGCGCGGGCGGCGTATATCGAGAGCATGCCCCTGAGCGGCGATCAGACGCCCCACCCGTCCGGGCGTGGAATGCTCCTGGTGCAGGACCACGAGGACCGGTTGCCTCGCCCGAGCCTGGCCCGTCGATGGGCGGATGTCCAAGGAACGGGCCGTTCTATCGTGCATGCTTCAACGATCCTCAGGTGAATGAAGAGGCTGACGGCGTAGATCGGCGACGACCGCTTCATCGAGGCCCAGCAGGCGTGCCAGCTGCCAGATCAGATCGTCCTCGAGCTCGCGCACTTCACCATCGGCCTGCGCCAGATCCCACGCCAGATGGAGAAGACGCGTTCTTGCGGCGATATCAAGGCGTCGGCGCAAGGGTGCGATCAGCGTTTCGACATCGGCGCTGCCCCGATCCGCCAGATCGCCCTGCGCGGCCAGCGCCTCGGCATCAGTGGACGTGAGGGAAAACTCGTCTCTCAGCACCGCTTCCAGGCGCGCCCATTCGGCCGGGACAATCACACCGTCGATCCGGGCGACATGCACCAGCAATGTCGCAAGGGCAAGCCGCTCATCATCGCCCTCAGCGGCGCTCGTTTTTGCATCACCGCTGCCTACGCGCTCGACGAGTTCACGCACGAGTGCGAGGAGTGACAACGGGTTGTAAGGCGAGGCTTTCGTCATAAACAGCAGATCCCAGACCAACCGGGAACAGGGAGGTGGCCTTCCCGGCCATCAAATACCGATTCTCTTCAGCTGGCGTGAACATAAAAGCAAGAATGGCGCCAGTTCCGAAGATAGCCGGCATCGCCCTCGCCTCTCGGCCAGGGAACTAGCGGCCGTTAGCCTGCCGCCATGCCGCATAGTCGGTCTGCGTCTGGGGATCTGTGGGCGGGTAAAGACCGAGGATTGAACGGCCCTTCAGGACCTCCTGCTGGACGAAGTCCTCAAAGGCGGTCATTTCCACCGCCTCGCTCGCGATCTCATTAGCGAGATGGGCGGGAATGACGATCACCCCCTCACCATCGCCGACAACGACATCACCGGGAAACACGGCGACATCGCCGCAACCGATGGGCACGTTGATATCGAGCGCCTGATGGTGGGTCAGATTGGTGGGAGCGGAAGGGCGGTGGTGATAGGCCGGGATCGCCAACGCCGCGATATCGGGGCTGTCGCGAAAGCCGCCGTCGGTCACGACACCAGCGACCCCGCGCATCATGAGCCGGGAGACAAGAATGGCGCCAGCCGATGCCGCACGTGCGTCCTTGCGGCTGTCGAAAACCATTACAGAGCCCGGCGGGCATTCTTCGACGGCCTTGCGCTGCGGGTGAGAACGATCACGAAAGACGTCGATGGTGTTCAGATCCTCGCGCGCCGGGATATAGCGAAGCGTGAAAGCTTCGCCCACCATGTTGTCGCCCTTGAACTGCAAGGGGCTGACATCCTGGATGAACTGATTGCGCAATCCCCGCTTGAACAGCGCCGTGCTCAGCGTCGCGGTGCTCACGGATTTCAGCTTCTGGCGGGTTTCTGCAGACAGCATCGGCTTCTCCGGCTTGCGTGATCTGATTGCGTGATCTGATTGGATGCCTGTAAGGCGTCACTCCCGCCCGGGATAATGAGCGAGAAGCCCGCCCAAGGCCACAGTCAGAGGTCGATCTTACCGAAAATTTGTCTGATGTCCGATGAATAGGCATGCCATCGCAACCGGCTCTCGCGATAAGGGTAAGAGGGCAGCCTCCTGCCGACAAGATTTCAATTCTTGTCTACGAGGATGGTATTTCTGTGTACATCAATGCGACAGAACCCTAGAACTAAGCCTTGATGGCAACGGGTCTTGTTACAGGAGCCTTCACATGAGCCGACGCTCGACGTTCCGGGAACTCGTCGATGACCGGAACTTGCTGGTGATGCCGGGGGCCTATGACGGGCTTTCGGCGCGTATCATCGAGGCGGAAGGATTCCATGCCCTCGTCGCCGGGGGCTATGCGGCGATCGGCTCGATGATGGGCGAGCCTGACGGTGGCCAATCGAACATGCGTGACATGGTCGATCATTACGCCCGTATCGTCGGCGCCGTCGAAATCCCCGTCTATGTCGACGCGGATACCGGCTTCGGCGGTGTGCACAATGTCGCGAAGGCGGTTCGTGCTCTTGAGGCGACAGGGGCGGCCGGTCTCTTCTTCAGCGACCAGGTCTTTCCTAATCGCTGCGGTTATTTGCCGGGCAAGCAGGTCGTACCGGTCGAGGTCATGTTGGCGCGCATCGCGGCCGCGCTCGATGCCAGGACGGACGCGCACTTCTTCATCGGCACGCGCACAGATTGCCTAAGCCTGACGGGGCTCGACGATGCGATCGAGCGCTGTCAGATGTTCGTCGAGGCCGGCGTTGACATGGCCAAACCCCAGGGTGCCGATACGCGCGCGCAGATCGCCCGTTCGATGGCGGAAATACCCGGCCCCCATTTCGCCACGCTGTCACAGGCGGCCGGTAACCATCCAACAGGCCTCGAGGGAATGCGAGAGCTGGGGGTCGCGGCCGTCACGATGCCATCGATCAGCTTGTTTGCGGCGGCTCAGGGTGTGCGCAGGGCAATTGCCAAGCTGGCAGCGACCGGGAGCGCGGCTGATCTCGCGGATCAGCTCATGCCACTACCAGAGTACTATGAACTGGTCGGGTTAGACGCGTTCCAGTCCAGGGAGAAATCCTACGACGATCGCGCTGCCGCCATCGTCGCGCGGCGGAAGCGGGCCAGGATTTAGGTCAGCGACCGGCCTGGTCGTCCGTATCGTCGAGGTGCAACGATGCGATGAAGTCGTTGAACTGCTCACCTTGCATGATGATGTGGGATCGCAGCAGGCCGGATGCGCGCTCGCCATCCATCGCGAAAATCGCATCCACGATCTGCTCATGCTCGGCAAAGGAGACGTGCATGCGTTTGCGAAAGCGTTGGCGCCGACGACGGTAGGGCTTCAACCGCCTGTGCAACGCGGTGGCCTGTTCAATCAGGAAATCGTTGTGGCTCGCCGCGTAGATGGCAAAGTGGAAAGCCTCGTTCTCCTCATAGTAGGTCACCGAGTCATCACGCGCCACGGCATCGGCACAGGCCGCGTGGCGGATCGAGATCGCCACCCGGTCGGCATCCGTATATCTGCGCGCCGCCAGACGGCCGGCCATGCTTTCGTATTCCGCCATCACCTCGAACATCTGGACGAGGCGCTCCGGCCCAATCTGCGCGACGATGGCGCCGCGGCGCGGGCGGATCTCCACCAGCCCGATTGAAGCCAGTTGCATCAACGCCTCGCGTACCGGCGTTCGCGAGACACCGAACCGCTCCGCGACCGACACTTCATCCATGCGCTGCCCGGGGAGGAATACGCCGTTGACGATATCCTCCTCGATCTTGTTGCGCAGCTTGTTCCGCGAATTCGGCGCTACATCCATTCAACCGACGCTCCGTCCCGGCACCAATCCGTACGACGCATAAACCTGTCCGCGCATGATGACAGCACACAAACGCGGCGCCTCTTGATTTAACCCCGGCACGCCCCGCGTGCAATACGAAACAAATCATCTTGCATACAAGAATTCGATTTATGTTGACGAAAATGGTTGTGCTGCATAAATTTGCACCATAAAGTGCATAATATTCAGGGGGGTCGTCCTTTATGTCACGACTTGGCAGCATCGTCCGCGACGGGGATATCGTTTCCGGCGCTCTCCTGGCGGCGTTGGGTACCTACATCATTTCAAGGGCTTCCACCTGGGACTATATGACCGCGAACGGGCCGGGACCTGGCTTTTTCCCCCTGTGGTACGGCATCTGTATCGTGGCGCTGTCGCTGGCGCTGGTCGGACACGCTCTTTTCAAAGGCATCAGCGAGACTCATGAGCCAATCGACTGGCGGGGCGTTGGCCGTGCCATCGTCACCTGGCTCGCCTTCGTCATCGCGACGGCTCTGATGCCCTTTCTCGGCTTCGTCATCGCCTTCACGCTGCTTTGCCTCTGCCTGATCCACATCGTCTTCCGGCAGCCACTGCTGCGGGCAATCGTGGCGTCCGTGGCGATCACCGCGGTCTTCAAGCTCATATTTGTCGTCTTGTTGCAGCTCGATCTGCCCATCGGCCCGCTAGGTATCTAAATCATGGACATTATCAACGGGCTCGCCCATGGCTTCGGCATCGCGCTGGTGCCGCAGAACCTGCTCTGGTGCTTCGTCGGGTGCTTTCTGGGAACCGTCGTCGGAATTCTGCCGGGCCTCGGACCCGCGGCGACGATCGCCATCTTGATGCCCCTCACACTGAACATGGATCCAGCCGGCGGCATCATCATGCTGACGGGCATCTACTACGGCGCCAAATATGGGGGCTCGACAACATCGATCCTGCTCAACATGCCGGGCGAGTCGAGCTCGGTCGTGTCCTGCATCGACGGTTACCAGATGGCGCGCAACGGGCGTGCCGGCGCGGCGCTCGGCATCGCGGCGATCGCGTCCTTCATCGCCGGCACCGTGGGCATCGTGCTGCTCACGCTCGTCGCCCCGGCGGTCGCCCGCTTCGCACTGTCCTTCTCGGCGCCGGAATATTTCGCGTTGATGGCCTTCGGCCTCTCGCTGGTTGTCCTGCTGTCGGGAGCCTCGCTGCTCAAGGGCCTGCTCGCGCTGCTCGTTGGCCTGTGGCTATCGACCATCGGCATCGATCTCTTCTCCGCGCAGTCACGCTTCACGTTCGGCCGCAGTGAACTTCTCGGCGGGCTCGACTTCGTCGTGATCGCCATCGGTGTCTTTGCCATCGCGGAAATCCTGACCACCATCCAGCACCGGCAGGAAGGCACGCTGATTCCCGTGCCGAAGGGCTTCCGCAATCTCCTGCCAAGCCGCGAGGAGTTGAAGGCGTCGCGCTTCGCGTTCGTGAACGGCTCGTTCACGGGATTCATCATCGGCGTGCTGCCGGGAGCCGGGTCGGCGATCGCATCCTTTATCGCCTATGGCATCGAGAAGGCTGTCTCGAAGCGCAAGGAGATGTTCGGCAAGGGGGCGCCGGAAGGGCTGGCAGCGCCGGAAGGCGCGAATAACGCGGATACCGGCGGCGCACTCGTTCCCCTGCTGACACTCGGCATCCCGGGCGGCGGCACCACCGCCATTCTGTTGTCGGCGCTCGTTCTCTGGGGCATCCGTCCCGGGCCACTGATGATCACGGAATCACCGGATATCTTTTGGGGCCTCGTTGCCTCCATGTATGTCGGCAACGTCGTCCTGCTTCTTCTCAACCTGCCGCTCGTTCCGCTCTTCGCGCAGCTCTTGCGCGTGCCGACATGGATCCTGTTTCCCGTCATCTTCGGCCTGTCGATCATCGGGGCTTACAGCGTCTCGGAGCGCATCTTCGACGTCGAACTCCTGGCGGCCTTCGGTCTGCTCGGCTTCCTGATGGCGAAGACGGGTTTCCCGAGCGCACCGCTCATCCTCGGCTTTGTGCTTGGCGACGCGATGGAACGCGCGCTACGCCAATCGCTGATGATGTCGCAGGGCGATCTCACGACCTTCTTCCAGCGTCCCATCTCGCTGGTCCTACTGATAGCGGCGGTCGTCATCCTGCTGTTGCCGCTGGTCAGCTGGTTCAATCGTGCCCGTGTCCGGGCCATCAGCGAAGGCGCGTGAAGCTTACAAACAAGTATCCATAGGAGGAACGCATGAAACTCTCGGCCTTGCTGGCGACGGCGGTCGTCGCCACCCTATCGTTTACCTCTGTATCGACAGCGCAGGCACAGTTTACGCCGAAACGCCCACTGGAAATCGCGGTCCACGCCGGCCCGGGATCGGGCAATGACGTTTTCGCCCGTGCCTTGATCACGGTGATCGACAAGAACAAGCTCTCGCCCGTTCGGATTCAGGTCGCCAACAAGCCCGGCGGCGGCAGCACGACCGCGGCCGCCTATCTGGCAAGCAAGGCCGGTAATGAGAACACGTTGGGCGTGTTCACGAACATCTGGATAACGGATCCACTCGTCTCCGCCGAAGCGACGAACCCGCTAACCAGCATGACGCCTGTCGCGCTGGTCATCCGCGAGCCCGGCCTTATCGCGGTCAAGGCCGATTCGCCCTACAAGACGCTTCAGGACTTCATCGACGCCGCCAAGGCCGCGCCGGGCAAGCTCAGCCAGTCCGGCGGGTCGGTTCTCGCGCGTGAGAACGTTCTGCGCCAGTTGCTGATGGGCGCGACCGGTGCTGACTGGCAGTTCATATCGTTTCCCTCGGGCGGCGAGCGGCTTTCGGCGTTGCTTGGCGGTCACGTCAACATGATGATCGTGGAGCCCGGTGAGGCGACTTCCCAGGTCCGAAGTGGCGCGATGCGCGTGATCGCGGCCGTGGCCGACAAGCGGCTCCCGGGCTTCCCTGATGTTCCGACGCTCCAGGAGGCGGGCTTCAACATTCCGAACCTGCCGCAGATCCGCGGCATCGTCGCGCCTCCCGGCACGCCGAAGGAAGTGGTCGCGTATTACAGCGACATGATCCGGAAGGCGACCGAGACGCAGGAATGGAAGGACTATGTAGCCGAAAACGGCTTCGAGCCTGCCTTCACGACTCCCGAGGAAACCTTGAAATTCATTACCGAATACACTGAACAGCTGCGAGGTATCCTTGAGAAGGCCGGTATCAAGCTCGTCGCACGCTGAGGCTTTCTCGTACAACGTCAGCAGCAGCCAGTTCCACGGGGAGCTGGCTGCTTCTCTTTATCCTTCACGCGAGGCAGGAATGCTGTGCCAGTCCCACCAGTTCGGTGACCTCCGCATCACGCGTGTCCTGGAGATGTCCGGGCCGACCCATGATCCTGCCTTCCTTTTTCCGGATCTGCCGGCGATCGCGCTTCAAGACGAAACCGGCTGGCTCGCTCCTCATCACTATCAGCCGTCGATCGACCGGCTCGTCGTCACGATTCAAATCTGGATGGTGCAGTTCGGCACGACCACCGTGCTCATCGACCCCGGTATCGGCAACGGAAAGACCCGCCCCGCCGAACGCCAGAATAGGCTGAATACGCTTGCTCCCGCCTGGCTCGCCGCAGCGGGCGCGACTGGGGACAGCGTCACGGACGTCATCCTGACCCATCTGCATGCTGACCATGTCGGCGGGTGCACGCTTATGCAGGACAGTGCCTGGCGGCCGGCGTTTCCCAATGCGCGCCACCATATCCCGCATGCGGAATTCGACTATGTGCGCGAGCGTTACGTGGCGGGCGAGACAGGCATCAACAGCGGTGCCTGGGCCGACAGCGTGATCCCGCTCATCGATGCCGGCCTTGTCGACCTCTTCGCGCCGGGCGATCACCTGCTTGGGCGGTTCGAGGTCGAGGATGCGGCCGGCCACACACCCGGGCAAGTCACGCTGTGGCTGAACGACGGGTCAGGCGGAAGCGCCGTCTTCGCGGCCGACATCATGCACAGTCCGCTCCAGATCCGCTTTCCCGCGCTCAACACCCGCTACTGCATCTGGCCCGAGCGCGCCCGGCAGACGCGGGCCGCGTTCCTGGCGCGCGCGGCGCGCAGCCGGGCCATCGTCATGCCCATGCATTTCGGATGGCCCTACCGCGGGCTTGTCGCGCGAAACGGCGACGATTACGCCTTCACGCCGCTTGACTGGTGAAGATCACGAAGGGCGCCGGCGACTGCTTCCGGCGCCTGCAGGATCATGATGTGACCGCTTTCAACGACACGCAGGTCGCAATTCGCGATTCCTGCGACGTCGGCACGGACGTGGCCCACCGGACGCAACAGGTCGCGTGTGCCGGCCAGCACCAGCACCGGACACTCCAGCTTCGACTTCGCCTCCGTGACGTCGACGTTGGCCAGCATGGCGTTTGCCTGCTCATAGCAGAACGGATCAATGGCCAGGAAACGGGACCGGTATTCGTCGTAGACTGCGCGGTCCGTGATCGTGTCTTCCGGGAAAGAGCGCTCAAATACAACGTCGATGATCAAGCGCATACCTTCGCGGCAGGCCTTCGCACCGCGTTGGAGGAGATAGTCTCGCCTGTCGGGATTGGCTTTCAGCGCCGGCGAGCACAGCAGAAGCTGCTCGACGTCCCGGCCCAGCAGGGCCGCGAGCTCAACGGCGATCGCGGCGCCGGAGGCTATGCCGGCGATCGTGTAGGGGGCATCGAGGCCAGCCGCCGCAATCACGGCAAGGGTATCTGCCGCCATTGTCGTGACATCGAAGGGCTGCCGGACCTTTTCAGAAAGCCCCGCGCCGCGCTGGTCCGCGCGCAACACGCGATAGCCGTCACCCAGCCGCTTCAAGACCTCGTCCCAGCTGTCCGATGTCCCGGACAGCTCGTGGATCAGGACCAGGCTCCTGCCGGATCCCGAGAGCTTGTAATGGAGGCTGACGCCATCGCGTTCCGTCCAGTGCAGTTCCGTCATGCCGCCCTCGCAGGGAGGATACGCTCCATGAAGGAGAGTAGTTGCGCGGCTATGAAATCCGGCTGCTCCGGCAAGGCGGCATGGCTGGCATGGGGTATGACGACCACGGTCACGCGATCGCCCAGCTCTTTCTTGAAGATCTCCGCGTCCTCGACATGGGCGAGGGGATCGGTATCCGGCTGCAGATAGAGCAACGGCCCTGTGCCGCCGGCATAGTCCTCGCTGCGCGGCGTCTGGTCACCGGCGTGTCGCTGGGCGGCCAACACCTCCGGATACCAATCCTTCAACCAACCCGTCGGGTCGTTGCCGGGCGCGAAAAATGCAAAACGCAGCGCTTCGAGCCTCTCATCGTCCGGCAGGTCGGCATTGGCGCTTGCCCGGATAGCCGCGCGCATCTTCGGGCCGCTGGGGGCAATGCCGACATTGGCCGCGATGATCGATATGCCACTGATCAGATCCGGCCGATCGGTCGCGAGCATGCGCGTTACGCGGTTGCCAAAGGCATGTCCCGCCACGAAGGCCGGACCGCCGCCGTAGGCCTCGATCACGGTCGCGATATCGGCGGCACAATCGTGCAGGTCTTTGTAAGGAGCCGGCGACCTGCTGCGGCCGATGCCGCGAGGCTGCGGCCGCAGCACGGTGTAGCCGCGCTCCGCGACGATGCGGGCGATGGGATCGAAGTCCGTCGCCGGGCGGCCAAGCGACGGCAGCATGACGACCAGCGGACCTTCGCCCTGTTTCAGAACTTCAAGCGTGGCCTCCGCGCCGCGCGTGATCATCTCGGCCGATACGGTTGCGCTCATATCGTCTCCCATCGTCATGGATTTCTGTTGTCGAAAAGCTGGAACATCAGCGGCGCCAGAACCATCGTGCCGACGATCCGGCAGATCTGGGTCGTGACGACAAAGGCGACCTCGAAGCCTATCGCATAGGCCAGCAGCGTGATTTCCACCAAACCGCCGGGCGACAGCGCCAGGATGAGGGTCGGCACGTCGAAGCTGACGAGTTGGCTGCAGGCGAACGCCGTCGCGACCGCGAGGCCGATCAGCACGAGTGACCAAAGCGCGCCCTGCACCATGGTGCGGCCGAGCTCACGATGAGTGGTGCCGCCCAATCGCGAGCCGACGATAGCGCCGATCGTCACCTGAACCAGCGCGACCAGCCACGCTGGCGGCTGCGCGCCTGTCAAACCGCTCGCATGTGCCACGGCGCTGAACAGCAGCGCGGCGACCATCGCACCGCCCACCAAACGGAAGGCATTGCGCGTGAAATATCCGCCAACAGCGCAGGCGCCAAGGATGAGCCAGTCGAGAGGCGCGATAGTGGCGCTATGGCTGGCGGTGACCGCGACATTGCCACCGTTCACGGGCCCCGCGACAAGCGCCTGGACCAGGAAGGGCACGCAGAAGATGACGGTGATGACCCGTGCCGAATGAACAAGCGCGAGCTTGCGACTGTCCGCGCCGAGCGAGCCTCCCAACAGCGTGAGTTCGCCGAGGCCTCCGGGAAAGCTCGCGAAGAGTGCCGTCCCCCGATCGAATTTGCACAGACGCTGGAAGTAGAGCCAGCCAAGGAACGCGGTGGCCAGCGTGTAAAGGAGCATCGCGGGGATGATCGGCCACCAGAGAACAATGTTGCCCAGCACCTCCGCCGTGAAGGTGCTTCCAGCCAACACGCCGACGACCGGGCGCGCGACGTGCCGGACCTGGGCTGGAATGAGGAACGGGCTGCCCAAGGCCGCAGCGATCCCCACGGCGGTCAGTGAGCCGAGCGTCCAGGGCAATGGCAGATGGAGGAACAGAAATACCGCGCCGCCACAGGCTCCGATCAGCAACGCGCCGATTGCGTGGAGAACGGCCGGCATCTTCAGCCGGCCGCCTCAAGCGTCGCGTCGACCGACTCCTGCCAGTCGGGCTGCTCGGCATCTGCATAGCCGGCATGGATAACCATGGCGAGCAGCCCATAATACCCGCACAGGCAGACGATCTCGAGAGCCCCCTCACGCCCGAAAACCTCAGCGACCCTTTGAAATTGCGCGTCATCCAGCTTGCCGGAATGGAGCACGGACCGGGCGGCTTCGAGCGCGACGCGCTGCGCATGTGTGAGCGCCTCAACGTTTTCTCCCCGTGCCAGCCCGGCCAGCGCCGTGACATCCAACCCGGCCTTGCGGGCCAGTGGCGCATGAGCGAGCCATTCATAGGGACAACGCCAGAATTCGGCCGCCGCGAGGGTGACCAGCTCCCGCACATCCGCCGCCACAGCCCCCTTGAAACGCAGCCATTCACCGAGGTCGGCAACGCGTTGCGCGAGCTCGGGCGCCGGCAGGAGATTGAGGAATGGCCGGCCGATCTTGCCCCGTGCGCTGCCCCGCAGCTGTTGCGCGAAGGCTTGCTGTCGCTCGTCCCACTCGGTCTCGGCGATCTCGAATCGGCTCATGCGCATCCTCCACACCCGCGGAAAGCTTGTACGGGAAATCGATCGATTAATACACTAGTCGGAGTTTTAAAAATGCACTATCATAAATCTCGTATGCAATCTGAGGGAAAATGCTCACAATTGCCGATAGCGGACCGCGACTGGTCAGGGTGGAAGCGGCTATCGCCTGGATTGAACTGGGCGGGGCCAACACCGGAAATATGCTGACGCGTCAACAGATGACGATGCTCAGTGAGGCGATCCGCTTGGCGGGCGCTGATCCCGATGTCTCGGTTGTCGCAATTGCGCCCGGAGGGGGGGCTTTCTGCCTCGGCCGCAATGGCAAGGGAGAGCCGGCGGAAGCCCTCCCTTGGGACGCGCGCCAGAGGCAGATGGGTGTGACGCTGGACGTCTACGACGCCATCGCGGCGTGTCCAATCCCTGTCGTCGCTTGTGTCCAAGGCAACGCCATCGGCTTCGGCGCGGCGCTCGCCGGAGGATGCGACATTACCCTTGCGGCGCGCAGCGCGCGTTTTGCCTTGCCTGAGATCAAGCATTCGATTCCGGCGACGCTCGCCATGTCCGCGCTCATACGCAAGATACCCGAGAAGGCTCTGGCGCATCTGATCTATTCAGGCGAGGAGATTTCAGCTGAGGACGCCCTGGCGCTTGGTCTGGTGAGCAAGGTATTCCCGGCGGAGACCTTCGAGGAGAGTTGCTCCGCCTATCTCCTAGCTCTCGCGTCGCGCAAGCGGCTGCTGCTGGAGACGATCAAGCGGTATATCGGTAAAGCGCCCCAGCTATCCCCTGAAATGGCTTCCGAATATGCCGGTACGCTGATGGCTCTGGTAAAGCCGAGCCTATAGACCCAGATCCGATTTATAAGCCGAGCAAGTCCGCAACAGACGGACTTGCCGCAGGAGAGGCAGCGATGGTCGCCCGAACGCTCTTTCACAAGATCTGGGAAGCCCATCTCGTGGCGCGGCGGATCGACGGTCGCGAGATCATCTACATGGACCGCAATATCGTCCATGAATTGCACGGCCCCAAGGCATTCGAGAAGCTGCGCAAGGCGGCGCGTCGGGTTCGGCGGCCGGACCTGACCTTCGCGGTTCAGGACCACACGATCTCCAGCCAGCCTGACCGCGACGACACGACGAACCCGGAAGGCACGCCGTTCCTGCGGGCGCAACGCGCTGGTGCGGCTGAATTCGGCTTTCGCATTTTTGACGTCGGTGATCCCGACCAGGGCATTTCCCACGTCATCGGGCCCGAACTCGGCATGGTGCTGCCGGGCGCGACCCATTGCGTGCCGGATAGTCACGCGGCAACGGTCGGTGCGCTCGGCGCGCTGTCCTTCGGCTGCGGAACGACCGAGCTCGAACATGTGCTGGCGACCCAGGTCCTCGCGATGAAGAGGCCGAAGACCATGCGCATCAACCTCGAGGGCAGGTTGCAGCCGCATGTGACGGCAAAGGACGTGGCCCTGCATATCGTCGGCACGCTCGGCGTCTCCGGGGCAAACGGGCACGCCGTGGAATATGCCGGCCCCGTGGTGCGTGCCATGGGCATCGAAGCGCGCATGACGTTGTGCAACCTCACTGTCGAGATGGGTGGACGCAGCGGATTCGTCGCGGCCGATGAGACCACTTTGTCCTGGCTGGAGGGAAGGCCGTTCGCCCCGGTCGGCGAGGACTGGAACCGCGCCCTGGCCTACTGGCGCACCATGCATTCGGACGAAGGCGCGCGATTCGACCGGGATCTCACAATCGACTGCAGCGCGCTTGAGCCGCAGATTACATGGGGCATTACGCCGGGACAGGTGATCGGGATCCGGGACAGCGTCCCGGCTTCGCTCGGCGAGGAGGCTTCCGACCAGCACGCGTTCACCAAGGCGCTGACCTACATGGACCTCCAGGCCGGCGAACCGCTGCAGGGCCTGAAGGTGGACAGGGTCTTCATCGGATCCTGCACCAACGGCCGTATTCCTGACCTGCAGGAGGCGGCCGCCATCGTGCGTGGCCGCAAGGTCGCTGAAGGCGTAGTCGCCATGATCTCGCCAGGCTCGACGATCGTGCGCCGCGAGGCCGAGGCCCTTGGCCTTGACACCGTCTTCCGCGATGCGGGTTTCTACTGGGCGGAATCGGCCTGTTCGATGTGCGCAGGTGGAAACGGCGATCGCGGGCGTCCCGGGGAACGGGTGATTTCAACGACGAACCGCAATTTCGAAGGCCGGCAGGGTCCCGGTGTGCGCACCCATCTGGTGAGCCCGGGAATGGCCGCAGCGGCGGCCATCGCCGGCGCCATCGTCGACGTTCGCCAACTTGCGGAGGCGTAAATGCAGGCTTTCACGACGGCGACCGGTGCGGCCGTCCCACTGCTCGAGGACGATATCAACACGGACGAGATCTCGCCGATCCAGCTCGCCCGCAAGCTTCAGCCCGACTATCGCAAAATGCTCTTCATGCGTGCCCGCTGGGACGACAAAGGCGAGCCCGTGCCGAGCCATGTGCTGAATCAGCCGCAATTCCAGAATCCGGCGATTCTGGTAACGGGCGCCAATTTCGGTTGCGGCAGCTCTCGCGAAGCCGCGGTCTGGGCGCTTCTCGCCAATGGTATTTCCTGCGTCGTGGCACCGAGCCTCGCCGATCAGTTCCGCGAGAATTGCCTGCAGAATGGCGTGCTGCCGATAACCCTTGACAAGGCGAGCTTCGCCACCCTGGCCAAGCGTGTCGTAGACGCCGACGGCGCGCCGTTCACCGCCGACCTTGAAAGCCAGACCCTCTCCGGGCCCGGCGGCGACCCTATCCCCTTCGCGATACCCGCCGCGGAACGATTGGTCCTTCTCGAAGGCCTGGACGACATCGGCCTGACGTCCAAACACTTGCCGGACATCGAAGCCTGGGAAGCCCGGACCGCAGCCGAGACGCCGTGGTATCAAAACGCCCGCGATGGACGCATCCCGTGACGAAGGGCGATGTCGTTAGCTACTTTTCAGTATTTTCTTCGACCCGCGCCACAAATACCTGAGCCCTGCCAGCAATCGCGCTGGCATCAATGCCCGGAATACACACGCGTTTGTGCCTCCCGCGATGGATCTTCGTAGCGTTCTCCGACCAATGTAAAACGCTTGGCCGGCCGACATACCGGGCCTGCGCCATGACAGAGGAACTCCGCCTTCCAACCGGACTGGAGAATACTCACGTCAATTTGCCGGAATGAGGCGCAGCCAGAGCGGCAGGTCCTTCCGCCGAGCAGATATCACGGCGGCTTGACCGCATCCGCGATACGGCTCTTTAGCCAGCCCCCCGGGACAATTTGGCGGCCGGTCGACTGCGGCAGGGTTTGGGCACAGCTCGCCTGACGTTGTCCGCCGTCGTGCCACGAGACCAGACCCGGGCGCTATCGGGTGGCTCTCCGATTGGCTCCGTCCGGACGAAACGTCTCGCCGCCTCCCCTCCCATAAGCCTCTCCGATCGAGGATGTGATTTATCCGCGCTTGACACTCCATGCATTCGGAGTCCAGAATTCTGTATCCCGTATACAGAGGTGGGCAGATCATGGATTTTTCACTCAGCGCCGAACAACGCGAATGGGTTGAACGGGCCCGCGCGCTCGGCCCCCTGCTCCAGGCCAATGCTGACAGGTACGACCGGGAAGCCGCCTTTCCCGAAGAGAACTTCGTGGAACTGAAGAAGCAAAAATTCCATCTTCTGCAGGTTCCCAAAGAATTCGGCGGCTTCAACCCGCAGCGGCGCGGAAGCCTGGGAATGACCCAATTCGCAGTTGCTGAAGAACTTGCACGTATATGCCCAACAACTGCCTGGAACCTGTTGATTCACTTCCACCAGGTCGGTCTTGTCAGCCGCATGGGCAGCAAGGCTCAAAAAGAGAGGTGGCTTGGCCAGATCGTCAACGACGATGCCTTGATGGGGTCTTTGGGCAGCGAGGTCAATCCACGTCAGTTCAAGGCAGAGAACGTTGCGACGAAACTGACCTTCGATTCTCTCTTCGAGCCGGTCGATGGCGGCTTTCGGGCCACGGGCGAGAAGCATTTCTGCTCGATGGCGCCGGCAGCCGACCTCCTCGCCTTCTGGGCTCTCGCCCCCGGGGCGAAAAGCAATGGCGAAGGTCTGGTCATTTCGATCGTGCCGCGCACCGCGGCCGGCCTCACCTTTGACGACAGCTGGAGCGAATCCATCGGCCTGCGCGGCACGGTCTCCTGGACCGCGAAACTGGATAACGTGTTCATCCCCTGGCAGGACGTCATGGGCGAGCCGGGCGACTTCGTTCAGAAGGATCCCTACACCTACGAGTGCTCGCACGCCGCCCATCTCGTTGGCTGCGCTCAGGGCATCGTCGACAACATCATCGAGTTCATCAAAGCCCGGAACTACCTCAGCCGCGACGAAGTGCTGATGTATAATCTCGCGGAAATCGAGTCCGGCATCCAGGCCGCTCGCGCATCCTACATGTATGCCGTGTGGCTATGGGATCAGGAACGCTTTGACGAGGCAATCCTCGCATCATATCGTGCGCTGCACACGTCCAAGAAAGTGGCCCTCAACGCAGCCGACAAGGCCTTCGAGATCTGCGGCGCACGCGCGCTGTTTACCTTCCATCCCTTCGAGCGCTTCTGGCGCGAAGTGAAGGCCAGCATGCTGCACACACGCGATACGCAGCTGATGGGACAACTTGCAGCAGGCATTCTCGACGGAGGGCGTCAATTCTCAAAAACAAAGTATGGTCAAAAGCTTGATCAGCCGAAGACATGGCGTGATTTTGGCTTCAACCCGCAGGAAAAGATTTCTGCTATCGCGTAAATAGTCGGTATTCTCATCAATAACAGGGGAACACAATGACCGATAAGACGCATTCTGATGGCACAACCCGCCGATCGACCTATTCACGCCGGTCGGTCATAGGCGGCATCGCGGTTGGAGCGGCGGCGATCGCCGCTCCTAATGTCATCCGCGCCCAAAGCGGCGGCCGTGTTCTGGTGCGGACCTCGGGAGGGTCGTACCAGGATGCATTGCAAGCCGGCACCTGGAACAGTTTCACGCAGAAAACCGGCATCGAGGTTGTCGGCGTCGCGGCCAATACCGGCAAGTTGCTGGCTATGGTGGAGGCCGGATCACGTGAGCTCGATATTGTCGAGGGCAATGCCGTCGCCATCCTGACGCTTCAGTCCAAAGGCGCACTACAGCCCTTGGACGTATCGCGCTTCGAATACACCGACCCCAAAGATATCGGCACGGTGGGGCCAGACTTCATCAGCTATGCCTCTTTTGCCGAGGCTCTTGTCTACAACACGGATGCCTTCCCGAAAACCCATCCGACGGACTGGAAGCAATTCTGGGATGTGAACAGCTTTCCCGGCAAGCGGATGCTGCAGGATGCAAAGGCCATCGCGCCCAACCTCGAATTCGCGCTTCTCGCCGACGGTGTCCCGGTGGAGCAGCTCTATCCGCTGGATATCGATCGCGCCTTTGCCAAGCTCAAACAGATCAAACCGCATATCGTGAAATTTTTCGATAGCGGCGCGCTCGGCGCATCCCTTCTGGCGGAAAAAACCGCGGTCCTGGGAAGTCTCTGGACCAATCGCGTGGAGGCCCTTCGCAAAGGCGGAGCGCCGCTGGCGGTCGAATGGAACCAGGCGATGCGTCTCACGGAATATACCGCCGTGCTGAAGAACGCTCCCAACCGCGACGCGGCCTTGCGCCTTCTCGACTACTCATCCAGCCCCGAGGCGCAAGCCAGGACATTGCCGCAAATCGGGCTCAGCCCCGAAAACAAGCGTGCGTTCGAATATATATCTCAAGATGTCGCCGAGACCCTGCCGACCTTCCCGGCGATTGCCCAGAAGGGCTTCGAACAGAATGCCGACTGGTGGTTGAAGAACAGAGCGCAGGTCGCAACCCGCTGGGAAGAGTTTCTTCTCGGATGAAGCGTCGTGGCAGTGCGCCGCCATCGCGGCGTACTGCCACCGCTCGTGAACAGAGCGAAGACTCTAGGGCTGAAAGCCCTGCCACTCCAATGCTGACCCGGTTTACATTGAAGTCATGCGGGTCATCGCCGGCCTTGGCGGCACATTAACACCTGACTTCCGCTCCTTTCACGTCTCGACGCAGCCAGTCCATTTTGAGAGCAGCAGGGTATGTCGATGAGCCACATGCAGGACGGAGCAGGCGGAACCCCCATCGTCCTCGAAAATCTTTGGAAAACTTATGCCAGCTTCGTGGCTGTGAGCGGAATTGACCTCTCCGTCGGCGCAGGCCAGTTCTGCACGGTTCTCGGCCCGAGCGGTTCGGGCAAGACGACCACATTGATGATGATCGCCGGTTTTGTCGCGCCGACCCGTGGCCGCATTCTTGTCTCCGGCCGGGACATCGCGGCGCTTCCACCGCAGAAGCGTGATCTCGGTGTCGTATTTCAGAACTATGCGCTTTTCCCCCACATGACAGTCTTCGACAATGTTGCCTTTCCGCTTGTCATGCGTCGTGTCCCCCAGGCGGAAATCGCCCAGCGTGTCGCGCGGATGCTTGAAACCGTGGAGCTCGCGGGCCTTGGCAAACGGTATCCGCGTGAATTGTCCGGTGGCCAGCAGCAGCGCGTCGCCCTGGCGCGCGCGCTTGTGTTCGAGCCACGCGTCCTCTTGATGGATGAGCCCCTGGGCGCGCTTGACAAGAAACTGCGCTCATCCCTTCAAATCGAATTGAAGGCTCTGCAACGCCGCCTCGACGTCACCGTGATCTACGTCACCCATGATCAGGAGGAGGCCCTGACCATGGCTGACCAGATCGTCGTCATGCAGGGCGGGCGTATCGAGCAGAGCGGTTCACCGGAAGATCTCTATGATCGCCCCGCGACCGCATTTGTCGCCGGCTTCATGGGCGACACAAACCTTGTGCGCGGCGTCGTCATGGCGACGCATGCCGACGGAACCTTGCGCATCGACCATCCGACCGGACGTCGGATCATCGCCCGCGCCAACGGCTTCCAGGCCGGGGACCATGTCGCAGCGTCGCTGCGGCCTGAAAGTCTCAGCATCGAGAGCAACGACGGCGCGGACGAGCCGGAGAATGCCTGGGAGGGGCGTATAGCAGCGGTCACCTACCTCGGCGACGCCATTCGATACCATGTGGCCGTGGGCGAGAACCGGCCGGCGCTCATGGAAACACTCGTAGTCAAGGCCGCGCGCCAGAGCATGGAACATCGACGATTTGCCGAAGGCGATGCGGTGCGTGTGCGGTGGTCGCGGGCCGACGCCCGCATCCTGCCACCGGCTGCTGCCGGAGGGCACTGAAACATGACCCTTCAAGTGGACAGTCAAGGCAGCGTGGGCGTCTCCGAATCCGCAGCGAATGGCACGGTAAATGGTGACGGGACAAAAGCATCGTGGCGCGGCGGGCAGCTTTGGCTGCTGTTGCCCGCGCTGGCATTGCTGGCGATATTCTTCGCTTATCCCCTGTTTGACGTCGTACTGCGCTCCTTCCGCGACAGCCAGGGCGGCTTCACAACACAGAACTATGAGGCGTTCTTTTCTCGCGCGATCTACATCCGCGTGCTACTGCTGACTATAGAAATCGCCTTCCTGACGACCGTCTTCAGTCTTATCGTAGGTTACCCCCTCGCCTACGTCCTCGCCAATTCCGGCCCGACAGTCCGCTCGTTCATGATGCTATGCGTCATGCTGCCGTTCATGACGAGTATTCTCGTGCGTACTTACGGCTGGATGGTGATCCTGAGGCCGAATGGCATCGTCAACACTGCCCTGGCGACGCTTGGCTTGGGCGAGATACAGCTCATCTACAACCGTGGCGGACTGATGATCGGCATGGTCTATACCATGCTGCCCTATATGGTGCTCACGCTTTACAGCGTCATGCGCGGCATCGACGGGCGCTTCGTCGCGGTCGCGCAGAGCCTGGGCGCCGGGCGCTGGTCGGCGTTCTGGCGGATCTATTTCCCGCTCAGCATGCCAGGTGTTGCGGGCGGCTCATTGCTTGTCTTCATTCTGGCGGCTGGCTTTTATATTACCCCCCGGCTCATGGGTGGCGATCGCGACCAGATGTTGGCCTCGATCATCGCGTATCAGGTCGATGTTCTATTGAACTTCAACTTTGCTTCCGCGATTGCCGTCATCCTGCTCATCATCACGTTGGCTTGTTTCGGCCTGTATGCCCGTATCGTCGGGCTGAAGCAGCTCCTTACCAGCAAGGTGTAGCCATGGGATCGGACGCGCTCATCAATCCTAGCCTGCCGGTCCGGATCGCCGCCTGGGTCATGCTCGCCTTCCTCATGGCGCCGGTACTGATCATCATCCCGGTGTCCTTCAGCTCGGCGCAATACCTCAGCTTTCCGCCGCCAGGGTTCTCCTTGCAGTGGTATGAACGGTTTTTCGGCAACAAGGACTGGCTGTCAGCCATCTGGGTCAGCGTACAGGTCGCGACCTTGTCGGCTGGCCTCACGATCGTCGTCTCCACACTCGCCGCGATCCCGCTGGCACGCAGCGATTTTTCACGCAAGACCCTGGTTTACGGGCTGTTGCTCGCTCCCATGATCGTGCCGGTGATCATCACCGCGATCGCGCTCTATTTCGTCTTCGCGCGGATCGGGATGGGCGGGACGGTTATCGCGATCGCGATAGGCCATACCATCGTTGTCATGCCGATCGCGATCGTCGTCTTGTCCGCGACGCTCCAAGGCGTGGATTCGCGGCTCGAGAACGCCGCGATGAGCCTCGGTGCCAGCCGGTTCCAGGCTTTCCGCAAAGTCACCCTGCCGCTGATCGCGCCCGGCATCATCTCGGCGGGCCTGTTCGCGTTCCTCACCTCCTTCGATGAACTCGTGATCCCGCTTTTCCTGGGAGGCCCCAACGCGCAGACATTGGCGGTGCGGATCTGGAACAGCGTCATGCTGGAGATCGAGCCTACGATCGCAGCCGTATCCACGTTTCTCATCGCCCTGACGGTCCTCGTCATGATTGCCGCAAACCTCGTGAAGAAGGCACGACGCTGGGCCTGAGAAAAGTGACGCCCTTTACTTTGGAAGTCCTGGCTTGGAAGTCCTGACTTTCGAAATCCTGGCGCCAGAACGCGCAATGGAGATCAGCAATGACCATGCGTCATGACCCGACTATCGGCGACGCTGTCTCATCGACGGCATTCCGGGAGATCATGAGCTCCTTCCCGACAGGGGTGACAGTGATCACGACCCGTAGTGCCGAGGGAAAGCCGGTGGGGCTCACTGCGAATGCCGTCAGTTCGGTATCGCTCAATCCGCCGCAGCTGCTGATTTGCCTGGGGCGGGATCGCTTCACGGCCCAGGTGATTGCCGAAAGCGAGCGTTTCGCGGTCAATTTTCTCGACCGGAGCCAACAGGCTGTCGCTGAACTGTTCGCCTCCCACGTGGACGACAAATTCGCGGGACTTCGCGTCACCGAGGGAGAACTTGGCTTGCCCTTGATCGCCGGCGCGCTGGCTTACGCCGAGTGTCAGGTCGTGAAAACGATTGAGACCGGTGATCACCTGATCTTCGTCGGCCTTGTCTTGCGCGGTGAAGCTGACGGTGGTGTCCCCCTCATGTTCTTCAGGCGCCACTACGGGGAGTGGCCCTCCAGGCAGCAGGAAGCATCAACATGAACGACCTTGTCTTGGATCGCGTCTCATCGCTGCAGGACGGATTGACACAGCACGGCGTCGATCTGGCGATCATCGCGCCGTCCGCCGAGATGTACCACCTGATCGGCCGAAAGCTGCCCTTGACCGAACGTTTTAACGCGGTTTTGCTGCCGAGATCCGGGCGACCTCGCATCATCGTTCCGCGTCTTCAGGTTCCCCTTGTGCAGGACCTCGCTCATATTTTTGATGTCCAGGCCTGGGGAGAGACCGACACACCCCTCGCGCGCGTCGCCGCCTATGGGGAGGACATCGGCGCGCGGACGATTGCCGTGAACGGCCATTTCTGGAGCTCGTTTCTGCTGCGTTTGCAAAACCTGCGCCCGCAAGCTCGTTTCGTCGACGCCTCGCCCATCACGGCTGCCGCCCGTCTGCACAAGGACGAACGGGAAATTGCCCTGTTGACCGACGCGGCGCGCCGCTTCGATGCGATCTGGGCCGACTTTTTCGCGAATGGACGCCTTGTCGGCGTCACCGAGCGGGATGTGGTGCGCCAGATCGGCGAGCGCGTTGCCGGGCAAGGCTTCGATCCGATGGCCTGGTGCGATGTCGGCAGCGGCCCGAACGGTGCCTCGCCCCTTCATCACCATTCCGATCGGGTCATTCAACCCGGCGATCCCGTGGTCATCGATTTCGCCGCGACCCTCGATGGCTACTACATGGACACCTGCCGGACGCCCGTGGCGGGTGAGCCGGATCCATCCTTTGTCGTGATCTACGACGTCGTCAACGCGGCCCTTGAGGCCGCGTCCCATGCGATCCGCCCCGGAGTGGAAGCGCAGGCGATCGACCGCGCCGCCCGCCAAGTCATCGAGGCGGCCGGACATGGCCCACAGTTTCTGCACAGGCTCGGCCATGGCCTGGGGATCGAGGCCCATGAAGAGCCCTACATCATTGATGGCAACGCACTCAAGCTCGCGCCCGGCATGGTTTTTTCCAACGAGCCCGGCATCTACATCGAGGGGCGCTGGGGCGTGCGTATCGAGAACATCATGCTTGTCACCAATGAAGGCGGACGGTCGTTCAACGACGCGACCCGCGCGCTCACAGTCATGCGATAAGAGGAAATGAGGATGAGCGTGGCCCCTGAAGCGGATACGGCCCACAGGGCCTTCCCGACGACTGAATACGAGGCAAGGATCGCCAAGGTGCGAGGCGAGATGCGGGCTCGCGGCGCGGATGTCCTGCTCGTCGATTGCGTCGAGCACATGGCTTATCTGTTCGGCTATGTACCGCCAGCGGCGATCTACCAACCGGCCCTTCTGCCGCTTGACGGCGATCCGGTCGTGATTGTCCGGACACTCGACGCGCCGACGTTCACCGAGCAATCTTGGGTGAAGGACTATGTTTCCTTCGGCGATGATGAAGACCCAGTCGCGATTCTGACAGGCGTGGTTCAAAAACGAGGATGGGCGGGCCGTTCGATCGCTGTGGAGTTCGACTCGCATTTTCTCCCCGTCGGGCGCTTCCGCGCGATCGAGAGCGCCTTGCCGGACGCCCGATTTGTCGATTTTTCCAAGGTGATCTGGGAAATTCGCCTCATCAAGTCGGAACGTGAAATCGCCTATTTACGGGAGGCCTCACGGATTGCCGATGCCGCGCTGATCGCCAGCATCAACGCGGCGGCGCCCGGCGTCAGTGAGCGCGAATGTGCCGCGGTTTTGTATGCGACGGCCTTGCGCGAGGGCGCGGACAATGGGCGCAGCGCATTGCTCGCGGCGGGCAAGAGAACCGATTCCTTGCATGGGCGCCTCGGTGACCACCGCTTTGAGCACGGCGACATCCTGCATGTGGAATCAATCCCCCTCGTCCGTGGTTATGGCGCGCGGATCATGCGCTCGACCGTGCTGGGTGAGCCTGAGCCTGATCTCGCACGCGCCGCCAGCATTCTGCTCGCGGCGCAGCAGGCGCAGTTCGAGGCGATGAAGCCCGGCGCCCCGGCCCGTGACGTGGATAGGATCCTGCGCCGCGCTGTGCTTGATTCGGGATTGCGCGAGACCTATACGAACTTCACCGGGTACACCTTGGGATATATAGGATTGCCGAAGACCAGCGACTTCACGCGTGCTTTCCTCCCGCAATCGGACTGGACGCTCGAAGCTGGCATGGTCTTTCATATGTACACATACGCACAGGGTCTTGCTTTTAGTGATACGATACTGGTGACACCTGCAGGCGCCGAGCGGCTTACCAAGTCGGATCGCCGCCTTTTCGTGCGGTAGCAATGGAACAGCGATGAGCTTCGACAAGATAAAGGCGCGCAATACGATTGTGCCCCAAGTGTATGAGCAGCTGAAGCGTGCCATCCTGCGTGGCACACTTCCGCCAGGTACCCGACTTGTCGAAAGCCGCGTTGCCGAGGATTTCGGCGTGAGCCGCACGCCCGTGCGTGACGCCATCTCCCGCCTTTTGGCCCAGGGCTTCGTGAAGGAGGATGGCACCGCCAAGGTGGTCGCGGACATGGCCACCGAACTGCACGAGATATTCGGCATTCGCCAGGTGCTGGAGGGTTATGCCGCGCGCCTTGCCGCCGAACATGCCACCGATATCGAGATCGATGAAATCGATGCCGTCTGCCATGCCAGCATCGCGGCCATCGATTCCACGTCCATTGCCGAGCGCGCCGCGCTGAACAACATCTTCCACGGGGCGATCGCGCGGGCCTCCCACCGCCATCGGCTGATCAAGATCATCGGCGATTTTTACGAATATGCGATCACCGAGGAGATGCTTCCCTTCTATGGTCGCTCCGATTCAGAGACGCACGCGGAACAACATCTGGCCATACTCAAAGCCCTCCGGGCCCGTGACGGCGACGCGGCCCAGGCGGCGATGATAGCCCATATCCAGGCGGTCGGCGCGACGGTTGAGGAGGCGGTTCGCCGCGTTCGCAGCGACGAGAACGCTGACATGCCGATATCCAATCCTTCCGAGCATTTGTCGGCAGTCAAGCAGGCCCAGGAAGAACTCGCGGCCCGTTTGACGCCCTCCAGCCTTTAGGAGCGTGATCATGCCCGCCTATGTCGTCATCGAGGTCGAGGTTACCGATCCCACGGTCTATGAGGAATACCGGGTCCAGGTACCCGCCACGATACAGAAACATGGCGGCAAACCCTTGGCGCGTGGTTTCACGGAGCGTCTTGAGGGGGATACGCCGTTCAACCGCATGTCGGTGATCGAATTTCCCGATGCCGAGACCGCCCGGACTTGGTTCGAGTCCGATGAGGTTCGGATCTTGAATGCCCTGCGCCAGAAGAGTGCCCGCTCCTCGGCAAAGCTGATCGTGCCCAGCTGACAGCTGTGGTCGTCCCGACCGCGGCGCTCCAGCCCGTGACACAGTTTTCCGTTCGTTGGAGCAGGCAGCTCCTGCGAGGTTTCGACTCGGAGTAAAAGCGATGGCCGACGCGGATCTGGAAAAAGCGCTCGCAGCATGGTTCGCCGAGCGACAAGACGCCATGGTCGTATTATTGGCAGATCTCGTGAATATCGACAGCAACACCCTGGATAAAAAGGGAGTTGATGCAGTCGGCGCACGCATCATCCACTTCCTCGATGCCGCAGGGGTCCAAAGCGATATCATTCCCCATGAGACGTTCGGCGACATCATTCGCGCGACCGTCCCCTCGGGCGACCGCAACAATGCCCCGGTGATGCTGCTCGGCCATCGGGATACGGTTTTCCCGAGCGGCGAGGTATCTCGGCGTCCCTTCACCATCCTTGGCGACCGCGCCTATGGCCCGGGCGTCGCCGACATGAAGGGAGGGCTGGTCATCAACGCCTTCGTTCTCGCGGCGATGGCGGCGCTGGGAATCGCGCGCAGGCCTGTCGTAGGCCTGTTCACGGGGGACGAGGAGATCGCATCGCCCTGGTCCCGCGATGTCATCGCCCGGGAGGTCGCGGGCATGAGGGCGGTCTTCAACGGCGAGCCCGGCCGTCCGAGCGGCAATGTGACCGTCGGGCGCAAGGGTGGACTGTTCATGCGCATCGACGTCCGTGGTCGCGCCGCTCATTCCGGATCGCATTTCAGCCACGGTATCAGCGCCATCGAGGCGCTGGCGCGAAAGACCATCCGGCTTCACGCCCTGACGGACCTCGAAGCCGGGACGACCGTGAATGTCGGCGTCGTCGGTGGTGGATTGACGCTCAATACCGTGGCTCCGGACGCCTTCGCGGAGCTTGACCTTCGCTATATCGAGCCCAGCGAGCGGGACCGCATGCTCGCCGCGGTGCAGGCCATCGTCGATGAAGAGGACGTGGCTGGCTCGAGTGCCGAGCTGACGATCACCGGCGAATTCCTGCCCCTGGTGCAGTCGGAAGCCGAACGCGCGCTCTACGCGATCTATGACACCGCAGCCGTGTCGCTCGGCTGCCACTTCGGCGAGGAGTTCTCCGGCGGCTGCTCGGATGCGGGCATTCCCTGCGCTCAAGGCATTGCCACCCTCTGCGGGGTTGGTCCTGTCGGAGGTGGGTCCCATACGGAGGAAGAATATATCGAGCTCGATACGCTTTTAACGCGTGCCCAAACGCTCGCGCTCACCGTGGCCCGGCTTTAGCCCCGGCATCGAAACGTTCTCGCGCCGCGCGGAGGGCGCAAAGACGACCAGACAATCGGAGCAGGCAAACTGCCGGCCGTGACAGCTGGAAACGCCGAATCTCGATTGAAACCAGAGCATTTTCGAGCGAAGCGGAAACCGGTTCGCGTGAAGAAAATGCGTAAAACAAAACCTAGAGAATTACCGATGAACTCCGGTTCACCGGAAATTCTCTAGGGGAGGATTCGGCGGCGCCGGAAGTCTTCCAGCTGGGCCAGGATCATATCTCCGGTGTCCAGAATTTCATGGAAGCCCGCCTTCCTGATCTTGGTCGTCGAGGAGATGACATCATAATCCCAACTGAAGACGAAATCGGCGAAGGCCCAGGAAGCGACCTGGTTTAGGGGCAAGGGCCGCAGCTCGTTCTCCCGCACGATATCATTCCAGACCTCACCCTTGTCGGCCATCCACTGGATGAGCGACATGTGCCTGACGCGGCCGACTTCCATGCCAAAATGGCGTGCCACGTTCGGCCATATGTCCTCCCAGCGGAAGACATCGCCATTCGTGACGTTGAAAGCCTGGTTCTCGGCCTGCTTCGACTGGCACATCCAGAAGATCGATTTTGCCAGCACCTCCGCGTCCGACAGTTCCTGGAGACTGGTGTAGTGACCAGGCTTTCCCGGAAAATCCAGGGGCAATCCCAGATGACGGCATATCGCGGCATAGGCCCCGATCGTCGAAATGAAATTCGGGCCAGCCCTGTCCCTCGTGCCGGTGATGACGTTGGGCCGGCTGGTTGACCATGACCAGTCGCCCTTGGCCGACGCTTCCTCCAGAAACTTCTGCTGGCTGAAATAGTAGTTCGGCGGCATATGGCCAGCATCCGCTTCCACCATCGGCGTCCTGACCGGCCCGATGTGTATCCCGTACCATTTGCTTCCCATGACGGCGTGGACGTGACGCAGATCCGGGCCGCGCGCGGCGTTCACGATGTTCTCCAGCATGGCGAGATTAGGCTGAACGTCCTCGATCCCGACCCTCTCGTAAGGCTTCATCGCGGTATAGAGCGAGTGGGGCGCGCGAGCGGCGTAGACGATATGGGTAAAGTCCCGTCCAGCGACGGCTTCTCTGCAGGATTCGAAATCAAGGAGATCAGCGCTCACATAGCTCACATTTGGCTGAGAGCTTTCGGGCGGCCTGCGACACAGGCCCGTCACTTTCCACCCTGGAGTAGCGCCTACGATATCAATGAGAAACTGGGTCGCTACGCCAGTCGCTCCCGCAATCAGCATATGACGTGCCGGTTCGGACATGCTACCTCCCAAAGAATGCTTTTTTAAATCATCTAAATGATTATCCAACGCTGTCAAGACGCGGCGACGTTTCGTTGCGCGTCGCCATGAGCGAAGGCGCTCGGGGCCATCGCCAAGCAACATCGTTCACCGCGCTCCCACGCACGGTGCTAAAACCGGCTGTCGGTGATTTTGCAATATCTGGGGCGGCCCTGCCGCCGGTAGCGCCCGGCAGGGACGAGGATCGTCGAGGCGCGATGAGCCTGTGGGGCACAAATGTCACAGCCCCCGGGCGCCGCGCGCGCCGGGGCTGTGACAAGCCAAAGTCTGGCTTGATCCCTATCGCGCCGCGAACGGAACCGAACGGAAGATCTGGCTGTCCTTGCTCTGAATGAGGGGATGCAGTTCTTCGCTCATGGTCTTGAAGCTTTCATCCGCATAGAGCGCCTTTCGCCTGACCTCTCGATCCTCCCAGCTTACATAGCCGAAGATCTGGACCACCTGCTCGATCGGTCCTGTTTCGGAGGTGAGGAAGCCGATGCATTCGCCCAGATATTGCTTCTGCAACGCGAAGCCTATCCGCTCGAAAGCCTTGAGATATTGAGCCATTGTACCTGAGCGAAACGTATAGGTGCGAATCTCGACGATCATCGTGGGGCGATCCAAATTTGAGCGTCGTCGGCCGACGCGGCGATGGGATATGCGTGATGTTCTACTCGGGGTCGTCGACCGAGGCGGACTGGAATCCTTCCTCCTGTTCAAGCCCGAACCAGGTTTCCCAGGTCCAAGAACTCTTCAGCGTCTCCACCTGCGGGAAGACCTCGACCGAGGTAATATGCGGCATCTGCGCCGGCATTTCCTTGCGGATGAAATGATGCAGCGAGTTCATCGTCGTGTGCAGGCTCTGCACGATAATGTCGGCGCTGCCGAAGGAAATCGACACAAAGCGGACGGACGGATACTCGGCGATCCGGCGGGCATAGTCGTCGACATGGGCCGGCGGCACCTTGAGGTGAATGAGGGCGACGACGTCGAAGCCAAGCGCGATGAAATTGCCAACGGCGGCAATGCGGATGAGACCTGAGTCCGTCAGGCGGCTGACACGCTGGCGAACAGTCGCCTCGGACACCTTTAAGTCGCGGGCGATCTCACGGTAGGGCTGGCGGCCGTTCTGGGAAAGCGCGGCGATGATGCGCTTGTCCAGTGCATCGAGATTCAGACCGTTCACGTCACCTTCCCCCTGCTTCGCAATGGGCATCTTGCTGCTCAAAAATTCCTACTTTGCGCATTAGATTCGCATATGAATCTATTGACTGCGTATCAAATCGAAGTTTAGCATTATGCATTGCGTATCATAAAGTCACTTTTGCGCAAATGCACAGCCAAGGGCGTCAAAAGCGACAAACAGAGAGGGTGCAACAATGGCGGCGAAAGCCCTGTTATTCGCGACAAGTCTCATTGCGGCAGCCGTGGCGAGTGCCTCGCCGACGTTTGCGCAGGCCGAACGGGATGGAAAGATCTCATTCTTCATGTTCGCAGGGTCCGGCTCAGATGTGGTTCCGAAGGAAGTCATCGCTGACTATCTCAAGAAGAACCCCAAGGCTGGCATTGATATCGTCGAGACGACAAACGCGATCATCTATCCGAAGATGGTCACCGCTCGTCGTACGACACCGGACCAGCCGCTCGTCCATTGTGGCTTCTTCAATGCCGACACGATCAATCGTGGTGACGCCGATGACATGTGGGAGACGCTGAACAAGGCGAACATCCCTAACATGGCGAACACGCTGGATACCTATGCGCGTCCCGAGGCACGCGGGGTTCCCTATCAGGCGATGGGGATCGGTCTTCTCTATAACACGCGCGTCATGAAAGAGCCGCCGACCTCCTGGAGCGTGCTCTGGAGCCCAGACAGCCGGGGCAAGATCGTTACTTTCGACAACGACTTGCGGCTTGTCGGCCTTGTCTCGAAGCTCAATGGCGCCGATGAGAAGAACCCCGACACGGGCTTCAAGCTCCTGTCCGAGAATGCCAAGAATTTTCGCGCGCTGGTGGATTCCAATGACGCGCTGAAAAACCTGGTCATCAGCGGCGACGCGCCGATCGCACCGTGGTTCTCGTCCGTCTCCGATGTCTGGATCAAGGAAGGCTCTCCGGTGGGCTTTGCCGTGCCGAAAGAGGGTGCGATCGCATTCCCGATCTACATGGCGATCGCCAAGGGCGTCACGCCGGCCCAGCGCGCCGTCTGCGAGGATCTGCTCAATGAGCTCCTCACGCCGGATCGGGCTGGCCGCTACGCGCTCGTCACCTCTTCGGTTCCGCTCGTGACCAACGCCACCCTGTCCAAGGAGCAGGTCGAGAACCCGATCCTCAATCCTGCCATCGCAAAGAACGCCATTCAGATTGATTTCGCCTATATCGCGACAGTGGCCGCTGACTGGCGCGATCGCTGGGCGCGCGAGATCAAACTGAAGATGCGCTGAGCCGTCGCGGGCCGTGATGACCTCACGGCCCGTGCCGCTCCATCTTTGAAATAAAAACCAGTTTGCATGCGGGACCTTGCAACGTGTCAGGAACGGTTGAAATCGTTGGCGTGACGAAGCGCTTCGGGTCGCATCTTGCGGTCGATGACATTTCCTTCGGGATCGGCAGTGGGGAGTTCTTCTCGCTGCTGGGGCCGTCGGGCTGCGGCAAGTCGACGACGTTGCGGATGCTGTCGGGTTTCGAGGCGCCCGATGAAGGCGCGATCCGCATCGCCGGCCAGGACATGACCGACGTGCCGCCCTATCGGCGGCCGACCAACATCGTGTTCCAGCGCTGGGCCCTGTTCCCGCACATGAGCGTCGAGGCCAACGTCGCCTTCGGGCTGGAGGCGGAGGGCCGGCCGCGCGCCGAGATCCGCAGCCGGGTCGGTGACGCGCTGGCGCTCGTCGGGCTTTCGGGCTTCGCCGCGCGCAAGCCGGGCCAGCTCTCGGGCGGGCAGATGCAGCGCGTGGCGCTGGCGCGCGCCCTGGTGAAGCGGCCGAAGGTGCTCCTGCTCGACGAGCCCCTGAGCGCGCTCGACCTCAAGCTGCGCCACCAGATGCAGATCGAGCTGAAGCGCATCCAGCAGGAGATCGGCACGACCTTCATCTTCGTCACCCATGACCAGGGCGAGGCGCTCGCCATGTCGGACAAGGTGGCGGTGATGAATGCCGGGCGGGTGGAGCAGATCGCCTCGCCGCAGGAGCTCTACGACGCGCCGGCGACGCGCTTCGTGGCGGGCTTCATCGGCCATGCCAATCTGCTGCCGGTGACGGTGGAGGGGCCGGCCGCAGAGATGGCGGCACATGCGGCGGCACATGTGGCGGCTCCTGCGGCGGCGGCCATGGCCGGCGGGCTTGTCAGGGTGCGGCTGGGCGACCTCGCCTTCACGGCGGTGGCGCGCGAGGCGCTCGCCGGCGATGCGACCCTGGCGCTGCGCTTCGAGCGGGTGCGCATCGGCGCGGCCGGCGGCAGCACCCCGGGCACCGACAATGCAGGATCGGCGCGGGCGACCGGCGTGGTGCGGCAGATGATCTTCGGCGGCTCGACCGTGCAATATGTGGTGGGGCTCGACGCCGCGCCGGTGGAGATCACCGCCGAGCAACCCCACGGCGCCGGCGCCACCGTCTTCACCCAGGGCACACCCGTCACCCTCACCTGGGAGCCCGCCGATGGCCGCCTCTTCAAGCCGTGAGGGCGGCGCGGCGGCGCGCGCGAAGGCCGAGCGCTCGGCCTGGCTGCTGCTGACGCCTATGTGCCTCCTGATGGCGGTGGCCTTCATCCTGCCGGTCGGGCTTTTCCTGCTTTACAGCTTCTATCGTTTCCGGGGTGGGCGGCTCGAAGAGACCTTCACTCTGGAGACCTACTGGCGTTTCATGACGGATGAGCTTTATCTCATCACCATTTACGACACGCTCCAGCTCGCGGTGGTATCGACACTGCTCTGCCTGGTGATCAGCTATCCGCTCGCCTATGCAATGTGGCGCATGCGCAGCCCCGGGCTGCAGAAGCTCATCGCCTTTATCGTCTTCGCGCCGGTCCTTGTGAGCGTCGTGGTCCGCAGCTATGGCTGGACCGTCGTGCTCGCCGATCAGGGACCGGTGAACTTCATCCTGACCCGCCTCGGCCTGACATCCGGGCCAGTTTCCCTCGTCTACAACATGACGGGCACGGTCATCAGCCTTGCTCATGTTTTCCTGCCCTTCGTGGTTTTCCCGATCCTGGCCTCCATGTTGCGGCTCGACCCGACGCTGCGCGAGGCGGCGGAAGACCTCGGCGCGAGCTGGTGGAAGACATTCCGCAGCATCACCCTGCCCCTCACGCTTCCAGGGGTCGTGGCGGGCGCGCAGATCTGCTTCACCCTGTCGCTCGGCTCCTTCGTCACGCCGGCGATCCTGGGCGGGGGGCGCGTGCTCGTGTTGCCGATCCAGATCTATACCGCGACGAGTGACATCAACTGGCCGGTCGCGGCTGTCGGCGGGCTCTGCCTGCTCGTCATGGCGTTTATCGCGGTGGTCGCCTTCGGACGCCTGTCGAAATACAGCGAGGCTGTGTGATGGCGGCTCGCACTGCACGCGGCAAAAGACTGCCGGCCTGGCGGCATCTCGCGCTCGGGATCTTCACGGTGGCGGCCGTCGTCTTCATCCTGGCGCCCCTGGCCATCGTGATCCTGACCTCGTTCTCCGCCCAGAGCTACGCGATTTTCCCGCCGGAGGGCTATTCCCTGCGCTGGTACGCCAACCTCGCCGCGCAGACGACCTTCTACGTCGCCGCCTTGCGGAGCCTCGTCCTCGCGTTGGTTGCCACCGCTGCATCACTCGTGGTCGGCACCATGACGGCCTACGCGCTGGTCCGTTATCGGCCGCGCGGGCACTCCGCGCTCAAGGCGATCTTCCTGTCGCCCGTCGTTCTGCCCAAGATGGTGCTTGGCGTCGCGGTCTTCATGCTGGTCGTCAAGATCGGCTTCTACGGCAGCAGCTGGAACCTCGTTCTCACGCATACGCTGATCTGCGTGCCCTTCGTCATTGCCATCGTCGCGGCATCCCTGGCCAATTTTGACTGGTCGCTCCAGGAGGCCGCACTCGATCTCGGCTCGAGGCCCCTGCCGACCTTCCTCAAGGTGATCCTGCCGCAGATCTCCGTCAGCGTCTTCATCTCCGGCCTTTTGGCTTTCGTCACGTCCTTCGATCAGGTCGAAACCACGATGTTCCTGATGCGGCCGGGCGAAAGCACGCTGCCGATCGAGATGTTCCTCTATCTCCAGCGCTGGCAGGATCCCACCATCGCCGCGCTCTCGTCCGTCCTCATCGTATTCGCCATCTTCCTGCTCGTCCTGACGAGCCTCGTGCTCGGCCGACGCAAGATCACGACCCTGCAGACCTCAGCGGAACCCGGACCATGAATGACATCGAGCTCCACGCGCTCGCCGCGCGCGTCGAAGGCCCGCGTTTGATGAAGCATCTCGCGGCTTTCGCGCGATGGACCAAACATGCGGGAACGCAGGGTGAGCTGGACAGCCTTGCCTATGTCCGCGCGGAGCTCGACGGCTATGGCTACGCGACCGAGCTTATCCTGCACGATGCCTATATCAGCCTGCCGGGCGAGGCCTCGGTCTCCATCGCCGGAGAGACGCTGCCCGCCATCACCCAGTCGTTTTCGCGCAGTTCTCCAACAGGCGGCCTCGAAGGCGAGGTCATCCCGATCGGCTCGGGTAGCCCGGCGGATTTCGCCGCGCGCGACGTGCGCGGCAAGATCGTGCTGGTGGAGGGCATCGCGACGCCCGCGGTGTCGCAGCGCGCCGGCCGCGCCGGGGCGATCGGCCAGATCCACCTGAGCCCGAGCGTCCACGCGCATGAGATGTGCATCTCTCCCGTATGGGGCAGCCCGACGGACGAGACCGCTGGCAACCTCCCCACGACCGTCGTCGTCACGCTGGCGAAAGCCGATGGCGATCGCCTCAAGGAGAAGCTCGGCGCTGCCCCCGGGACGCCGGTCACGCTGAATGCCACTGTCGATACGGGCTGGCGCAAGACGCCGATCCTCGTCGCGTCGCTGGATCGCCCCGACGCGGACGCGGATGAGCCCTTCGTCCTGTTCTCCGGTCATCACGACACCTGGTATTACGGCGTCATGGACAATGGCGGCGCCAATGCCACCATGCTCGAAGTGGCCCGGCTGAGCGCCGATGCGCGGAACGGCTGGCAGCGGGGACTCAAGATTTTCTTCTGGTCGGGCCATTCGCAGGGGCGCTACTCCAGCTCTACATGGTATGCCGATACACACTGGGAAGAGCTCGCCACCCGCGCGGTCGCGCATGTGAACATCGATTCCACCTGCGCCAAGGGCAACACGGTCCTGACGGATGTGCAGGCGGCGGCCGAGCTCGTGCCGTTCAGCCGCAAGGTCATCCGCGCGGAGGGTGAGCAGGAACTGTTCGGCCATCGCATCACACGGGCGGGGGACCAGTCGTTCTGGGGCGTCGGCATTCCCGCGATGTTCTCCAATCTCGGCGAGCATCCCGCGAGCGGCGCCGCGCCAGCCGCGTCCTTCCTGTTCGGCGGCCCGAACAAGCAGGGTGCGGGGACCGGCTGGTGGTGGCACACGCCGGAAGACACCCTCGACAAGATGGACGAGGCGATCGCGGTCCGCGACACGCGCGTCTATCTTCATGCCGTGGCGGGACTGCTGACCGCCAGTATCCTGCCTATCGACTATGCGGCCCATGCCGACATGCTCCTTGCGCAGATCGATGGCTTCGCAAAGGACCTGGGCGATCGTTTCGATCTCGCGCCGCTCCGGACCCGCGCCGAAGGGCTCAGGACCCGCACAGAGGCGCTGGCCGCGTGGGCCGCAGGCGAACACACGCAAGAGCAGGCCGGTCGGATCAATGCCTGCCTCATGGCGGTGTCGCGCGCGCTTGTCCCGGTCGATTACACATCCGGCGACCGCTTCGACCACGACCCGGCGCTCGCACAACCCGCCTATCCCTCGCTCGCGGCGCTTGGGCGGCTTGCCACCACGAGCCCAGGATCGGACGCGGAGAAATTCGCGAACGTCGCCGCGCGGCGCGGCGTGAACCGTGTCCTCTTCGCGTTGCGCGAGGCTCATGCGGCCCTTGATGCCTGCCTCGCCGATCTTGCTTCAGGGAAGGGAGCCTGACACCATGCGCCTTGCTGGACATACCGCCTTTGTCACGGGAGCCGCCGGTCTTCTTGGCCGCGCTATCGTCGCGGATCTCAGGCGCGAAGGCGCGAAGGTCGTCGCCTCCGATATCAATGCCGAGGGATTGGCCGCGTTGGTTTCAGACACCGACGCCAATAGTCCTTTGCTCGCGGCCGTGATCGGCGACGTCACCGACGAGAACGACGTCGAGCGAATGGTCGATGAAGCGGAGAGGCTGGCCGGGCCCGTGGATATCCTCGTGAACTGCGCCGGCAAATACCTGAACCAGCCGGTTGTCGCCATGACCGTCGAGGAATGGGACCGCGCCATGGCGCTCAACCTGCGCAGCGCCATGCTGATGTGCCGCGAATATGGCCGACGCTGGATCGCCGCGAAGACGCGCGGCGCGGTCGTCAACATATCGTCGGGCGCCGGCACGTCTGCGCGCGCCGGCAGCGCGCATTACGCGGCGGCCAAGGCCGGCGTGAACATGCTGACGCAGGTGCTCGCCATTGAATTCGGCCGGGAGGGGATCCGCGTGAACGGCGTGGCGCCGGGTGTCGTGCTCGACCATGTGGTCGAGGAGGAAAGCCCTGAGAATCACGCCTACATCAATCTCAGCCTGCGCGGCATCCCGCTCGGGCGGACAGGCCGGCCGGACGACATAGCCCGGGCCGTTAGTTTCCTCGCGTCCGACGACGCGGAATGGATCAACGGCGTGACGCTCGAGGTCAACGGCGGCTCCCATTGCGGCCGCACGCATGTGCCGCTCACCTTCGACGCCAATTTCAAATGAACACGATCGCCACCAAGGGGCCCATCCTGATCATCGGCGCCGGCGCCATCGGCGGCACGCTCGCGGCCTGCCTCACGGCAGCAGGCGAGCATGTGGTGGCCGTCGACGGCAATGCCGCCCATGTCGATGAGATCCGGGAGAACGGCCTTGTGGTTTCAGGGGTGCGCCCGCTCCACGTGCGGCTGGAGGCGCATCATCCCTCGACGCTGGTCGGAGTTTTCGACCGCGTCGTCCTGGCAGTGAAGGCCAAGGACACTGACGCTGCGCTCGCCACGGCACAGGCGCATCTCTCGCCTGATGGCTGGGTGCTTCCGCTGCAGAACGGTCTCGGCATGCTCGCCGTCGCCGAGGCTGTCGGGGCCGAGCGCACCATCGGCGCGGTGATTGCCATCGGCGCGCATTACAAATCGCCTGGCAGGCTCGCGCTCCTTGGCTATGGCGAAACACATGCCGGCGAAATCGACGGCATGGCACGACCGCGCACCGAGGAGGCTGTCGCCCTGCTCAGCCACCTGCAGCCGGCCGAGTTGACCGACAACATCATCGGCCATGCCTGGGGCAAGCTCGTCCTTGCCGCGATCTACTCGGCGACGGCGCTCGCCGATCGCGACGTCCTCGCGCTCTACGACGACCCCGGCATTTGCGCCATTCTCGCCGCCGCCGGCAGCGAGGTGGTCGCGGTGGCGCTCGCGGAGCACGCGCGGCTTGAACCGGCGGACGGCCTTGAGCCAATGCGATTGCTCGATCGCGACAGCCTCGCCTTCGGGCCCGATGACGTGTGGGCAGGGCAGCGCGCGGCCTGGCGTCGCTACGAGAACACGCGCACGGGCATCTGGCGCGACCTCGCCGAGCTTCATCGCCCGACGGAGGTGAACGCGATGCTGGCGCCCGTTGTGGCCACAGCGCGTCGGCACGCCATCGTAACGCCTTGTCTGGACCAGCTTCTAACCCTGGTTCATGGCGCGGAGACGCGGCAGGTCGCTCTTGGACCCGAGACATTCATGCGCCTCGCGGACCACGTCAGACACCAATGACCGCTGACGGCAGGATGCTCGGATTTTCGGTCAGGCAGGAGGATACCGATCAATGATCTATGAACTTCGTCACTACATCCCTGTGGCAGGCAAGGCCGACGCCCTGGCGCGTCGTTTCGAGGAGCATGTCTTCCCACTTCTCGCCAAATACGGTCTGAAGGTTCACGACTACTGGGAAACAACCGATGGCGCCCGCGAGATTTGGTACGTGATGGAATGGGCTGACGAGGCGGCGATGAAAGTCGGCTGGGACACCTTCCGCGACGATCCCGCCTGGGCGGCCGCGAAGGCCGCGACCGAAACCGACGGCCCCCTTTCGGCAAGCTTGCGTTCCATAGTCCTGAAACGCCCCGATTATTTCCGTTCCTGAGCCATGGTCACGGTCTTTTCCAACGGTCCCTTCACCACGCGGCCGGAAATCCGCGGCACGTTCGGTTGCGCCGCGGCCACACATTGGCTCGCGGCGGCGACCGCCATGCGCATCCTGGAGCGGGGAGGCAACGCCTTCGACGCGGCGGCTGCGGCCGGCTTCGCGCTGCAGGTCGTCGAGCCCCATCTCAACGGCCCCGCCGGCGAGGTGCCAATCCTTTTCTATGACGCAAGGACGGGAAAGGCCGAGGGAATTTGCGGGCAAGGCGTGACACCGGCGGCCGCGACGCCTGAGCGCTTCCGCGAACTGGGGCTCGATATGGTGCCCGGCACCGGCCATCTGGCGGCTTGCGTGCCTGGAGCTTTCAGCGCGTGGCTTCTGCTGCTGCGAAACCACGGGACGCTGCGCCTGAGGGACATTTTGGAGCCGACTATCGAACTCGCGGGCGGCGGCTTTCCCCTGACGCTGCGTGTGGCGCGTACGATCGAATCCATGCGCGCGCTCTTCGAGAGCGAGTGGACAAGTTCGGCGGCAGTCTATTTCCCCGGCGGAAAGGCGCCGGAAGCCGGCGCGCTGTTCCGTAACCCGGCGTTGGCGGCGACCTATCAGCGGATCGTCGACGAGAGCGCGGGTGGCAGTCGCGAGGCGGAGATCGAGAAGGCGGAAGTGCTCTGGTATGAAGGCTTTGTCGCCGAGGCCATCGACCGGGCCGGTCGCGAACCGGTGCTCGATTCCTCCGGCAAGCGCCACGCGGGCCTTCTCACCGCGGATGATCTGGCGCGCTGGCGGGCGAGCTATGACGCGCCGGTCAGCCGCAACTACAACGGCGTGACCGTGCTGAAATGCGGTGCCTGGACGCAAGGGCCCGCCTTCCTGCAATGGCTCGGCCTGCTCGAGGGCTTTCCGCTCGGCGAGCTCGATCCGCTGGGCGACGAATTCGTCCATCTCGTCACCGAGACAGGCAAGCTCGCCCTGGCCGATCGCGATGCTTGGCTGGGTGATGGCGACGCGCCGCTCGCGGCGCTCCTCGACCCGGACTATATCGCGCAGCGGCGCCAGCTCGTCACCGCCATGAGTTCGGCCGAGTTCCGGCCAGGCGCGCCGGGTGGCCGATTACCTACCCCGGTTCCCCTGCGGGAGGCCGTGGCTGGTGATACACCGGCAGGTGTCGGCGAGCCCACATTCACGGGCGCCATCGGGGAGCCTACCTTTGCGAGCGGGAGCCTGGCGGAAGCCGCGCTGGCTGCGCATGTGGAACGCCGCGAGGGAGATACCTGCCACATCTGCGTGACGGACCGGTTCGGCAACATGGTGGCCGCCACCCCGTCGGGCGGCTGGCTGCAGGCGAGCCCGGTCATTCCGGAGCTTGGCTTCGGGCTCTCGACGCGAACCCAGATGTTCTGGCTCACGCCGGGCCTGCCTTCGTCGCTAGCCCCCGGCAAGCGCCCGCGGACGACACTGACGCCCACGCTGGTCCTGCGGGGCGGCCTGCCCTATCTCGGCTTCGGAACCCCGGGCGGGGACCAGCAGGAGCAGTGGTCCATGGCCTTCCTGCTGCGGGTCCTGCACCACGGCTATGGGCTGCAACAGGCAATCGACGCACCGACCTTCCACACCAGCCATCTGGTCGCCTCGTTCTGGCCGCGGGACTTCAAGCCTCGGTCGCTGTCCGTCGAGGGGCGCTTCTCGCGGGGTGTCATCGAAGCCCTCGAAAAGCGCGGCCATGACGTGACCGTGGCTGGCGACTGGACGCTCGGCCGATTGTGCGCCGTCGGGCGCGAGGCCATCGAAGGCGCCCCCATCCTGCGCTCCGCCGCGAACCCGCGCGGCATGCAGGATTTCGCGGTCGGCCGATAAGCCAAATCCGCCTTGGATGGCATCAGACGATTCCATTCAAGGCGGTGAATTTTCTCGTCACCCTATACGCATCCCTCAAGCAGGGACTGAGCTATGCGCGCTCCTGCGGACCGGCGGTCGGCGGTGCGGTATTCAGGAGGCCGGCTTCCTCTGCGGCGGACACGAAAGCCTTGCGCGCGATATCAGGCCAGATCCGCCCCTCAAGAGCTTCGCGGCAGAGGGATATGGCGGTTAATCTCTTGGCGCTGGTCGCAAAAGCCGGCGGCCACTTTCCAATAAGCAGGATCACCGCGTCATCGAGGCGGCATATCTCAACCGCGCCTCTCTTGGCCACGACGACCGGTACAGGCTCGAATTCACGAATCCTGCGCTTCGCCAGGCGATAGCGACGTTGTTCTTCCGGCGTCAAATGCCCCTTACGCCCTTCCTGCTGCCTGCGCATTGGATGACACATCGACGCGCGCCGTTGCAATGGCGTTCTCATACGGCAAAGAAGTAAAGGGATTAAAGACCCTCGGCACCTTCCTGGGCAACCAAGCGCGTGGCCTCGACCTCGGCGCGGTTAACCTCGGCGCGCGCGAGGTCCTCGGCAAGTTTCGCGTCGCCCTTTTCAATTGCCTCGACCAGCGCATACATCGCTGAAACGCTTTCAGCCGAGCGTTTGGGCGAGCGCTTGGGATGGGCCAAGCCCAGAACGCGCCAGCGCCAGATGCGCGCGTTCAGATCACCGATCATGCGCCAAAGGGTTTCGGTGCGCGCGCCTCTGACCAGAATGTCGTAGAATTTGTTCTTCGCCTCGATGATGGCGGAGGCATCGCCGCCTTTATAGGCGGCGGCGACGCCTTCGCAGGCCGCCACCAGGGATTGATGCTCGGCCTTAGCGGCGTTCTCGCAGAAAAGCCGCGCCGCCAGCCCCTCGAGAACGGCACGGATCGCATAGATTTCCCTGGCCTCCGCCAAAGTCAGGCTGCGGACCACGGCGCCCTTGTTGGGAACGACGTCAATCAGGCCCTCGGACTCGAGCTGGCGCAGCGCCTCCCTGACCACGGTCCGTGAGACGCCGAGCATGTCGATCAACTCCCGCTCGACGAGCCGCGCTCCCGGCGCCAGACGACCGTGGACGATCGAAAGCCGCAAGGTATCGACCACTTTGCGCCGCAGCGGGGCGGCATCCTTCTCGATGGTCGGAAGGGCTTCCTCTCCGAGTGAGCGACTGACATTGACGGACGACACGTGCAATGGACTCCCGAAAGCGCTCAACCGGGCAAGACGTAACGCCAGACTACACTGGCATGCCTTACCATGACATCCGCGCCACTTTTGCCGTGAAACCGGCCGAACTGCAATGCACCGCCTCCAGCCTCACGTTGTCGGAATGCCAACCTGCGCGCGGGCGCGTCGTGTGGCGCGCCAGAGACCGCTCATGAGCGGCAGGGCGAGCGATGCGATCACCGTGAGCAAGAGGACGAGCGCCAGCGGCCGTGTCACGAAGATATCCAGGCTGCCGTGGGACAGGATCATGGATTGCCGCAGCGACGACTCGAGGATCGGCGCCAGGACGATACCCAGGATCAGTGGCGCGCGCGGCAGCCGGGCCTTGATCATCACATAACCAATGACACCGAAAGCAATGGCGAGACCCACGGTGAAAAGCCGAAGGTTGGTGGCATAGGCGCCGACGATCGACAGCAGCAGAATGCCGGGCGCGAGATAGGCATAGGGAACGCGCAGCAGCGACGCGAAAAGGGGCGCGAGCGGCAGATTGAGGATCAGCAACATCAGGTTGCCGATGAACATGCTGGCGATGAGGCCCCAGACCAGATCCGGCTGGTCGGTCATCAGCAAGGGGCCGGGCCTGATGCCCTGCAGGGTGAAGGCGGCGAGCAGCACCGCCGTCAGGCCGGAACCCGGGATGCCAAGCGTCAGCATGGGCACCAGCGATCCGACGACGGACGCGTTATTCGCGGTTTCGACTGAGGCGACTGCATCGAGCGCGCCCTTCCCGAAGCGCTCCGGATGTTTGCTGAAGCGCCGCTCGGCCGCATAGGCGATGAAAGTGGATGCCGTCGGCCCAACCCCCGGCAAAAGGCCGAGACCGAACCCGATGGCCGTTCCACGAACAATCGCCATGCGACATTCAACCCAGTCTCGCCAGCGCGGCCAGAGGTCACGCAGCCGTGTCTTCATGGGCTCGAGATCGACCAACCGTTCGAGCGACACCAGCACTTCCGCGATGCCAAAGACGCCGATCGCAATGGGGAGAAAATCAATGCCGTCCAAGAGGTCGACCTGACCGAAGGTCAGCCGTTCGGTGCCCAGAATGGGGTCCGTACCCACGAGCGCGATCATGAGGCCGATCACCGCCATGAAAAGCGCCTTGATGGGCGAACCCTCGCCCATGCTGGCGGTCGCGGTTATCCCCAGCGCCGCCAGGAGGAAATACTCCGGCGGTGCGAAGTTGAGCGCGAAGTTGCTGATGGCGAGCGCCGCGAAGATCAGCAGGAAGATCGTGATGGTTCCGCCGATGAAGGAGCCGATGGCCGCGATGCACAATGCGGCTCCCGCTCGTCCTTGCCGCGCCAGTTTGTAGCCTTCGAGGGTGGTCATGATCCCGGACGACTCACCAGGAACATTGATGAGCACCGATGTCAGCGTGCCGCCGTACATCGCGCCATACATGATCCCGCAGAGAAGGACGATCGCTGTAATCGGGGGTAGCCCGAAAGAAATCGGCAAGAGCAGCGCCATGCCCAGCGAGGGGCCGATGCCGGGCAAGGCCCCGATGACTTGTCCCAACAGGACGCCGACGAAGACCGCGAGGAGATTCGAGGGCGTGAGCGCGACTTCAAAGCCGTGCAGGAGCAGACCAAAAGATTCCATCACGTGGCCTTGTTCTATGATTGGCCGGTTTCGTCATCAGAAACCGACGAGGCCTTTCGGCAGATCGACATTGAGCCAGAGACCGAACACCCCCTCGATCAGCGCGACCGTCACGACCGATGTGATCAGCGACGGAACGACAGGGCGACGCGCGACAACGAGCAGAAAGAGCGCAACGAAGATCAGGCCGCTCAAAGCGGTACCCAGCAGGGGCATCAGGATCAGAAGCAGCCAGAGCGTCCCGATGCCGAGAAGCACCTGGCGTGCGCCGGCGCGATCCGGCCAGTCGACGGGAACATGCTTGTCGCGGCGGAAAGCCTGCACGAGCAGCGCGGCGCCGATCGCAAAACCGGCGACGGCCACCCAGATGCTGGCGAAGGCAGGTCCCGGCGCGAAGTCGGCCCAATACGGCAGGTGCCGGGTGCCTAAGACAACCAGCGCCGAGCACAGAAGCAGGAAAATGGCGGCTGCAATATCCATGCGTCGCATGCTGCCCTCCCTATTTCTTGGCCAGCCCCAACTCCGAGAGAACGCTAGCGAAACCTTGATAGACCTTGTCCATCGCCGGGCGCGCCTCGTTCGCCGGCACATAGGCGCTGGTCAGATACATGTCCTTCATCATGGCCGCCCAGGCTGGCGTCGCCACCATTTTGGTGAACTTGTCCTGCCACCAGGCAACGATGGCGGGGTCCAACTGCGGCGCCCCTGCGATGCCGTAGTACTGCCCCCAGACGACATCCACGCCTTGCTCGCGGGCGGTTGGGACATCCTTCAGCGACGGTTCCGTCAGCCGTTGCTCGCTCAGCACGGCGATCGCCCTCGCCTTGCCGCCCTGCAACAGCGGCATCGCCTCGTCCGGCGGCAGCGTGATGGCCGTGACGACCCCGCCGAGCAGGGATGAGATGATCTGCCCGCCGCCGCCGTCGAACGGGACATAGTTCAGCTTGACGCCGCCTGCCTTCTCGATGAGCGCGTTGACGATGTGGTCCGTGGAGCCGACATTGGCGCCGGCCATCGAGAGCGCCCTCTCCTTCTCCTTCGCGGCCTTCACGAAATCCGCAAGCGTCTTGTAGGGCGAGTCCGCGCGGACGACGACGAGAAGGTCGATGCGCGCCAGCATCCCGAGCGGGGTGACCTTTTCATAAGTATTCGGCAGCCCCTGCACGATCGGCGTCGCGTAGACCGTCGGCACGACGCCAAACAGGATGTTCTTGTTGCCGGGATGGCCGAGAACATAGTTGGCTGCCACGGTCCACCCGCCACCGGTGCGGTTCTGGACCACGATCGGGTTTGTCACGATCTTGTCTTCGTTCAGGATCTTCGCCACGCGGCGCATGATGACGTCGGGCGTGGCGCCGGGGCCGGATCCAACCGTGATCTCGATGCTGCCTTCCGGCGCCGTCATCGTCTGGGCATGAGCCGGGGCCTGTACACAGAGGCCCAGCGCGGCAACGGCCGCGAAAGTGAGGCAAGTTCTACGGGAAACAATCGTATAGGCCGATTGCAAGTCAATCGGCCGGCGTGTCCAAGCCATAACGTTTTTCTCCCCTGTTTGATTGCCATTCGCGCAATCATTATTGTCTGTATTTGATTATTCCATCAGGCACTCACCTTGTACAATACTCAGCGACGCAGCACGGACGCGTTTCAGAAAACGCGGCAGTCGGGCGGCATGCCCTGAATGAGCACACGTTCGACATTGTCCCAGGCGCGTTGAAAAAGCGTCGCGGACGCTTGGCGTGTGACGCCCGCGATATGCGGTGTCAGGATCAGCCGGTCCACGGCCTCACCGGTCAAGGCGAGCAGCGCATGTGTCGGTTCCGGGGGCTCCTTGCCGTAGACATCGACCGCCGCACCGCCGAGATGGCCGGACGCCAGCGCCGCCGCCAGTGCCTCCTCGTCCACAATGCCGCCACGGGCAGCCTGGATGAGGATCGCGCCCTTCTTCATCCGCGCGAGCTCTGCCGCGCCTATCAGATTGGTGGTCTGCGGGAGCAAGGGCACATGCAGGCTCACCACATCGGCCGCGCCGAGAAGATCATCGAACGACATGGCGCGCGCGCCCAGGCCACGCGCGGCCTCCGCATCCCGTGGCGATGGATCGTGGTAGGCGAGCCGGGCGCCCACCTTCGCGAAGGCATCCGCCACCGCGAGGCCGATCGTCCCCAGACCGACGAGGCCGACCATGAGCCCATCGATGCCGGCAAGATTGTCGGCGACCATACGGGCCCTGAAGGAGACGTAGTTACCCCGGCGGATCTCGTTGCTCGACCACATCAGGCGACGCAGCAACACCGACGCACAGGTCACGACGTATTCGGCCAACGCGCCGTTGCTTCCGCCCGGCACGTTGCAGACCGGAATATCCTGGTGAACGAGGCTCTCCCGGTCGAGGCGATCCACTCCGGCTCCCGTCACCTGCACGAGGCGCAAGCGCGTATCGGCGAAAAGCGCCGGATCGAGCTTCGGCCCCACCGCGGGAATGACCAGCGCGCGGGCTTGCCCGAGCAGTCCGACGACGTCGGCGTCGCCGGGCGCGCGATAGGCGATCGCGAGGCTGCGGGGCGGCTCCACCCCGATGCGGGTGAAGTCGGCTTCCGGGCGGAGGCACAGGACATCAAAGCTCATCGTGACGCCCTCGCTTCATCCCAGGATGCGAATTCCCGCGTCCGCGTCGCGATCTCTCCGACGGCAAAAAAGCACAGCAGTTCGAGGCTTCCCGCGCCGGTATTTCGCGTCACGTGCAGTTCTCCCGCCGGCACGATCACACAATCCCCGGGCTGTAGCGCGAAGTTGCCGCTTTCCGTCTCGGTGACGCCGGCCCCCTTGAGGACATAGATGCACTCGGCGACGTCGCTATGGACATGCGGGCCGCGCTGGACCGAACCGGGCTGGCTCATGGCGATCTCGACATGACGAACGGTCATCGCATCGCCGAGGCCCCCATCCGCGATCTCTCGCGCGCTGCGGCCGGGGAGCCCCAGCCGGCGGCCGTCGGAAGCCCGCACCAGCCGGGTCACGGCATCGCCCGCCTGATCTCGGTGACTTCCGCCGTGCCGCCGAGCACATCATCGAGAAGGCCAAAGATTTCCCTGGCCTCGCTCGCGATGGCATCGGCGAGCGCCGCGAGCATGGCCTTGCCGCGCTCCTTCGTCGCCTTCTGCGGCATGCCATACCAGCCCGTCGGGGCGATGCAGCGGATATCGGTCAATACCGGCTGATAGCTCTTGGTGCGCCGCAGCTTGTCCATCTTCAAGCCATGGGACTGGTCTGAGCAGTAGGCGACCCGATCGAGATGCACCAGCTCGGGACGATAGGCGAGGACCGCGAGCGCCTCGATCTCGCCGCCATGCGTCAGGCCGTTGCATTCATGCCCGTACATGTCCGCCGCGACATAGCAGGCCTGAACGGTCAGCACGGTCATGCCGTGCTTGCGGTGGAGATCCTCCGCCGCGATCGCGAGCGAGGGAATATTGCCCTCGTGCCAGTTGAGGATCAGGAGATAGCGCGCCCCGTGCTGGGCCGTCGACGCGCAGATCTCGGAGACCACCCGCATATAGGTATCCGGCGACAGGGTGATCGTGCTTTCGAAGGGCATATGCATCGGCGTCACCCCGACGGCCGGCGCCGGCAGCACCAGACCATCGAGCCTTTCCGCCACCGCGTGCGAAATGACGTTGGCGGCGAAGATATCCGTTCCGGTCGGAAGATGCGGGCCGTGCTGCTCCACGCTTCCCGCCGGCAGGATGACCAGAGGATGCCGCTTGAACTGCTCGGCGATCTCCGGCTGCGTCAGATCCCAGAAATAGCGACTGGGCAAGGCGCTAGGCGACATGGCGGTCGCCCTCGCCGGCCCGGGCGCGGGCGGCTGACATGACGTCGGAGAGCTTGACCAGCTGCCCGTTGCCGTCGATGGACTGGAGAGCCGCATAGACGCAGGCCACGGCCACGTTGCCGTTGTCGGCGCTCAACTCGTTGCCCTTGCCCGAACGGCAGCTTTCGGCAAAGAGTTCGAGCTCGATGCGGAACATGTCGCTCTCACTGTCCTTTAGGACTTCACGTTTCCCAAAGCCGTCCTTGCCACGCTGGATGTAGAGCGAAGAAGACTTATGGATTTCATCCGGCGTATCCCATACGCCGAAGTCGATCTCATAATGCATCAGCCCCTTGGCGCCGAAGACCCTGAGCGAAAAGATGCCGGGCGACGTCCAGCTCGAGCCGACATAGGCAACCTTGCCGTCCTGGAATTTCAGCAAGGTCAACGACTGATCATCCACCTCCGCGCCCACCGGCGACAGTTTTGAGGCAATGGAACTCGCCTCGGATATTTCGCCACCGATGTAATGGACAAGATCAAACATATGAATGGCGAGCTGGGACAACGGGCCGCCCGGCGCGCGGTGCTTGTACCAGCGCCATGTCTGCGGCGTGAGTTCCAAAGCGCGCTCGTTCGAGAAATTCGCCTCGATCAGCGCGACGCGGCCAAGTTCTCCGGCGTCAATCGCCTCGCGGATGCGGCGCACCCCCGCCATCAGACGGGCACTATGCCCGACCGTGACCGTTACGCCGTGCTCCTTCTCAAGGGCGGCGATGGCGAGGCCATCCTCCAACGTGCTGGCGATGGGCTTTTCCGTGTAGACATGCTTGCCGGCCTTCGCGACCTCGGCGGCAACCGGCAGATGCTGTTCGTTCGGCACCGTCAGGATAACGCCCTTTATCGACGGATCGGCGAGCAACGACTTCAGATCCGACGTGGTCGGAATGCCGGTGTCACGGGTGAAAGCCTGCCGCTTTTCCTCTGAGCGGCTGAAGCCCGCGACGATCTTGATCGCATTCGATTTCTTGGCAGCGCGCGTCAACACCCGCGCCCAGCGCCCCAGCCCAACGATGCCAACGTGAACAGGCTCCGCCATCTCTGATCCTCCCGGATTGCGGCCGCATCGAGCTACGGCTCGGTTCTTTGTTCTAGATTGTCATACGGTAGTATGGTCATCCCGATCGGTCAAGCGACACGCGCGACAAAGCGGAAGCGACCGGTTTCCAGCCGCTTCTGCGATGTCGCGTTTGAGTAGGCAATGATCGAGGCGAGCGGCCGGCCCTTCTGACGCCGCGAAAGCGGTATACATCCGAATAAGGAACGCACTTCACCAAAAAAGCGAAAATTTATCCAAAAATAGACACCTTCTTCGGAGAAGGAGATAAATACTTTATACTAAATAATATTCATCATATTAATATTATCTATCTGCGTCCGCGCTTATCGTTCGTCCAAGAGCGGAGAAGAATTCTCCAGATAGTTTCTTGGCGGTCGACATCATCAACCGGCTTCCAAGCTGCGCGATTTTTCCACCGACATCCGCCTTCGCCGTGTAGCGCAAAAGCGTGTGCTCAGGGCCATCCGGGATCAGCACGACGTCCGCGCCACCCTTGGCAAAGCCGGCGACGCCGCCCTTCCCTTCTCCCTGTATGGTGTAGCCGTTGGGCGGATCAAGATTGGTCAATGCCACGGAACCGGCGAAAGTCGCCTTGATCGGCCCGACCTTGAGAACGACCGTCGCCTCCATGGCGCCGGCGTCCGTCAGCGTCAGGGACTGGCAGCCGGGGATGCATTGCTGCAAAATGGCCGGATCGTTCAGCGCATCCCATACAACCTGAACCGGCGCGGTGATCCGCTCCTCACCTTCAATCAGCAAAGCCATGGAATCTCTCCCGTCCTGGATTATGTGCGCGTCGCATGGCAACGACCGCAGCGTGATCGATACGTGCAGTGGAGCCCGTTTCTGGATTTCGTGAACGACCTGCCCAGCCGGTGTCATCCCCAGCCTCGCGCCGGGCATGACAAAGAAACCTCAGTGTTTCATCACGATGGAAGAATGCTCCGGGACATAAACTTCTTTCAACATACGACTACATGAATCCGACCAGTACTCCGTGTCGGATACGAACCTTCCGCGTGTGATGCACTATTCTGGCGAAGGGCCGGCCACGCTTCTCAAGGCGTGCAAATGAGAGGGGGTGACGGGGAGCTCCGCCACGAAGAGGCCTTCCCCACGGAAGGCATCGTCTATCGCCGCCGCCACCGCCGGCATGCAGGCGAGCCGCCCGCCCTCCCCACACCCCTTGATGCCGAATTCCGTGAAGGGTGAAGGTGTCTCCACATGGTCGACGACGATATCGGGGATCTCATGCGCGGTCGGTATGGCATAGTCCGCGAGAGAGGCCGTCAGCAGTTGCCCGTCCTCGCCGTAGCGATAGATCTCGTAGAGGGCGGTGCCGATTCCCTGCGCGATGCCGCCTCTGATCTGGCCTTCAACGATGCGTGGGTTGACGATCGTGCCCGCGTCATGGACGGCGATGTATTTCACGATACGCGTCTGGTTCGTCCGCTCGTCGATCTCCACGACCACGATGTGGCAGGCATGGCCGACGATGGGATAGAAGACACCGAGGTCGGACCTGTCAGCCTTCGGCATCGTCGTATAGGGATGATCATAGGTATGTTCGGCGGAGAGGCCACTGCGAAAGTCCTCGCCGCCCGGAAAAGACAAACGGAAGCTGTGCGCCGCACGCGCGATATCGGCGAAGGACTGTCTCCGTGATGGGTCCCCGATGACGGAAACGGATTCGTCATGCACCTCCACCTCGTCGTCCGCGACACCGAGCATATGCGCGCCGAAGCGGATGATCTTGGTCTTGAGCGTCGCCGTAGCCCCCGCGATCGCGCCGGCCAGCATGACGGTGTAACGGCTGCCGACAGGCCCCTTCGAGATCAGGCCGTTTTCCGTCGAGGCGTAGTTCACCGCAATATGATCGGGATCAATCTGAAGGTATTCGGCCGTCAATTGCTTGGCCACTGTTTCAGGACTATTGCCCCAGTGCGGCGCGAAGATCGTGACGACGGCCATGCCGTCCGCATTGATGCGGATACGCACGCTCTCCGGACTGCTCGTTTGCGGGAAGGCCGGCTTATCATCGAGAAACCAGAGCTCCGTCACCGAAAGCACGCTGCGCTCGTTCACCGTTGCAACGCCGATCCCGATCCGCTTGCCCTCGGCACGGGCGCTCACACGCCGGGCCTCCCAGGCATCGAGGTCGATGTGGGAGAGCGCCCGGTCGAGCACGCGGTGGTAGTCGCCGCTGTCGTAGATATTGCCGTTCGGAATCCTGTAGGGGAACTCGGCCTTGTCGATGAAGTTCTGGCGGCGCAACGCGATGCGGTCGATGCCCGTTTCCTGCGCGGCCGCGTCGACCAGCCGTTCGAGCACGAAGTTGCCGACCTCGCCGCCGAACCCGCGATAAGGCGCCTGCTGCGTCTTGTTGGTCAGGACGGCGGTGAGATCATATTCGAGCGCTGGAATACGATAAGGGCCGGTCGCCTGGGCAAGGGCATTGCCGTGGGAACCGGTGTTCATCATGAAATAGGCGCCATAGTCGTCGATCACCTTGAGGCAGAGGCCGGTGAAGGTGCCGTCCGCGGCCACGGCGAGGGCCGCGTCATAGATACGATCCGACGCGTGCTGGTTGCCATTCGCCATATGCTCGAGGCGATCCTCGACATATTTGACCGGCCGGCCGGCGAGCCGTGCGAGCCCGGCGGCGATCAGCGGGACATGGTAGAGGGACGATTTGCCGCCGAAACTTCCACCCACATCGTTGATGTGGAAGTTGATCTGGAAGGGCTCGACGCCAAGCGCCCGCGCCAGCCGCGCGCCGATGACGCTCTGCTGGGACATGTTCGAGTGAACGGTGAACTTTTTCTCGGCCCGGTCGTAGTCGACCACCGCGCCCGACGTCTCGATGGGCTGCGGAGAGACGCGCGGCCAGCGGAAACGGCGGCGTACAACATGAGCTGCCGAGGCAAAGGCCTCGTCCAACGGCCCCCAGACATGGCGGCTGTTGTGGACGACATTGCTGCCACGGTCGGGATGCAGGACCGCGTCTCCCGTTGCGGCGATCGCCTCCACCGGATCGACCACAGCCGGCAGCAATTCGTAGTCGACCTCGATGAGGGCGAGCGCATCTTCGGCGATGTAACGCGACGCGGCGACGATGGCGGCCACCGGCTCACCGACATGGCGGACACGATCGACGGCCATGCAGTGCTGCACGACAGGCGGGGACGACAGCGTCGGCATGGGGCCGACGCTGTCTGCGAATTCCCGGCCTCCGACCGCCAGATAGACCCCGGGCAAGGCACGCGCCGCATCGAGATTGATCGACACAATCCGCGCATGCGCGTGGGGGCTTGCGAGCACTGCCGCATGCGCCATGCGTGGCAGCTTCACGTCATCGACGAAGCGCCCCCGGCCGGAGACAAGCCGTATGTCCTCCGGGCGTTTGAGATTTTGCCCGATCCAGCGAAAATTGCGTCGATCCGAAGACATCATGCCGTCTCCTCTGCCTGATCGCGGCCAGCGGTCAGGATCGCATCGACAATGGTCTCATAGCCGGTACACCGGCACAGATTCCCTGAAATCGCCTCGCGCACGCCTTCGCGGTCCAGCCGTCCGTCCTGCCGGAGCAGCTCGGTCGCGGTCATCAGCATCCCGGGCGTACAGAAGCCGCACTGCAGCCCGTGATTGTCGCGGAAGGAGGCTTGCAGCGGCGAAAGCTCACCGTCCGGAAGCAGCAGCCCCTCGACCGTCTCGACCTCAGCCCCGTCGAGCTGGGCCGCGAACATAAGACAGGAGCGCGCGGTGCGTCCGTCGACAAGCACTGTGCAGGCGCCGCAAACGCCATGCTCGCAGCCGATATGCGTGCCCGTGAGACCGAGATGATCGCGCAGGAAATCGCAAACGAGCAGACGCGGCTCCACCGTCGCCGCGATGGGCTCGCCATTGATGGTCACGGAGATGGTGATGTGGCTCAATTCATCCTCCCGGCGCGTGCCGCCGCTGCCCGGATATTGCGCTCCAGCAAGGCCTTAGCGGTATCGCGGCGGTATGCGGCCGATAGGCCCGGCGCGTCGAAAAAGGAAATCGCGTCGATCTGCGCCGCAGCCGCCGCTTGGATGACGTCGTCGGAAAGACTTGCGCCGACCAGTGCCTGCTCGGCCGCCTCCGCGCGCAGGGCGCGTTCCTCGACGCCACCAATAGCGATACGGGCGGATTCGATCTGGCCGTCGTCGGCAGCGATCTCCACCGCGACGGAAACGATCGCGAAATCGCCCTTGCGCAGGCTGACCTCCTCGAAGGACACGCCCGCTCGCGCGTTCGGGCGCGGTATCCTAATCTCGACCAGCAGCTCGTGTGTTTCGACGGCGGTCGTGAACACGCCGAGGAAGAAGTCATCCGCGCCGACGACGCGGACGCCCTCGGTGCTCTCGATCACGAACTCCGCGTCGAGAGCGGTCAGCACGGCCGGCACCTCCGAGGCCGCGTCCGCGTGGACGACATTACCGCCGATCGTGCCGCGATTGCGAATGGTATGGTGAGCGACATTCTCGTAAGCCATCGCCAGCAGAGGCAGATGGATTCTGACGAGAAGATGATGCATGACGTCGTTGTGACGCGTGAGTGCACCGATCGCGATGCACTCGCCCCGCTCCTCGACGAAGGCGAGGTCCGACAGCCGGTTGATGTCGATGATGACAGTCGGTTGCGCCATGCGAAAATTCATCATGGGCACGAGGCTCTGCCCTCCAGCGAGGATCTTCGCGTCGTCGTCACGATGGTCCGAAAGCAGACGAAGCGCCTCCGCCTTCGTGGCCGGCCTCCTGTAGTCGAAGGGCGCGGGTTTCATGGCTGTTCGCCGCCCTGCGGATCCCGAGCGGCATCCATGAGCACGCCCATCAAGAGAGCCGGCTCGTCCTCCAGATTGATCCACGCATGATTGGAGCCGCGCTGGATCACCGCGTCAAAGGGCTTCAGCTCCGTCTCGTCCTCATCGAGCACCAGCAGCACCCTGCCCTTGAGGAGCACGATGTAGTCGAGCGTATGCGACTTGTGCATCGAGGGATGACGCCTCGTGTCGACGCGCAGATGCGCTGCGCCCATGCGCGCGAAGGCAGCCGCCGCGGCTCGTTCGGCGACGTCAGGATGCTCGTTGGACACCGTCTTCGGACCGAGCTGAAAAAAGCGGAAGACGGTACCGCCTGCGGGCGGCTCGAGCTGAACCGGCCATGCCGCGTCGTCGAGCGTGTCGAGCGAAGGCGGGGTGGACTCGGTCGCCCACAGATTGATCAATCCACGTCCGGGTGCGGATTCGAGGACATGCGGAACGGGCGCGTCCGTCAGGACGCGCGAGCGGCCGCCCTCCGAATTGGTCGTAATGATCCGCCGGAATGGCGGCAGTGTTCCCGTGCTCATATCCGGTCCTCAAGTCAGGCGGCGCTGATCGGACAGATCCTTGCCGCCACGCGTCTCCATGATCACGGCGCCCCGCGCCTCGACCATGGGCAGGGCGGCAAGCGCGCGCACGATGTGGAACTGCGTTGGCATGTCAGCCCACTGCGTGTCATGGATAGTCACCGTGCCCTTGGCGCGGAAAGCCGCGATGGTGCGTTGCTGGCTTGCACCGGCAGGCGTGTGGCAAGCATAGGCGATGTCGGCTTCGCCCCACTGTCCCGTCGCGGGCACATATTTGTAATGCAACGTGCCGCCGGCCGCCGGGCCCGACGTCGAGGCGGGCGGCGATTCCTCGATCGCATCAAGCTCTATGTCGATGAAACGATGGCCGAGCCACGCGGCGCCATGAAATTCCCGCCCACGGAAAATGCGCGGCTCCGGTATATCGGCATAAAGCTTGGCGAAACCAAGTTCATCACGCCCCGTCAGGATCGGATCCGTCAGGTTTTCCCACAAGACTGCCAGGAACATCCCCGTGACTTCGTCGACGGCGCCTCTGTAGGTCACGGGAAACTTGACGCCGAGCGTGTTGTATCCGCGACCGGCAAGCCATTCCAGTTCGGTGAAATACTGCAGCTCGACTGTCACCACGGGTTCATCTGTGAGCGAGAACCCGGGCGGCAGCAGGTTGCGGAGAAGCGCCGCATCCGTGAGAAAGCTCACGGCGACAGAGCGCTTGCGCGGCGCATGCGTCCAATCGAATGGGCGACCATCCGGCCCCTGGCGCGGTCCGGCACTCGGACCGAAGCCATAGGGCATGCGATACATCAAGCCGGCCGTCATGCTACGCCGCCTTCACTGCAGGGCCGGCGGGGAGAAAGCGTTGGTCGATAGCACCAAAAATCGACCTTCCCTCGCCGTCGAACATCTCGATACGCACGCGGTCGCCCGGCTGCATGAAGGGTGTCGCCGGTTGGCCGGCCTGAATGGTCTCGATCATACGCAGTTCGGCGATGCAGGAATAGCCGACGCCTCCCTCATCCACGCGCCGGCCCGGTCCACCATCCTCGCCACGGTTGGAGACGGTGCCAGACCCGATGATGGTTCCCGCCGAGAGCCGGCGGGACCGCGCCGCATGGGCGACCAGCGTGCCAAAGTCGAACGTCATGTCCAGGCCCGCATCCGGCTTGCCGAATTCGACGCCGTTGAGCCAGCTATGGAGCGGCAGGTTAAGGCGCCCATCCTTCCAGGCCGACCCCAGCTCCTTCGGGGTGACGGCCACCGGCGAGAACGCGGAAGCGGGCTTGGACTGGAAAAAGCCGAAGCCCTTCGCCAGTTCGCCCGGGATGAGATTGCGCAGCGAAACGTCGTTGCACAGCATCACAAGCCGGATCGCGTCGAGCGCTTCCGCGCGGCTGGCGCCGAGTGGCAGATCGTCAACGATAACGGCAATCTCGCCCTCGAAGTCCACGCCCCACGCGGGATCCGGCAAGGTGATCGGATCATGCGGGCCAAGGAACGCGTCAGAGCCGCCCTGGTACATCAGCGGATCGACCCAGAAAGAGGCCGGGAGCTCCGCGCCGCGCGCGCGGCGCACGAGGTCGACATGGTTCACATAAGCCGAGCCGTCGGCCCATTGGAAGGCGCGCGGCAGCGGCGACGCACAGGCCGCCGTGTCGAACGCAAAGCCGGCTTCCGTGCCGTTCGCCAACCGCTCGGAGAGTTCTTGTAGCCGTGGTGCCGCGTCGGCCCAATGATCCAGCGCCGCCTGCAGGGTCGGCGCTATGGCGCCAGCGTCCGCCGCGCGGCTGAGATCCGGAGAAACGACGACCAGGCGGCCGTCACGTCCGTCCGCGAGACTGGCGAGCTTCATGATACATGCCCTCCCGTGGCGCGGGCGAGTTCCGAGCCATAGGTGGCCCGGGTGGCCGTCTGCCCGGTCTTTTGCATGGCCTCGGCAAAAGCGGCGGCCAGATGGTCCGAGGAAGCCTGCGCGCGAGCCCTCACCGCCTCGACATCGACGCCGACGAGGCGGCCGTTGCGCTTGCGCGCCTGCCCAGCGACAAAAACGCTGTCGATGTCGGATGGCCGCACCTGCAAAACGAGGGAGGCGACGGGGTCCGGCGTGCGCGGCGCATGATGAATGCCATCCTGCCGGACCGTGATGATGTCCGCCTGTTTCCCGACCGCCAGCGAACCGACTTCGGCATCGAGCCCGATCGCCCGGGCGCCATCGATCGTCGCGAAATCATAGACGTCGGCCACCTTCAGATCGATCTCCGGCGGCATGCGGCCGGCGTCCAGGATCTTCTGATTGTCGATCGCCCGCGCCGTCTGCAGCGCGATGCGCATCTGCGCAAACATGTCGCCTGAATAGTCCGAGACGATATCGATGCCGAGCGTGGGGCGCAGCCCGACCGCCAACGCGCGGTTTGTGACGGGAATGCCCATGCCCATCTGCAGCTCCGTCTCCGGCGTGACGCTGAGCGCCCCGCCGCTGTCGGCGATGGCCTTCAGCTCGTCGTCGCTCGACGCGTTGCAATGAACATGGAGCATGCGGGGACCAAGCAGGCCGGCTTGCGCCAGGCGGGCGACGCTGTCGGGCGTCGACAGCGTGCCCATATGCATGGTCATCGGGATATCGAAATCCCGTGCGACGGTGATCTCGTCGGCGGTATGGGCCACCGGTATGAGGTTGAACTCCGTCAACGCGACGCCCATCGTCACAAGGGCGCTGGCCGGTCGCGCCCGGAAACGCGAGTCGAAGAAGTGGCGCGCATGCCGCACACGAGCATCGTGATCGGCGAAGCTGCGTGGCTCGGACGGTACGTCATAGAAGCCGTAATAGAACTGGCCGCGTATGCCAGAACGGTCCAGCCCGTCGATGCCGGCATCGGCATGATCGGGTGTGCGCATGATATGGCAGAAGTCGCAGATGGTCGTGATGCCTGCATCAAGCGCCTCGAGCGCACCCGCATAGGTGCTGATCCAGACGTCCTCCGGCCGGTAAGCCGTCGCGTAGCCGAGCCGGATGAAGCGGATATATTCCACAAGGCTCCAGTCGGCAGCGACGCCACGGATCGAGGTTTGCCAGATATGCCTGTGCGTATCGACGAAGCCCGGCGCGACCAGCATGCCTGACACGTCGATGATCTCCGCGTCGCCAGCGTCGATCGACGGACCGATGGCGGCGATGATATCGCCTTCGATCAGCAGGTCCGCCGGCTCGCGCGGACCGCCGATCACCTGCCCGCCTTTGAGCAAGATCTGTGTGGGCACCGTTGATCTCTCCAGTTTGAACGTCAGTCGACAGGGCCGGCGGGAGCGGCCTGCATGCCAGCCCTCATGAAGGCGATGGCGTAGCGCAGCGCACCTTCGGGATCGGCCAGGCTGAATTCCTCGCCAAAAACCGGCTGCAGCCGGCCGTTGTCGGCGCGGATGTAAAGCATCGCCCCGTAAACGCAGGCGACACGCCAGAACAGCTCCTCGGCCGACAGCTCCGGGCAGGCCTTGGAGATGGCATCGGCGAAAGCCCGCGCCACTTCATCATAGGCCTGAAACAAGATCCGCTTGACCTCGGGATTGGGATCCGTGGATGCGCGGCCGGACAAAAGGCGAAACGCGCGCTCGCCATCGTCGCGGGGCTTGCGCAGGGTGGGTTCGATGAACGCGCGCAGCACCACCTCGACATCGGGCCGGCTGTGGCCGGATGCGGCCATCGCGTCCTTGATCTTGGCGATCCGCTCCCTGTTCATCGGCTCCAGCCGGCGATGGAAGACCGCCTCCAGCAGACGCTCTTTCGAACCGAAATGATAGTGAACGGCAGCGGTATTGGCGCTCGCCTCTTCCGCGATCATCCTTGTCGGCACGTTGCTGTAGCCACGCTCAGCAAACAGACGCTCCGCGACGTCCATCAACCGCTCGCGCGTGTCTGATGCGACATCCTGAACATGCCTCATGCGATTTCCTCCACGCCCTCGTGTAATGCAGTCAACTGATTAAAGCAAGCGCTTGACACAAGCGCGAAAGTTGGATTGTGTGCCGCGCATATAGGGAGGAATGTCATGATAATTCTTAAGCGCCACCTGACCGCGCTCACCTTCGGTGCCATCCTTGCCGTAGCCGGCCAGGCGAACGCAGCCGATCCGGTCAAGCTCGGCCTGATCAATCCGATCAAGACCCTCATCGGCAAGCAGAATGTCGAGGGAGCGCAACTCGCGGTCGAGATGCTCAACCAGGACGGCGGCATCCTTGGCGGCCGCAAGATCGAGCTCGTGACCTACGACACCAACTTCTCGCCGCCCGAGGGTGTCGCCGCGATCCAGCGCCTGCTCACCCAGGACAAGGTGAAGGTGATCGCCGGCGAGATCTCCAGCAGCGTGGCGCTGGCGGCCATTCCGGTTGTCGAGGGCGAGGACGCCATTTTCATGGCTGCGGTGCCGAAGCATCCGGACGTCACGAAATCCGGATACGACAAGGTTTTCCGGATGAATACGACGACGGCGCAAGACGCAAAGTCGTTCGATACGTTCCTTGTGGAAACGATCAAGCCGGAGAAGGTCGCTATTCTTGCGGAAAACAGCGACTTCGGCCAGGTCACGATCAAGCACATGAAGGAATTGTTCGGCAACAAGCTGGTCTATTCCGACACCTTCGGCATGCAGCAGAATGATTTCGCGGCGATGTCCACGAACGCGCGCTCATCCGGCGCGGACACGATCTGCATCGTCGGCTCGAACATGGAGCAGTACGGCAATATCCTGCGCGTTCTCTCTGACCTCGGATTCAAGGGCCACCGCTGCCTGATGCCAGGCATCCTCAATTCCGAGGGCGTGAAGATCGCCGGCGCGGCGGCGGAACAGGCCTTCAGCGCGGACATCTACGTCCCCGCGATCGACAACGCCTTCAACAAGCGCTTCGTCGAAGCTTTCCAGAAGAAATTCGGCCGCAAGCCCGAGAAGATCGAAGTCCTCGGCTTCGAAACGGTCTGGATCGCCGCCAAGGCGATGGACAAGGCGGGAACCGCCGACGACACCGCCAAGATCGCCAAGACCATCCATGAAGGCAAATGGGAGACGCCCCGTGGCGAAGTCACCTTCGACAAGAACGGTCAGGCTTCCAGCGGTGAGCTGCTCCGGTTGTCCGTCAAGTCCGGCGAGATCGTAGTCGACCGATAGTCGTCCCGACAGATCCAAAGGCCATCGGGAGGATGCGTGTCACGCGCGCCTCCCGCGGCTGCATGCCGGAACAATGCGATGCTTGAACTTCTCCTTCAGCAAGGCGTGAACGGGCTGACCCAGGGCATGGCCTATGCCCTCGTGGCGCTCGGCCTGACCATGATCTTCGGCGTGCTCCACGTCATCAATTTCTCGCATGGCGAGCTCTACATGCTGGGCGGCCTGATGGCGGTCGTCGCCACCACGATGCTCGGCCTGCCCTACGGCGTCGCACTCATCCTGGCCGTCATCGCCGTCGTCATCATCGCCGCGCTTGTCGACCTGATCGCCGTGCGGCCGGTCCTGCCGACGAAGGATGGCCCATCGACCGTGCTGCTCAGCACATTCGCCGTCAGCCTGCTGCTCCATCAATCGGTCCTGTCCACCTGGGGGCCCAATCCGTCCCGCGTCGAGGGGCTGGAGGGAACCCTGTCCCTGGGCTCGGTCGTCATCACCAACCACCGGCTGCTCGTGCTGGCCGCGGGCATCGTCATCCTGCTCGCCATCGAATATGTCCTGCGTCGCACGCTCGTGGGACGCCGCATCAGGGCCGTCGCGCAGAGCGAATTCGCCGCGCAGGTCGTCGGAATCGATGTCGCGCGCATCCGCACCCTGACCTTCCTGGGAGCGGCCGGGATAGCGGCCGCCGCAGGCGCCCTCATCGCGCCGGTCAGCCTCTTCACACCATCCATGGGCCAGCACGCCATCATCACCGCCTTCGTAGTCGTCGTCATCGGCGGCATGGGGAACGCGACCGGTGCGGTCGTCTGCGGACTGCTCCTTGGTCTGCTCGAAGCCTTGGCAAGCGCCTTCATGCCACAGGAAATGGGCACCGCCATCATCTACGCTCTGCTTCTCATGTGCCTTCTCATCCGGCCGCATGGCCTTTTCGCGGGGCGTGCCCGATGAGACGTCTCCTGATCATCCTGGCCATCGCCCTCGCGGTCGCGGCACCCTTCCTGCTCGCCGGGCAAAGCTATTACAGCGGCCTCCTGGCCTATGCCGCGGTCCTTGCGATCTTCGGCCTGTCGATCAACCTCACGGTGGGTTATCTCGGCCTGATTTCCTTCGGCCACGCCGCCTTCTTCGGGCTCAGCGCCTATGTCGCCGGGCTGGCGATCATCAACTTCGGCGTCAATTATTGGGTGACCCTGCTGTTCGCGCCGATACCGGCCGCTCTTCTCGGCGCCCTGGTCGGTTTCGCCTCTGTGCGGCTGGGCGGCGCCTATTTCGCGATCGCCACATTGACGACCGCCGAAATCCTGCGCCTCGTCGTCTCCAACTGGGTCGATCTCACGCGCGGGCCGCTCGGCCTGATCGTGCGGCGCCCGCGCGTCGAGGCCATCGAATCGCTCGGTCTCGTCTTCCACCAATACTACCTCCTGGCGACGCTGCTCGGGCTCGGCCTTGCCGTGTTCATCGTGCATCGGCTGCTCAACAGCCCCACCGGCCGCTCCTGGAAAGTCATCCGCGAATCCAATGATCTCGCCGAGAGCATCGGCATTCGCACCGTGCGCCAGCGCGTCATCGCCATCGCACTCTCCGGGGGGCTGGCGGGATTTGCCGGCGTCCTGTTCATTCCGCGCACGCTCGTCCTCACACCGGATCTGTTCAATCCGATGTTCTCGGCGACAGGCCTCTTGATCGCCATTCTCGGCGGCAAGGGCACGCTGATCGGCCCGCTTCTTGGCGGCGCCATCTTCGCGGCCCTTCCCGAGACGCTGCGTTTCGTCGATGAATATCGGATCGCGATCTTCGCGCTGATCCTGCTGGCCGTCATCCGCATCCAACCGGGCGGGCTCGCGCCTCTCTTCCGCCTGACGTCCCCCTTCCGCACACCCCGGGCGCCGGACAAGGGCGGCGAGATCGCCTTCGAGCCCTCCCCGCGCCTCACGGTGACGGATCTCACCAAACGGTTCGGCGGGCTGACTGCGGTCGACAACGTCCGCATGAGCATCGAGCCCGGCGAACTCGTCGGCATCATCGGCCCGAACGGCGCCGGCAAGACCACCTGCCTGTCGCTGATCAGCGGTTTCACCCCGCCAACGGAGGGGGAGATCCGCTACGGCGAGCGCAAGGTGACAGGTGACGCGCCGAGCAGCCTCGTCGCGCATGGACTGGCCCGGACGTTCCAGCAGGCCGCGCTCTGCGGCAGCCAGACCGTCTTCGAAAACGTGCTCGCCGCCACGAGTTGCCCGGAGCCCGCGTCTCTCCTGAGTTCGGTACTGCGCGGCGCCGGCTGGCGCGCGAGGGAAGCCAAACGCATCCAGCGCGCCTGGGACTGCCTGGCATTCGTCGGCCTAGCGGAGCGGGCCTCGCTCGAAGCGGGATCGCTTCCTTATGGCGAGCAGAAGATGCTGGCCATTGCCGTTTCGCTGGCCACGCGGCCGCGCCTCCTGATGCTGGACGAGCCCGCGGCGGGCCTCAACCACACGGAGGCAAACCGGCTGGCCGACCTGCTGCGCGGCCTGCGCCAACGCGGGCTGACCATCGTGCTGGTCGATCACAACCTGCGCATGATGATGGCGTTGTGCGACCGCATCATCGTGCTTGATCGCGGCCGCCTGATCGCCCAGGGCACCCCCGCCGAGATCCAGGCCGACAAGGCCGTCATCGAAGCCTATCTCGGCGGTTACAAGGCGGAGGAGGCGCAGAATGCTTGAGCTTTCCGGACTCTGCGTCACCTATGGCAAGGTCAGGGCTGTCGAGGATATCGCGCTGACCGCCGGCCGTGGCGAAGCGGTCGCGCTCATCGGCGCCAATGGCGCCGGCAAGTCCTCCATCCTCAAAGCGATCCTTGGCCTGGCGACGTCTTCAGGTTCGATCCGCATCGACGGCACGGAGCTCAGTGGACGGCCAAGCCACGTGCGTGTCGCCAGCGGCGTGGCGCTGTCCCCCGAGGGCCGCCACGTCTTCCCGCAGATGACCGTGCTCGAGAACCTCGAGATGGGTTTCATCGGCGGTGATTTCCCAGCGCTGTGCGAGGACATGCTGGAGCTGTTCCCTCGCCTGCGCGAACGCAGCGGCCAGCTCGCCGGCAGCATGTCCGGCGGCGAGCAGCAGATGCTCGCGATCGCACGCGCCCTGATGTCACGGCCGAAGGTGCTGATGCTGGACGAGCCCACGCTCGGATTGGCCCCGATCATCGTCGACCAGATCCGCGAACTGATCGGCCTGCTCAAGGCCAGGGGCATGACTGTTCTGCTGGCCGAGCAGAATGCCGAGATGGCGCTCGCGGCCACGGACCGCGCCTATGTGCTGGAAACCGGCCATATCACGACAACGGGCGCCTCGGCGGAACTTGCGGCGGACGCCGCGATCCGACGCGCCTATCTCGGGCTCTGATGGCCCCGATCCCCAGAATGACAACACGGACATTGTGCTGATGGCGCGTATCGTTGACCTCTCCATCCCCATTGAGAACGACGTGGTGAGCGATCCGGATTTTTCGCGTCCGAAGATCACCTATCTCGCGCATGACATGACGATCGATCGCATGCGGACGTCCTTCCCCAGCCTGGAAGCGCATCATCTCCCGGACGGCGCCGCCTGGGCGATTGAAACGCTGGAGGTGACGACCCATCACGGAACGCATCTCGACGCGCCCTATCACTTTCACCCCACGACCAATCATGACCTCGTCGAAGGCGGGGAACCCTCCCCGACCATCGATGAGATCCCGCTCGAATGGTGCTTCAAGCCCGGCGTGAAACTCGATTTTCGTCACTTCCCGGACGGTTATGTCGCGACGGTCGACGACGTCATCGCAGAGCTCGACAGGATCGGCCACACGCTCCAGCCCCTCGACATCGTTCTGATCAACACGCGAGCCGGCTCCCGTTATTCACGCGAAGACTACGTGACCGCCGGCTGCGGTGTCGGCCGCGAGGCGACGCTTTTCCTGGCACGGCAAGGTATCAAGATAACCGGCACCGATGCCTGGAGCTGGGACGCGCCCTTCAACTTCACCCGCGAGAAAGTGGAGGAGACCGGCGACTACGGCCTCGTCTGGGAAGGACATAAGGCAGGACGCGAACGCCTCTACTGCCATCTTGAGAAGCTGCACCAGCTGGAGGTCCTTCCCCCGACCGGCTTCACTGTCGCGTGTTTCCCCGTCAAGATTCGCAAGGCTTCGGCCGGCTGGACGCGGGCCGTCGCCATCCTCTGAGACGCAGCGTCCCTACCAAGGGAGAGTTGTTTGGCGGGCCGTGGCCTCATCGGCCCGCTGATCGCGACAATCTGCCGTCGACATCGAAAACAATCCTATGACCTGCCAGCCCTGACTGCCAAAAACCGCCAGCGTTTTTGACCGGAGACGTCATGCCTGTCGTGGAAGCGCGCATTTGCGCGATTGACTACATACCAACCGGTTGGTATTTAGAGGCGAAGAGAGGATGCCTCGATGTCCCGTGCCGCCGGAAAACCTGACGCCCGATCAAAGCTGCTCGATGTCGCGCTGACACTCGTCCGCGCCAAGGGCTACTCGGCGACGTCGGTGGACGAATTGTGCGCGGCCGCGGGCGTGACGAAGGGCGCCTTCTTCCATCATTTCAAGAGCAAGGACGCGCTCGCCGTCGCGGCAGCGGACTACTGGTCGCAGACGACGGGAGCCCTGTTTGCCGCTGCGCCCTATCATAATCACGCCGATCCGCTGGATCGCGTGCTGGGCTATGTCGCTTTCCGCAAGGAACTCCTGCAGGGCGACGTACCGGAATTCACCTGCCTTGTCGGCACTATGGTGCAGGAAGCCTACGAGAGCACGCCCGCGATTCGCGATGCCTGCGAACGCAGCATAAGCGGCCATGCCGCGACGCTGGAGGCCGACATCCAGGCGGCGATCGACGATCGCCGACTGTCACCAGACTGGAGCGCGCAATCGCTCGCCCTGCACACACAGGCCGTTCTGCAGGGCGCATTCATTCTGGCCAAGGCAAAAGGCGGCGCGGCCGCCGCGGCGGACAGCATAGACCACCTTCGCCGTTATCTCGAGCTGCTGTTCCGGCCCCGGGCCGGCCAGTCCACCACCTGAAACGCAACAGAGAGGAACGCACCATGCCAAGCACCGTCCAATTTCATCGCGTCATCGCCGCAAAGCCGGAGAAGCTCTATCGGGCCTTCGTCGAACCGGATGCGGTGGCGAACTGGCTTCCGCCCTATGGCTTCCTCTGCACCGTGCATGAGCTGGATGCGAAAGAGGGCGGCAAGCACCGCATGTCCTTCCGCAACTTCACCACCGGCGAGAGCCATTCCTTCGGCGGCACGTATCTCGAACTCGTTCCGGGGGAACGGCTCGTCTACACGGACCGTTTCGACGATCCCAACCTGCCCGGCGAGATGAAAGTCACGGTGACGCTGAAAGCCGTTTCGGTCGGCACGGAACTGCGTATCGAGCAGCAGGGCATTCCCGACATCATCCCGGCGGAAGCCTGCTATCTCGGCTGGCAGGAATCACTCCGGAAGCTTGCTAAACTCGTGGAACCGGAGATCAACCAGTAACCGACCAGCCCGACCGACCTTCGCCAACCCAGGCGGAAAGGCATGTGGGCCGGCGAAGGTCGTGGTGACAAGATCCATCTCCCGGAGTGAACGCCGACAGCGCAACGCGAAAGCGGGGCGCCGCGTCTGAACACGGGAGCGGGAGGAGCGGTTGAGGCGCTGCTGCCTCAAACCTGAGACGACAAGGCCCGAAGAACTTCCCAAAGTCGCGAGCGTGGACCCAACCTCCTGAGCGGCCTGAGTTTCAGTATATGGCTTACGATTATCAGGTTGGCATCGTCCGGCAGGCCATCAACCCCGCGGGCGGGTCACAACGGCGCGCAGCTTGACTTGATCCGCTGTTGAATTCATATGTATGCGAATGTGTCCAATATAGGTTGATCGCCATGCTGAAGGTTTGGGGAAGGCCCGATTCGTCGAACGTGGCAAAGGTGATGTGGGCCGTCGGAGAACTCGGCCTCCCATGCGAGAGGATAGACCTGGGCGGCAAGTTCGGCGGCAACGACGACCCGGTCTACCGCAGCAAGAATCCCCATGGACGTATCCCGACCCTTGAGGATGGCGATGCGGTTCTATGGGAATCGAATGCGATCGTGCGTTATCTCGCGGGGCGCTACGGGAGCGGCCTGCTGCCTGCGGATCTCGCAGAAAGGGCCGCATCCGACAGGTGGATGGATTGGTGCTCCATCACACTTGTTCCGCGCCTTAAGAACCTCCGCGATGTACATCGCGCCGGCGGCGACACGACAGCGCTGCTGGAGGATGTCTTCGCGATGGTCTCGACTTTGGAGGCCGCGCTCGCCGAAACGGATTTCATCGCCGGAAACGAATTGACCGTCGGCGACATAGCGCTTGGTGCTCAGGTGCACCGCTGGGTCGAACTGGATATCGCCAAACCTGCCTTCCCGAAGGTCGTCGCCTACCGCGACAGGCTGCTCCAGAGGCCGGCGTTCGTGGAGCATGTGGCAAAGCCAGTCAAGCTCTGAACCTTCACGGATGTGGGCGCCTGACGCGAGGCCTCACAAAACTCGCGCCAGGGAGAGGATCGCCGCGCGTTCGTCACTTATGAACATTTGGCTGCCGCCGGGGCGACGCGCTGATTGCAGCGGCTCATCAAGCCCACCGCTGACAGGGATGTCGATGAACCAGATTTCCGCAACGGACCTCATGACAATCATCTCTTCCGACGAAGAGATCGCCATTGTGGACATTCGCGAGAAAGGCCACTTCGGCCTGGAGCATCTGCTTCACGCCGCAAATATCCCCTTTAGCGAACTCGAATCCGGCATCCTGCTCCAGGTTCCCCGTCGCACGACACGGATCGTTCTGATCGACGGTATCGACCGCGTCGCGCCTCGCGCCGAAGAACGGTTGCGGGAGCTCGGTTACGTGTCGGTGGAATGCCTGGCTGGCGGCGTCGACGCCTGGCGAGATGCGGGGGGCGAAGTCTTCATCGGGGAAGACGTGACGCCCAAGGCGTTCGGCGAGATCGTGGAAGAAGAACTGCACACCCCCGCGCTGAATCCGAGGGAGGTCGCGGCGCTGATCGGAAAAGGCGAGGACGTCATCATTCTCGACGGCCGTACTTGGCCGGAACATCAAGGCATCAGCATACCCGGCAGCATCAGCGTCCCGAACGGGGAACTGTTGTTGCGATTGCCGGATCTGGTGAAGGATCCCCGAACAAACGTCGTCGTGACCTGCGCGGGCCGCACGCGGTCGATCATCGGCGCGCAAACCCTGATCAATGCTGGCGTTGAAAATCCGGTTTACGCATTGCGTGGCGGTACGCAGGCCTGGCGGATGGCCGGGCTGTCCCTGCAAAGTGGCAGTACAAACCGGTTCGCGGATGTGACGCCAGAAGGCGCCGCGCGCGCCGAGGCGTTCGCGAACGATCTCCGTCGCAAGGCGGGCATTCCCGACATTCCCCATGCCGACGTGGAGCGGATCGCGGGCAAAGGCCAAAGAAGCGTCTATCTGCTCGATGTCCGCACCCGGGAGGAGTTCGACGAAGGGCATATCGCCGGCTCGGTCCACGCCCCTGGCGGGCAACTTGTGCAGGGGGTCATCCGCTGGTGCGCGGTGCGCAGGGGTTTGCTCGTCCTGATAGACAGCGCCCCCTTCGTGCGCGCTGTTTCAGCCGCCCACTGGCTCCGGCAGATGGGGTATGACGCACGCGTCCTCGATGGCGGCGTCGAGGGCGCGACTTCGCAAGTCGTGAAGGACGATCCGCCCCTGGCCATTCCCCCATTCTCATCCGTCGCGCTGGTTGATACCGACCACGCCAGACGTCTCCGTACCGGCAATGTCCTGACGATCGATGTCGGCTCCTCCATGGACTACAGAAACAGCCATATCGCCGGGGCGATCTGGGGGATACGCCCTCGTTTGGATGATCTGTGCGAGCTTGTTCATCAGGCCGATACCGTAATCGTCTACAGCGCCGTCGCCGCGCGGGCGTTCCTCTTCGCCGCCGATTTGAAGCGCCTGTTTCCAGCGTACGATGTTTGCGTGCTGAACGGAGGATTGAACGCTTGGCGCGTTGCGGGCGGAGAGGTGGAGAGCACGCCCGATGCCCCACCGGACGAGGCTTGCATCGATTACCTGTTCTGGGCGCATGATCGGCAGAAGGGCAACGACGCCGCGACTTTGCAATATTTCAACTGGGAGCACGGCCTCCCGGAACAGATCACCCGCGACGGCACCTCGGAATTCAGGATCTTGAAGTGAGCGCTCGTCAGGACAAGAACGCCGGACAGTTCGCAACGCAGCTGAGCACGAACGACGAGACCATCGTCGCGCATGCCGGTCGGTCGAGCGGCCATTTCGGAGCGGTCAACACGCCCGTCTATCACGCGTCGACCATCCTGTTTCCGACGCTGGCAGCCTATGAGCAAAAGGCAACTGCTCCTGTTCGCTATGGTCGGCGCGGCACGCCGACAACTGCGGCCCTTGAAGACGCGATCAGCGCACTGGAGGGAGCCGCGGGAACGGTACTGACACCTTCCGGCATGAGCGCTGTCACCACGACGCTGATCGCCCATGCGGGGCAAGGCGCTGAATTCCTGATTTCGGACGCGGTGTACCCCCCGGTTCGCACGTTTTGTAAACGCCTGAACGAACAGTTCGGCGTCGAGACGGTGTTTTACGACCCCTGCATTGGGCAAGATATCTCTGCCCTCGTTACAGACCGCACACGCCTGATCTGGCTGGAGTCCCCTGGCTCCCACACCTTCGAGATCCAGGATATCGCCGCCATCACGCGGGTGGCGCGGGCGCGCGGTGTAACCACGGTCATCGACAATTCCTGGAGCGGAGGGCATTTCCTGAAGCCGTTCAGGCTCGGCGTCGACATCGTCGTCCATGCCGCGACGAAGTACATAGGCGGTCATGCTGACGCGATGCTGGGCGCGATCGCCTGTAACGACGACAATCTCGGAAAGATCAGGAAGGCGATCTCGGATTTCGGTCTCTGCGCCGGGCCTGACGACGCCTACCTCGTGCTACGGGGATTCAGGACCCTCGTCACGCGTCTGAAACAACACAACGAGAATGGCCTTGAGGTCGCGCGGTGGCTCGAGGCGCATCCGCTTGTCGAGCGCGTGATCCATCCGGCCCTGGTCAGCCATCCGCAGCACGCGTTGTGGCGCGAGCAGTTCACGGGCGCCTCGGGACTGTTCGGCTTTGTCATCAAATGCCGGGACAGGGCCGCGCTCGGGCCGATGATGGACGGGCTTAGCTACTTCGGGATGGGGTCGAGCTGGGGCGGCTTTGAAAGTTTGCTCATTCCCGTAAGTCTCGACGGCAAGAGAGAGGTCGCGCATCCAGCTTGGCAAGGCCAGCTGATGCGCATTCACGTGGGGCTGGAGCATCCCGACGACCTGATTGGAGACCTTGACCGTGCCCTCCAACGATTGCCCATGGCGGATAGGGGTGCCTGAAACAGGATGACAGCTCAGACGACGAGACGATGAAACGCCCCTTTTCGAATCCACGTCAGACGCTCCTGGTGTCGACGACGGCCCCTTGTCCGGCGGAGCCGTCAGCCGTGGCTAGGAGGCGCCGCCTTGCTCAGGCGAAGCCCTGAATTTTCAGGACCGTCTGGACAGAGGGTCGCTCTCTCATCCTGGCATAGTGGTTCGCCAGATGCCCTGGCAACGGCTTGTTCAAGCGTTCGGCCATCCAGAACTCGACGTAGAAAAGCGCCGCGTCCGCTATCGAAAAATCGCCCACGGCAAAACCCTCGGCGCTTGCCTTATCTCCGAGCCAGGCCATGCCCTGCTCAAAGGTCTTGAGACCCATCGCCTTTACCGCCTCGTGGCTCTCGGGGGCCGGAGAAAAATTTTGCGGGCGGGAGATGCGCGAGAAGCCGAGACTGTGGACGGTCCCAACGGTGTAGTCCATCAGTTCATAGGCGCGCGCGGCGGCCAACGGGTCGGCTGGCAACAGCCGCTTGTCGGGATGGGTGAGGTGCAGCCACGTGGCCATTGCCTGGAATTCGGAGAGCGTGCTGCCATCCTCGAACTGGAAAAGGGGAACCTTGCCCTTTGGATTGAGCGCCAGGTATTCGGGGCTCCTTTGCTCCTGTTTGGTGAAATCCAGTCTTTGAGGCTCGTAAGCGGTGCCCGTTTCCTCCAGGAGGATATGGATACCAAGCGCGCATGAGCCGTTGGCGTAGAAGAACTTCATCGGACTATCCTTTTGTGAGATCTATCGGACCCATGGCAGGGGCGCCAAGCCTTGTAGATGGCGCCAAGCCTGGCAGATGGCGCCAGGAGCGGACCGTATTTCGCCGTTTGCGGACAATGACGGCCACGTCTGGCCAACCACATATCGACAAGTTCGCCGCGAAGATCTGCACCGCTTGTACCCACGGAATATTATCTTTTCTGCGCGGGTCAAGGGCGGCGCGCGCTTGAGACGGCGGCATGCCAAATGGCTTCTCCATCCTGCGGCGGGGCTGAAAACGGCTATCCGCGTGGGCTTATCCTATAATGTTGACAATCGGATGCAAATGAATACATCTGAATTCCCAGATGGATCCCAACGCCGGGACGTGAGCCCGGAGGATATCCGTACAGGAAGGGGCTCGATATGGCGGAATTGAAGCTGTCAGTGGACGTTGGCGGCACGTTCACCGATGTGGTTCTGCGACAGGGCCACAAGCGTTGGACCACCAAAGTGCTCACTACGCCTCGCGTTCCGGAAGAGGGCGTTCTCACGGGCATTTCCGAAATACTTGCCACCGCCGGGCGACGTTTCGACGAAGTCGATATATTCGTTCATGGCACGACGCTGGCGACGAATGCGATCATCGAGCGGCGTGGCGCGCGCACGGCACTGCTTGCAACGCAAGGATTTCGGGACGTTCTCGAGATGGGTACGGAGAGCCGCTTCGACCAGTACGACCTGGAATTGGTTCGCCCCTCGCCTGTCGTTCCCCGCCCGCTCCGTTTCGGCGTTCCCGAACGCCTGGATGCAAAAGGCCTGGTGCGCGTTCCGCTCGACGAACGAGCCGTCGTGGACGTCGCTGGACAACTGGAGCGCGAGGGGGTCGAAGCCGTCGCGATCTCCTTCCTGCATTCCTACATCAATCCAGCGCACGAGAAGGCGGTCGGAAAACTTCTGGCCAGTCGTCTGCCCAGCCTCGCCATTTCTCTGTCACACGAAGTCTGCCCTGAAATAAGAGAGTATGAGCGGACCTCGACGACCGTTCTGAACGCTTATGTCCAGCCGCTGATGGACCGGTATCTCGACCAGATGGAACGGCGCCTGATCGAAGCCGGGTTCCGGGGTTCGATCGCGCTGATGACCTCAGGCGGCGGGTTGACCTCGCTGTCGCTCGCGAGGCGCTTTCCAATCCGCATGGTCGAATCCGGCCCGGCGGGTGGCGCGATCTTCGCCTGCCAGCTGGCGAAGAAGTTCGATGAAAAGAAGGTACTGGCGTTCGACATGGGCGGCACCACCGCCAAGCTGACCCTTCTCAACGATTTCAGCCCGACCAAGAACAGGTTTTTCGAGGTGGATCGCACAGCGCGGTTCCTGAAGGGCAGCGGTCTGCCAATCCGGATCCCCGTGGTCGAGATGGTGGAGATCGGCGCGGGTGGCGGCTCTATCGCGCGTCTTGACCTGATGAACAGGATCAATGTTGGACCAGAAAGTGCCTCGTCCGATCCCGGCCCCGCCTGTTACGGACTTGGCGGTGAGAAGCCAACTGTTTCTGACGCCGATCTCGTCCTGGGCTTTCTCGATCCCGATCGCTTTTCCGGGAATAAGATCGCGCTGAAACCAGATCTGGCCCGCGATGCGGTCCATCGCGCAGTGGGCGAAGGGCTCGGGCTGAGCCCCCACGCGGCCGCGCACGGTATCTACGAGATGGTCTGCGAGAACATGGCCTCCGCAGCGCGCGCGCATGCCGTCGAACAGGGCGCCGCCGCTGAGCACTACACGATGATCGCCTTCGGCGGTGCAGCACCGGTTCACGCCGCCCGCCTCGCGGAAAAGCTGCGGATCGGTCGCGTCATCATTCCCCGCAGCGCTGGCGTTGGCTCGGCCGTCGGGTTTCTCGATGCGCCGGTCAGTTTCGAAAGCGTGCGCTCCTTCACCATGCGGCTCGATCAGTTCGACGCGGGAAGGCTACATACATTCGTGACAGCCATGGCCGAGGAGGTGCGTGCGTGGGTCTCGTCGGCCGCGGGCGATGCTCCCCTCGTCGAGCATCGGCAAGCCTTCATGCGCTATCTGGGGCAGGGCCATGAAATCCCCGTCACGATCCCGCAGGGCCCCTACACGGCCTCTGATGCTGAAGCCTTCAGGGCTGTTTTCGAGGAGGCCTACCAGGCGCAGTTCGACCGTGTGATACCTTACGCTGAAATCGAGATCCTCTCCGTATGCGTGCTGGTATCGACGGCAGCCCAAGAGCTCTCCATCGTCCCGCCCGTCGAACGGATTGATGGAGCGAAGGCGCGCGGCACGGTGGAAATCTACGACGGTCAAAGAAACCGCATGCGCACCGTGCCGATATACGATCGCGAGACCCTGACCTCCGGCATGTACATCGAGGGTCCCGCCATTGTTGCGGAGGCGGAAACGACCACGGTCGTGACCGCGAGCTTCGATGCGCAGATCGACGCGATCGGCTCGATTGTCCTGGAAGCCAGGGAGAAAAAGATATGACTTTGGCGGACAGCGTTGACCTGGTGACGAAGCAGATCGTCTGGAACCGCCTGACGGCCATCGTCGAGGAACAGGCGCAGGTGCTGCAGAGCACGGCTTTCAGCACGATCGTGCGGGAATCCGGGGATCTCGCCGCAGGCGTCTTCGATGCGCGCGGCAGGATGCTGGCGCAGGCAGTGACAGGCACGCCGGGCCACGTCAATTCCATGGCTCTGGCGGTTGGCCACGTCATCGCCCATTACCCGTTGAATGAGATGCGGCCGGGCGATGTCTTCATCCACAACGACCCCTGGATGGGCACTGGGCACACCAACGATATCTCGGTGACGACCCCTTGCTTCCTCGACGGAAAGCTCGTCGCCATCTTCGCGTGCAACAGCCATATCATGGATATAGGCGGACCGACGGATCGGGTTAGTTCTACTGACGTCTTCATGGAGGGGCTTTATCTGCCGATCGTTAAGATCGTCGACGCGGGCATCATGAACGAAGCGCTCATGGCGGTCATCCGTGCCAATACGCGACAGCCCGTGGAAACAGTCGGTGACGTTTACTCGCTTATCAATTGCAATTCCATCGGCGGTAAGCGCCTCGCTGAGATGATGCGCGAGTTTGGATTGGACAACCTTGATGGCGCATCCGATTACATCATTGATACCTCACGCGAGGCGGTCCTGCGCGAAATCGCGAAGCTTCCCAAGGGAACCTGGCATGGCGAACTGACGCTGGACGGCAACAACGAGCCGATCCATCTGAAAGCGGCGCTGACCATCAGTGACACGGGCATCCACGTCGATTACACGGGGTCTCCGCCGATGACCAAGCGGAACTACAACGTTCCGTTATGCTATACGCTTGCCTACACATCCTACGCCATCGGCTGCGTCGTCGCGAAGGATATCCCCAATAATCACGGTTCGCTGGAGCCGAGGACCATTTCGGCGCCCGAAGGGTCGATCGTGAACGCGCTGAAGCCGGCGGCCGTGCTGGCTCGCGCGCAGATCGGCCTGATGCTGCCGGATCTTGTCTTCAATTGCCTCCGTAAAGCGGTGCCGGACAAGGTCCCGGCTGAAAACACCGGCGTTCTTTGGAGCTTGCGCGCGAAGGGGCCGCGATCCTCCCCGCCCCGGTTGGACGATCACTATCTGGTCCAGCTTGTCACGACCGGCGGCATGGGTGCGCTGCCGTCCCGCGACGGCATGTCCGCGACGGGTTTCCCGAGCGGGGTTCGCGGAGGGCCGGTAGAAGTCTTCGAGTCGCTCTCGACGATTATCGTCTGGCAGAAAGAGTATCGGATCGATAGCGGCGGCGCCGGCAAGACACGGGGCGGTCTCGGACAACATATCGAGTTGCAGAACCTGATCGACGAGAGCTTCATCTATAATGCCGTCTACGAGCGGGTCGACAATCCACCACGAGGCTATGATGGCGGACAAAACGGCGCTGGCGGACGTTTGATGCTCGCATCAGGCGCGAAGCTTGCGGCGAAAGGTTCCCATGTTATCCCGCCCGGAGAGCGCGTGGTCATCCTGTCACCCGGCGGCGGAGGATTGGGCGACCCTAAAGACCGCGACAGAGTGCTCGTTCTGGCAGACCTTCGCGACGGAATGGTATCCGCCGAAGCGGCCAAGCACATCTATGGCCTCTGAGACTGGGATCGGTGAGGCGGCGCCCGCAAATCAACAAAGCCATTGTGAGTAAGGCAGCCTTCGCGGCCGGGCGCCACCCAGCGGCCTATTTTTCACGTCACCCATACCCCTTGCTGTCATATAGCCGCACGTCTATGGGTTGCGGGGTAGGTGGAGCGACATGACCAGAAAAGCGAAAGCGCCAAGCGGTGGTGACCAAGGGGCGGGAAAGACCAGCTCCGTCCAGCTCTATCAGCTGCTTTACAAGGCGTTACTCAGCGGGGAACTCAAACCGGGAGACCGGATCCGCGAGAATGAAATCGCGTCCCGTTACAATGTCAGCCGCACGCCGGTGCGTGAAGCACTCGGACGCCTGGAGGCCCAGGGCCTGCTTGTCTACGGCGATCAGCGTGGGCTTGTCGTGCCGCGACTCGATTCGCAAAGCGTCACCGAACTCTATGTCATGCGCGAAGTCCTGGATGCGACCGCCGCGCGTCTCGCTGCCAAGCACGCCAACGAAGCGGAGATAGCCTCCTTGCGCTACATGGTCGAGCGCGATTCCCAGAACAGCCACGACATACCCTATCTTGCGACGACAAACAGGCTTTTCCATTCCGCCATCGGCGATTGCGCCCACAATCGCTTCCTGAAGCGCATGCAGGAGACCTTGGCTGAATCGCTCGCCCTTCTCGGGCCGACGACCCTGAGCCTGCCCATGCGCGCTCAAGAGGCCATCGCGGAACATGCGGAGGTTGTGGAGGCGATCGCCAGAGGTGACGGCGACGCGGCCGCGGCCGCGGCAAGCCGGCACAGCGCTGCTTCGCATCAGGCGCGATTGAAACTGATCTACGCGGAGGCGCAGGACCGCGCGGCAGCCGCTGCTTCGGCTGGAAGGCTCCCAGAGCCCTAATCGCCTGCCACGAATCCAGTTCGCCATCGACATGCAGGGCTCGTGACTGCCGGGGGAGGCCTCGTCGGGCGCGGCAACTCGTGCCTGTCCTCCCGCCAGCACCAGGAGGGACAATGTGGCATGCCCCGCTCTCTCGGACCTTCGCACGCTTTAGCCCGTCTCTCGGCACCTCTCAATGACGCATCAGCGCAAGATCTGCAGCCGAAGGCCGGCTCCGGATCGCGTGAGTTGACTTCATCGCCTCCATATGTATTCAATTGGATGCATTAGAGTGCATTTGAGGAACGGCCGGTGGATCAATTCGACGTCGTTGTTGTGGGCGCGGGAAATGCCGCCTTGTGCGCTGCGATCGCGGCCGAGGAGCGGGGTGCTCGCGTGCTTGTGCTGGAGCGTGCACCTGAGAGCGAAAGCGGCGGTAACAGCCGCTTCACCGCGGGAGCGATCCGCTTCGCCTATAGGGGCGTCGACGATCTTCGCGATATCATGCCCGACCTCACCGAGGGCGAAATTGCCCAGACCGATTTCCAGAGCTACACCGAAGATCAGTTCTTCGACGACATGTTCCGCGTGACCCGCTATCGCTCGGATCCTGTCCTTTGCGAGCTTCTGGTCCGCAGAAGCTTCAGCACCATGAAGTGGCTCAGCGGCAAGGGAGTTCGCTTCCAGCCGATTTATGGCCGCCAGGCCTTCAAGATCGACGGCAAGTTCAAGTTCTGGGGCGGCTTGACGGTCGAAGCCTGGGGCGGCGGCCCCGGACTGGTCGAGAGCGAGACGCAGATCGCGCGCAAGCGTGGCGTCGAGATACGTTACAACGCGCGCGCGATCGGGTTGCTTTACGACGGATCGAAAGTCTCCGGAGTCCGGATCAAGGAACGCGGACAGGTCAAGGAAATTTCCTCGCGTTGTGTCGTGCTCGCCGCTGGCGGATTCCAGGCTGATCCCTCGATGCGGGCACAGTATCTCGGCCGGGAATGGGAACTGGCGCGCGTGCGCGGATCGCGGTTCAGCACCGGCGATGGCATTCGCATGGCGAAGGCGATCGGCGCGGCTTCGTTTGGAAACTGGTCTGGTTGCCATGCCGTCGGTTGGGATTTCAATGCCCCCGAGTTCGGCGATCTCGACGTCGGAGACGGTTTCCAGAAGCATTCCTATCCGTTCGGCATCATGGTCAACGCCCTCGGGCGCCGGTTCGTCGACGAGGGCGCCGACTTCCGCAACTACACCTATGCGAAGTACGGGCGCGTCATTCTCGAGCAGCCGGGTAACTTTGCCTGGCAGATCTTTGACAGCAAAGTCACCCACCTTCTTCGCGACGAGTATCGCATCAAGCAGGTGACCAAGGTTACCGCCGGCACGCTGGAGGAGCTCGCGTCCAAGCTGGAAGGCGTGGACTCCAAGGCTTTCTTGCAAGAAATCGCCAGCTATAACGCGGCAGTACAAAGAGACGTTCCATTCAACCCCAATATCAAGGATGGGCGTGGCACGACATCTCTCAACGTCAATAAGACCAATTGGGCGAATACGATTGATGAGGGCCCCTATTGCGCATTCCAGGTCGGATGCGGAGTGACATTCACCTTCGGCGGCCTGAGGATCAATGGAGACGCTCAGGTCCTGGACGAGGATCTCGAGCCCATTCAGGGTCTTTACGCGGCGGGCGAACTTGTCGGAGGCCTCTTCTACTTCAATTATCCCGGCGGAACGGGCCTCATGGCGGGGGCGGTGTTCGGCCGGATTGCCGGCGGCTCCGCGGGCGAGGCCGCTGTCCAAGCCACGCCGGGTGGCATAAGGCAAGCCGTAGGGGGCGTAACCGCGGTGGCGTGACCAGGAAAGATTGAAGTCGGCAATCTCGTTGGTGACCTCTAGATAACCCGACCTTGGTTTGGATTCGATCGCAAGAAAATGCCGAAAAAGGCATGAGCGTGGCTAATAGCTCGCGACAATCGCGAGGGGAAAGAATGGGAGTCGCAGCAATGACCATAGTCGAGAATTCAGCAGCCCCTCCGAATGAACGCGCAGGTTTGAGCCGTCGTCATGTCCTCGCGCTGTCTGGAGCCGCGAGCGCGGCCGCTCTCCTGGCAGGGGGCGCGGTGGCTCGAGCTGCCGAGATCGAGGAGCTTCGCATAGGCTGCTTCACGGAGCCGCCGTCGCTCGATCCGCACTGGCAGAACACCGCGGCCAGCAACTCGCTGTCCCAACATATCTTCGACAGGCTGTTCCACGCCGACGAGAACCAGAAGCCGGTCCCGGCCCTGGCAGAAGGCTGGAAGGTCATCGATCCCCTGACCTGGGAAATCGCGTTGCGCAAGGACGTCAAATTCCACGACGGCACGCCGTTCACGGCGGACGACGTGCTTTTCACCTTTGAGCGCTCGCAGAATGTTCCGAACTCTCCGTTCTCCTTCAAGTCCTATCTCGGCAATAAGAAGCTCGAGAAGGTCGACGACCATCTGATACGGATCAGGACCCCATCGCCCAACCCCATTCTCATCAACGAGATCATGACGGTCTCGATCATCTCGAGGAAGGTGGGGGAGAAGGCCACCACGGACGACTACAATCGCGGTACCGCGATGGTGGGAACCGGTCCTTATCGTTTCGTGGAGTGGCGTTCCGGGCAGCATATCAAGCTTGAACGGCACGAGGGCTACTGGGGCAACAAGCCGGAATGGATGCGGGTCATGCTACGTCCGATATCCTCAAATCCGGCACGCGTCGCGGCGCTCCTGTCGGGTGATGTCGAACTGATCGACTTCGTGCCGCCGTCGTCGCTTGAGCGGCTTCAGTCCAACAAGGCTTTGTCGCTGAGCAGCAAGGTCTCCAATCGGATGATCTACCTGGCCTTCGATCACAGCCGGGCCCGCTCTCCGTTTGTGAAAGGCATTGACGGCTCGGAGATCGATAACCCCTTGCGGAAGCTTGAGGTTCGCCAGGCCATATCGAAGGCGATCAATCGCGAGGCTCTTGGGAGCCGCGCGCTGGAAGGCATGGGCGTGCCAGCGGGGCAATTGGTGCCACCGGAGATATTCGGATCCGCTCCCGAGCTTGGACCGGACAAGTTCAGTGTAGCGGACGCAAAGGCGCTGTTGACGAAAGCGGGCTACCCCAACGGCTTCGCGATCACGCTGCACTCGTCCAACGACCGCTATGTCAACGACGCGGCCGTCGCCGAGGCGATTGCGCAGATGCTGACCCGGATCGGCATTCGCACTGCAGTAGAGACTATGCCCTATTCGGTTTACGTACCGCGCGCCACGGGCGGCGGCCCGGAAGGTCTCTCGCAGTTCAGCCTGTTCCTCTACGGCTTCGGCGGGCAGACCGGCGAAGCGTCCGTCGCGCTGAGATCCGTTGTCGCGACCTATGACAAGGACAAGGGGCTTGGCTCCTCCAACCGTGGGCGCTACTCCAACCCGGAGGTCGACAAGCTTATCGGTGAGGCCGCGCAAGAGCTGGACGATACCAAGCGTGCGGCTCTCATGGCCGAGGCGACGCGGATTTCCATGGGCGATGTCGCAGTGGCCCCAATCTACTTCCCGGTGAACTACTGGAGCGCAAAGAGTGGCATGACCTATCGCGCGCGCACCGACGAGCGCACACTCGCGATGGATACGCTGGCGGGATAGCGGCCGAAAGGTGTAAACGCAGGGCCGATCGATATGATCTCGGCCAATCCCTCAAAGCCGTGCGCCGTTGAGGCGTACGGTGGATCAGACCTGGCGCAGCGCCGAGCGAGAGATCGATCCCGATAACAGCGGCTTGCGGGCATGTCTTGTCCCAACCCGGCCGTATCATAGAAGGAGTACGCCATGAACGTAGCGGAAGAAAGAGATACGGCCGTCCGGCGTCTGATTGAGGAAGCCAGCGCAAAGATGGCGCAGGATGGCTCCGGCCCCGACACGCTCTCGCATATCCGCCAGATGGTCGCCTCCCTGGCGCAGCGTGCAAACCTGTTTCGACTACAGGACTTCGCCCTGCCCACGGAGGGTAAGTCGCAGCGCTACAAGCTGGGCTCCGGCGCGGACGACCGCTTCGTGCTCTACCTGAACACGGTTTTGCCCGGTAAAAGCACCTTTCCGCACAACCACAAGACCTGGGCGATCGTTGCTTCCGTCCTGGGCCAGGAGCGCAACCGCATCTATAAGCGCAAAGTCGATGCGAGCGGTCAACCCGCGGGTATCGAGCTCGTCGGCGAGAAGATAGTCGGCCCCGGAGATGCCGTCCTGTTTGGCCCTGAAGACATTCACAGCGTGCACTACGAGGACGTGGCTCCCGGCGTGCAGATCCATTTCTACGGGCAAGCCCTGGAGACATTGAGCAATCGCAGCGGATTCGATGCGGACGGCAATGAGGTCAACTACAATAAATCCATGATGAAACCGACAGCGGGCAAGGTTTGATGCAACCGGCGACCCGGTATCCCGTCGGCGTCATCGCATCGGCGCCGGTCCCGATGTGCGGGCGGGTCCGGGCGCATGCGATCCACCACGCGGCGCATATCGTGTCCGATGCGGTTGGGGAGCTCGTAATCAGTCCGAGTTCAGCAACGTCGTGGTCGTGTTCAAGACCGTTGGGTAAAATCGCGGATAATCCCGGCCTCGGCTGCCCAACTACCTCAGACGGGACGTCGGTCCGGAACGAGGACGACCGTCCATGACGCTTTATATCCTCCGACGCATTCTGCAGAGCGCGTTCGTGGCTCTTGCCATGTCGATGATCGTCTTCGTGGGGCTCAACGTGGTCGGCAATCCGGTCGACATCCTCATGCCAGCAGATGCATCGCAGCAGGATATTGCCGATGCCGTCGCGCGCCTCGGCCTCGACCGGCCGCTTCACGAGCAGTATGTCGTCTTCCTGAAGAATGCGCTCACGGGGAATTTGGGAATCTCCTTCGTGAACGGCCAAAGCGCCCTCGCGACCGTGCTCGAGCGCCTTCCGGCAACGCTCGAGCTCGCTGTCGTCGCGATGATCCTGGCGCTCTTTATCGGAATCCCACTGGGCTTTCTCGCCGGATTGCGGCCTAACTCCCTCCCGGCCAAGGCCATCATGTCCAGCTCGATCGTGGCCTTCAGCCTGCCGACCTTCTGGATCGGCATCGTCTTCATCATGCTCTTCGCCGTGCAACTTGGATGGCTCCCGTCGGGAGGCCGTGGATTGACGCGCTCCATTTTCGGCCTGGAACTCAGCGTGCTCACCCTTGACGGGCTGAAGCACATCCTCCTGCCGGCGCTCACCCTGTCGCTTTTCAAGATCGCGCTGATCATCCGCCTGACCGCGGCGGGGACAGTGGAAGTATCCGGGCAGGATTACGTCAAGTTTGCGCGCGCCAAGGGTGTCAGGCGGGGGCGCATCACCTATGTCCATATTCTGAAAAACGTGATCCTTCCGGTCATGACCGTATCCGCCATGGAATTCGGCAACATCATTGCTTTTTCGGTCGTAACCGAGACCGTCTATTCTTGGCCTGGAATGGGAAAACTGCTGATCGATGCGATCCGCATGGTGGATCGCCCCGTCGTGGTCGCCTATCTCATAGTTTGCGTGCTAATTTTCATGGTGCTCAACCTGATTGTCGACATCGTCTATTCGATTCTTGATCCGCGCATCTCCCTCAAGTCGGAGTCGGCATGATGCCGGCAAGTTTTCGCCGCCCGTTCAACTTGCTTCTGGGAAAATCCGCGGAGCCGTCTCCCGCTCGTCTGTTCTGGATCGATTTTTTTGCGAGCCCCGTGGCCGCGGTCAGTCTTGTCGTGCTGATCGCCATCGTGCTCGCGGCGGTTTTAGCGCCGTTCATCGCGCCGCAAAACCCCTACGACCTGTCCGTCCTGGACATCATGGATTCGCGGCAGCCACCCGGGAGCGAATCCTCCTCGGGGATGATCTTCCTGCTCGGTTCCGACGGAGCCGGACGGGACGTGCTCAGCGCCATCCTCTACGGGATGCGCACGAGCCTGCTCGTCGGCATCAGCAGCGGGTTGCTGGGCATGTGTATCGGCGTTACGGTCGGCCTTGTCGCCGCCTATAAGGGCGGCCGCGTCGAAACGGTGATCATGCGGATCGTCGATCTGCAGCTGAGTTTCCCCACGATCCTGATCGCGCTGATCCTTTTGTCCGTGGTTGGCAAAGGCGTGGACAAGATCATTCTCGCGCTGGTGATCGCGCAATGGGCCTATTTCGCGCGCGCGGTGCGGGCCGCCGCCCTCGCCGAGCAACGCAAGGAATATGTGGAAGCGGCCCGCGTGCTCAGGCTCTCGCATGCGCGCGTCCTGTTCAGCCACATATTGCCTAACTGTATGCCGTCGCTGATCGTCATCGGCACACTGCAGACTGCATCTGCCATCTCGCTTGAGGCGACGCTGTCATTTCTGGGCGTCGGCCTTCCGCCGACGGAGCCGTCGCTCGGCCTGCTAATATCCAACGGGTTCGAATCCATGATGTCTGGACGCTATTGGATGAGCCTGTATCCCGGCATCGCTCTCCTGATCATCATCATGGCGATCAATCTGGTCGGCGATCAGGTTAGAACGGTCCTGAACCCCAAGGGCAGGGGTTAGCCAAATGATAGCCACATCCGCGCAGAGCTCGGAGAAGCCGGACGTTCTGGTCGAGGTCGAGGGGCTGCAAACCTATTTCCTGACGCGCGGCGAGCCCATGCGCGCCGTCGACGGCGTCTCCTTCAAGCTTCGTGGTGGCGAAGTCCTCGGCATCGTCGGCGAGTCCGGATCGGGCAAGACAATAACCGGCCACTCGATCCTTGGCCTCGTCGACCCACCCGGCCGGGTCGTGGGCGGCAGCATACGTTTCCGTGGTCGCGACCTCCTATCCCTGTCGGACGAAGAACTGCGCCAGCTGCGTGGCGACGCGATAGCGGCAGTCTTTCAGGATCCGATGATGACGCTCAATCCCGTGCTGCGGATCGATACGCAGATCATGGAAGCGATCCGGTCGCATCATCGGGTTTCCAAAGGCGAGGCAAGACGGCGGGCGGTTGAAGTGCTGCGGCTCGTCGGGATTCCCTCACCGGAGAAGCGGGCGAGCGCCTATCCGCATGAGCTATCCGGCGGCATGCGTCAGCGCGTGGTCATCGCCATCGCGCTCGTGAACAGCCCCGCGCTGATCATCGCCGACGAGCCCACCACGGCGCTGGATGTCACCATCCAGAGTCAGATCATCTACGAAATGCGTAAGCTCTGCCGTGAAAAGGGCACGGCGATGATCTGGATCACCCACGATCTGTCCGTCGTCGCCAGCCTCGCTGACAGGATCTGCGTCATGTACGCCGGTGAGATTGTGGAGGAGGGTGATACCGAGGAAGTGCTTGGGCAGCCCGCCCATCATTACACGGGAGGACTCATCGCCTCTATTCCGTCCGGTTCGCAGCCGGGCGAGCAACTGCCTCAGATCAAGGGCATGATCACCCGCTATCCAGCGGCCGACCAGGGATGCCGTTTCCGCGACCGCTGCCCTGCGAAGACGGACATATGCGACACCCGGCCGCCCGATGTCCGGATCTCCGACAGCCATTCCGCGAAATGCCATCACCCGGTCCATGCGCCGACGATGCTTGCTCAGGAAAGCACGCCATGAACGCAGCAGCAGCTGTTAAGACCCAGGTCCTGCTGTCCGCCCGCGGGTTGAGCAAGACGTTTCGGGCGGAGGATGACCTGATCGCGCGGATCGCGCGCCGCATCGGCCTGGCCGGCCCGCCGAGTGTCGTTCGCGCGTTGGACGATGTCGACGTCACGATCCACAAGGGAGAGGTGCTCGGTGTCGTCGGCGAATCAGGATGCGGGAAGTCAACGCTTGGGCGAACCCTCGCCGGCCTGATCACGCCTTCGAGCGGAGAGGTGCTCTATCAGGGGCGGGATATCCATGGGAAGGGAGCCGACGACAAGCTTCGGCTGAAAATGCAGATGGTGTTTCAGAACCCGCATGCGTCGCTGAACGCGCGCAAGCGCGTCGGGGACATTATCGGCGAGGCCGTGCGTGCCCATCGTGTGGTGCCACCGCGCGACGTCGATCGCCATGTCAGTGACATCATGGACAGCAGCGGGCTGGACCCGACATGGAAGTCGCGCTTTCCCCACCAATTTTCTGGCGGGCAGCGACAGCGCATCAACATTGCGCGCGCCCTGGCGGTGAAGCCCGAACTGATCATCTGCGACGAGGCCGTGTCGGCACTGGACGTGTCCGTCCAGGCGCAAATTCTGAACCTCTTTCTGGAATTGCGTCGCAAGTTCGGTTTGAGCTACCTGTTCATCAGCCACGATCTCGGGGTGATCCGGCATGTGTCGGACCGGATCGCGGTGATGTATCTGGGCAAGGTCGTCGAAATCGGCGAGGCCAAAGACATATTTGCCCGCCCGGCCCACCCGTACACTCAGGCGCTGGTGAAGGAAATTCCCAGCATCAAGCGCGACGTGGATTCCTTTCAGCCGATCAAAGGCGAGCTCCCGTCGCCGCTGTCCCCGCCGAGCGGATGCCATTTCCATCCACGCTGCGAATTCACCGGACCACGATGCCGCAGCGAAGTGCCGCGCCTCACGACCCTCGTGAATGGGCACCAAGCCGCTTGTCATCTGCTTACGCCTGGCGACGTCACCAAGAAGGAAGCAGCGTGATGACAACAACTGCCCAACTCGCACAGTGGCGAAACAAGGCTGGCGCCAGCTCTTCGCAAATGGCGGCTGCCATGGGCGTCGCAATCGCAACGTATGAAGATCTGGAAGCCGGTACGTTGCCGATCGAGCCCATCCATATTGTGGCTGCCAAGTGGGCGCTGTTGCGCATCTGTGTTGAGAAACATGACGGCGAACTTGCCGCACTGGACACGGAGCTGCTGCAACTCGTTCTGGCTGCGAGCAGACTGATCGGACGTCTCGGTGACACTTGCGGTTAAAGCAGTTGAGCTTTCGGCGGACGCGCGACGTCACGTTGGGATAAAATCAGCGCTGGCCGAACGGATATTCTGCCACGAGACCATTCGTCCTTTGGAAGCATCGATCGCTTGCCCAGACCGTGGCCTCCGCCTGCTCCCGTCACCAACATGGCTCGCCCAAGGCCGCGCAGCGGCTGGTCAGCTGCGGAGCCAATACAACACGCTTAAGCCTGCGCCCAGGCTGGTGGCCAAGCTAGGCAGACGCCTGACGGAGCCGCTCGTCGCGAGCCTGCTTATCGCCGCCGCAATCTCGGGGGCGACGGGCACATCGGGATTTTATCAATCATTTTTGCGATATAGAGAGGGAGGGATATTGGTCGGCTAGAACCACCTTGTTCAGGCTCGTGTACCGTTTAAAGCCGTCGAGAGGTGGAAAATGACAAATCCACAAATCAGGCATGTCGAAGAGAGCGCGCTGAATTCGTTGGCAGAATATTGAGAAATTCCGCAAACAGCTTGATGAAGAGCGCGATGAAGACTAGCACAGATTTCTGCTGGCGCTGATCGACGCAGAGGAAAAGCCTTGTGTATCAAGTTATCCGCGCAAATAAAATGGCAGCTGTCCTTCACGGCGTCCTTGAATTGCTCAGATAGACTAACAGCTCCCCATGCTCTGGGACATATTCTCTAGAAACATATTATCGCAAGCGGTGGAGAGCTCACTCGGGCAAGCCTGCCAGCTTCAGACCCGCATTCAGCTTCTCGGCGTATTCGGGATCGGATATCCGCATGAACTTCATCCAGCCGGCGATGCTAAACTCTGGATGGATGCGCATGACTTCGGCGACTGCGGCTTTGGTCTCTTCTGTGCGGCCGAGATAGGCGTTGACCGCCGCATACAGAGCGCGCGACGGGCGGTGATCCGGCATGCGAAGCATCGCTGGCCGGATCAGTTCGACCGCTTCCATGTAGCGACCCAAGAAGAAATAGGCCTTCCCGAGGAAATAGCCGTAGATAGGCGGATGGAAGGGATCGGCTTTCATGATGCGCTTCATGTAGTGGACGGCTTCGGGTGCTCTGCCGGAATGCGAGAGCAAAAGTCCGAAGCGGAAATCGACGAAGTTCGGATTGGCGATGAAGGCCTTCTCGAACTCGGCGATCCCCTCTCGCGCGCCGTGGCGCCAGTTCAGCACCCAGCCCAAGGTCGCCCGGGCATCGGCCATCGTCCCGTCGAGGTCGACCGCATGACGCGCCAGCGCCTCAGCCCGTTCGAGAACGGCAGGCTGCTGGAACTCGGTGCCGATCGGATGATCGAGTGAGGGGTCGATCCAGGCCCAGAGGAAGGTATTGGCGAGCCCTTGCACTGCCGGCGCATAGTTTGGATCGAGGGCGACCGCCTGCATGTAGAGGGCGCGGGCAGCGGCGATCGTCTCTCCGCGCGTTTCCCGCGGTACGCCGCGCATCAGCGCGCCTGCGCGCAACGTTAGGTCGTAGGCATCCAGCCGTTCCGGCGGCTTACGGGCGGCCCGGTCGAGTTCCGAACGGCTGATGCGGGCGTGAAGCTGCCCGACAAGGCTGCTGATCAACTCGTCCTGCACCGCGAACAGCCCATTCGGGGTTCGGTCGTAATTCTCAGCCCAGAGTTGCCGGCCTGTCGCCGCCTCGATCAGCCGCGCGGTGACACGCAGACGCTCGTCCTGCCGCTGCACCGAACCCTGCACCAGATAACGAGCGCCGAGCTCCCGTCCGATCTCGGGGGACGGCACTTCGATACCGCGATAGCGGGAGGTTGAGTCGCGCGCGATCACGAACAGTGCGTCGAAGCGCGACAAGCTCGCGGTCAGATCGTCGGAAACGCCCTCAGCGAAGTAACTCTGGCGTCCGTCGCCACCCTGATTGGCGAATGGCAGCACCGCAACCACCGGCCGCTCCATCGCCGCGCGGTCAGCGGGCCGTGGCCAACCCACCGCCAATGTAATAGCCAGCAGCAGCGCGATCGCACCGCCAGCAGCGAGCCCCCATGGCCGGCGGCCGGACCAGCCAGACACCTCGACCGTCTGGACCGGATCGCCGATCCCGCCGGGAAGCGCCGCTGGAGCGAGGAGCGAAACTTCGCCCGCGAAGTGATAGCCGCGACGCGGAATGGTCTTAATCAGTTCTTGAGCGGCATCATCGAGTGCCTGCCGGGCGTCGCTGACGCAGCGGGTTAGCGACTCGTCGGTGACGATCACGTCCGGCCAGACAGCCTGCATGATCTCCTCCTTCGGGACCACACGGCCGGCATGCTCGACGAGATGGCAGAGCACATCGAAGCTCTTGGGGCGCAGTGCCACGTGCTCTCCGCTCCGGCGAAGTTGCCGCCGGGTCACATCGAGCGAGAAGGGCCCGAAGCCGAGGACCCTGTGCAGGGGTCTGTCCATCAGAGCTTTCCGCGGCGGCGCGCGAAGGTACGTTCAATTTTCACACTCTTTCAGACGCTTTGCATCTCTTTTCACGACTTCCGCGGCTAAAGGCCTCCACTCTTGTGAAGGCAAGCAACGACACAGAAGCGGAGAGCATCATGTCCACTGCATGTTCGGTAGGTGCCGCATTCGCTGTTGCCGCCGGCCTCACCGCGGTAGCCGCGCCGGGAGCGGCGAAACAAGTCGACGCGTCAGTCTGTCCTGCCGGCTACGATCCGTTGACGGCCTTCTGCCTCGACAAGCGAACGGGCGACATTGTCAACCAGTTCGACATCACCAACAAGGCCGCCGGAGACTGCGAGGGCCGGAGCGAACGGCTCGGCGAACTCTGCTTTGATCCTGTAAGCGGGGACATCGAGAACCCGCGGCGCAAGGAGGCGATCCCATGAGCGTGACTCGTCGTGCCCTGATGTTAGGCTCGGTGGCGGCCTTCGCACTGCCCAGCAGCCGCGGCCTGGCAGAGCAGGATTATCCCAACCGCACGATCCGCATTGTCGTACCCTCCTCAGCCGGTGGCCCCAACGACATTCCGGCCCGCCTCGCCTCCCAGTTCCTGCCAACGCGCTTCGGCCAGTCAGTCTTGGTTGAGAATCGAGCGGGAGCGGGCGGCGCGCTCGGCACGCGCGAGGTTGCGAAGGCCGCTCCCGATGGTTACACACTCCTTTCGGGCGGAGCAGGCATGATGGCGGTGATCCCTGCGCTCTCAGCGAGCGCCGGTTACGATCCAATTCGGGACTTCGCACCAATCGCCAAGTTCATGGAGGCTTTTCAGATCCTGCTGGTCAATCCAGCCTCTCCCTGGCAGACCGTCGCAGAACTCGTCGCGCATGCGAAGGACCATCCCGGTACAGTCAACTATGCCCATGCCGGCATCGCCAGCATCCCGCATCTGGCCGGAGAGATGTTTCGCCTGCGGACGGGAGCGGGCATCATCGGCGTGCCGTTCCGCGGGGGCTCCGAAGCTCTGGTATCGGTGCTCAATAATATCTGCCAGCTGACCTTCGAGAACGTCACCATCGCGCTGCCAATGGTCCGTGAGGGAAAGCTCCGCGCGCTCGCTGTCACGAGCGCCATTCGATCGCCGCTCGCGCCAGAACTGCCGACCATGATCGAGGCTGGCGTGCCAGACTACGAGGTCACGACCTTCTTCGGACTAGAGGCGCCGGCCGGTACATCCCCTGCTATCGTCGCGAAGCTGAACCGCACGATTAACGAGGCGCTTGCCACGCCCGAGCTGCGCGAGGCGATCACGAAGCTCGGTGGGCTCTCCGAGCTTGGCACGCCGGAAGACTTCGGGCGGACAATCGCTGCGCATTTCGCGCGCTGGCAGGAATTGGGAAAGGCAACCGGTATCCGGTTGGATTGAGCGCCGCAAGGGCGCACGGCACTCGATCGAACTCGGCGGCCCCGTCGTCAAGGCAGGCATTATAAACCTGACCGGCGATAACCGCGCCATGATCTACGGGACGATGATCTGGATAGCCGAAAAGCTCAAGAGCGAAGACGGCGGATATGCGCCCGGCGTATGGACAAGCACGAGATTTTTTTACCCCCACCAAAGTATATCCGCCGATGACGCCGCATGATCTGGCCGGATTTTCCAGCGGCGAGACGGAGGATGCTGCATGAACGAACCGGCGGGTTTTAAGCTGCGGGGGGTTTTACGCTGCGGGGGGCGAAACCCAGATGTCTTGACCTGCATCGCCAATCTATCGAAAGACGAGGTGTTCACGCCGCAGTAAATTGCCAACCGGATGCTGGATACGCTGGCGGAGGCGTGGGCAGCGAGGAACGACGATGCGAATATCTGGCGGATGGCAAGGTCCCGTTCCTTGACCGGTCACAAATGCCATATCTCTTGTTGCAGAGTTTCCCGTAGAGCCCTTAAGCTTGATCAAAAAATCATTTCGACGACCATTGCGTTTTTGATATGATGCGTAGAGGTCAATAATTTGAGATCATAATGATAACTGCCGAACTGTTCAAAGTCTCCTCCCGCGTCACCGTTCAGGACAACGTCTACGAACAGTTGCGAAACGCGCTCATGTGGGGAGAATTCGAACCCGGTCAGGCGGTGACGATCGCGTCGCTAGCCAACCAGTTCGGGACAAGCCATATGCCTGTGCGGGAGGCGTTGCGACGGCTTGCGGCGGAAAACGCTCTTGAGATCGCGCATAACGGATCGGCTCGCGTGCCTGCCTTGTCGCGACGGCACCTGGATGATCTTTGCCAGGTGCGCGCCAGCCTTGAGGCGCTTGCCACCGAACTTGCCACGTCGGCCATGACCGACGATTACATCAGCCATTGCCTGGCTATCGCCAAGGAGCATGAAGCTCTTGGGCGGGAAGGCAAAGTTCGCCAGATGCTCCGAAAGAATCAGGAGTTTCATTTCGCAATCTACGAACGTTCCGGCTCAGAGATTCTACCCCAGATGATCGAAGTCCTGTGGCTTCGATACGGTCCCTATATGCGACTGCTGTCCAATCTGGTCGAACAGCAGATCGATGCCGGTGTCATCCATCCTTATTCGATACACCACTACGAAATGATGGACGCCTTCAAAGCCAAGGATGCCAAAAAGGCAGGGCTGCTGATGGTCCAGGATATCGAGGCGACGCAGGGGCTGCTGCAGGCCATGCTTCCGGTATGAGTTCACGTCAGCGGCGTCTCGGCGCCGTGATGGCTGGCTATATGAAGTTGAAGGTGGTGAAATAGCCGTCTTCCGCGCGCTTCAGAATCCGTGCCTTATCAGCTTCCAGCAGGAAGCCGGCTTTGACAAGACCCTCAAGCTTCGCTGCAAGAACCTTTCGCCAGCCGGCTTTGTCCCCGTAGCGCTCCTCCAGCGATGGGCGGCTGTCGGATGCCGAGTTCTGCGTATCCGAACTGGCCTGAAACGGCCAGAACGAGCCGAAGACATTGAAAAGCTCGCCTTCTGCGTAGCCAGCCTTGCGGACTTGCCACCCAGTATGAGTGCCGACCGGTGCGACGACCAGGGGATGCGGAATGCCGCCGATACCATTGCCGTCGCTATCGATCGCGCTGATCCCGACGCTATAGCGAGGGCCGATCTTCGGCGGCATCACGTCGTGGTTAAGAAGGTCCAGTTCATTGATATGTGCCGGAAAGCGGGCGCTGCCGATCTGCGGGAAGATCGCGGCGACTACATCGCGGTCCAGCAGGGTCCCTTTCGCCCGCGTGGGATAAAGGCTCGGCGGCGGAAGCGTGCCGGCCTCGACCCACGCCACGAGCGCGTCGATCAGGGCACGCGTGAGGGCACCATAGGTCAGGGTATTGCCTGCTGCCGAGGCAACTTCCGGCGGCAGTACATAATCCCCATGCGCGACGCTGGATGCGAGATAGACACGGACACTATCGGGAAGCGGCACATCGTTGCCGAGCGCATCGGTCGTCACCAGCGATGACCGGGCGGAAAGATATTCGGACTCCGTATCGAGATGCATGATCTTCGGGCAGACGCCGGCGGCGATGGCGCGGTTCAGAATGCCATCTGCCCTGCCGCTAATCGGATCACGTTGGTCGCCATAGGCAAACGGAAACTGATCGCCCGGAAAGGTATGATCCTCATGCTGCCGCGAAAAACGGCCGGGCTGGCTGAACGGCATGTTGAGAAAGGTCTTCCGCGACCCGGCGATCAGCGGCATGACCGCGTCGAAAACTGGTCGACCGGAAAGATCCGCATTGAACCCCTGGTGTAGAAAATCACGCAGCAGGCGGCCGCTTTGCGAAAGGCCGAAGCCCAGCGCCCGTTTATATCGCGCGTCAAGCGGACGCGGACCGTGTTCGCAGCCGCCATAACGCAGGAAGGAGACCGCGTCACGTATCGCGGCGAGGCCAAGGCCCATCACGACCGGATTCTTGGCCGTATAGATGAATTCGTAGATCGAACCACGATCGAAAGCAGGCTGTCCGGCATGGTCGATCTCGATTGTCGACTCGTCCACATAGCGCCACCTGAGATCGGCGAAGGTCTGGCGAGGGTCGGCCTCATTCTGACGGATGGTCAGGGTGGCGGACGTGTCGAAGGTGCTGGCTGCAGGATAGGCGAGCCGATAGCGGAAAACCGCGTCGGAAATCTCCTCGATCGTATCTTCGCGCAGAATCGCTTTCGCGTCCTTGATGAATTCTTCGCGGGCCAGGCCGATCACAGGGCCATCCGGCCGTGAGGCAACCGGAAGCTTTGCCAGCATTCGGCCGGCACCGGTCGGAACGTCGCCCTGCCAGGCCGTCCAGACGAGGGTAAAGCCCCGTTCGAGCAGGTAGGCGGTGCCTAGATGCTGATCCTCGAACGGCAGATTGGTTGCCGGGCCGGTATTGATCCGCTGGATCGCCCGCTTCGTGCCGCGATTCAGGACGTCGTAAAGAAGCCAGCCGTTGCCCTTGCTCTCGTCGATCGGCTTGAGGGTTTGGACCTCGACGTCGTATTCGACAAATCCACGCTCGTTTTTGGGCGCCAGATCCAGAAGAGCAATACCGCTGTTGCGTGGGTCATTGGGGTCGATCTCGCAATGAAACTCTCCCATGACCCATTCGTAGACGCCGGCATTGCCAAACTCCCGGGCATTATACGCCGGCGATATGCGCTTGGTCTCGTTGAAGTGGATGGCCGGCGTGGCGGAGAGGGACATCGATCGCTTTCCCGAGGTCACAATCGCGGTTTCTACCGCGCAAAACTATTGACAACGGAAAAGATTCATAAATCATTTGATCATAACATCAACATGAATTGAGTAAGATATGACCTACGCCTGCGAACAGATTGCATTGAAATTATCCAATGCAGGCGTGGAGCGAAGTCTTGCTATTCATCGTTTTGGCGAGCCTGGCGCGAGACCGAAGGTCTATATCCAAGCGGGCCTCCATGCTGCCGAAGTGCCGGGCATGGTCATTGTCCATCACCTTCTGCCGATGCTGCGGCGGGCCGATGGGGACGGCAAAATCCGCGGGGAGATTGTCGTGGTGCCGGCCGCCAATCCGATCGGGTTGGGGGATACCGTGCTCGGCGTCCATCTCGGCCGTAACTCTCTGGCTTCGGGCGCCAATTTCAATCGCGGCTTTCTCGATTTGGCGGCAGCCGTCGTATCTCAACTGGAAGGACAGCTTACCGACGATGCCGATGCAAACGTCGCAACGATCCGAAAGGCTATGAAGGGCACGATTGCCGCCAAGACGCCGAAGACAGAGCTGGACGATCTGCGCTTGAAGCTTCTCGGTCTCGCCTGCGATGCCGATTACGTGTTTGATATGCACGCGGAAGAGGATGCCCTATTCGCGGCCGTCATGGCGCCTTGGACGGTGGAACATAGAGAAAAGCTCGTCAGTCACCTCGATCCGCAACTCATCTTCTATGCCGACTACCCGCCGCTGTTCGATACCGCCTGCAGCCGGCCCTGGGCCGATCTCGCCAAGCACTTCGGCACGAGCGCCTCGATCCCGCAGGCATGCCTCAGCGTGACGCTGGAATTGCGCGGCTCGGGCCATGTCGATGACGACCAGGCAAGACAGGACGCCGCTAATTTCGTGACGCTACTAACCGCCAACGGCAGTATCGAGGGAACTGTTGCGGCCGGCAAGCCGCTGGTCGAGCCGATCCGCTTCGAAGGCGTTGAATTCATCCGCACGCCCGTGCCCGGCATCGTCGTCTACAGGCGGCTTCTCGGTGACCTCATCGAGAAGGGCGAGATCATCGCCGAGGTTGTTCAGCCCTTCGCGCGCGATCTCGATGCCGTCCGGCTGGAAATCCGCAGCGCCACGTCGGGCGTGTTTTTCGCCTGCCGCCATGCCGTTGTCGCCCAGGCGGACGATGTCGTCGGCAAGGTGGCCGGCGAGGAGGCACTGGCTGACCCCAAGCATTATTGAGGCGCATTCGGCGCTGGAAATTCCGGATATTCAAAGCAAAAAAAGGGGAATGGCGATATGAAAAGATTGCTTGCCTGCACGGCGTTTGCCGTCTCGCTTATGGTGGGCGGCGCACATGCGGCAACATTGCGCTTTGCAGGACCCGTCTCGCCGCTGACATTCGATCCGCACGGCACCAACGACTTCACTACCACGGCGCTGTTTCGCCAGGTCTACGACAGCCTCGTCGCGCTGACGCCAGACATGAAGCCGGTTCCGGGTCTCGCGATATCCTGGACCAAGAAGGACGATCTGACCTGGACCTTCAAGCTGCGCGAAGGCGTGAAGTTCCACGACGGCAGCACGATGACGGCCGACGACGTCGTGTTCTCGATCATGCGCGCCAAAGGCAGCAGCTATTACTCCGCCTATTTCGGCCAGATCGACAAGGCGGTTGCGGTCGACGGATCGACGGTCGAAGTCAGCAGCAAGCAGCCCGATCCGATCCTTCCCGAGAAGATGGTCCGCATGTTCATCATGTCGAAGCCATGGTCGCTGGCCAATGGTCTGGAAGCGATCCCGAGCCTCGGCGCCGCCGGCTCCGAGGCTTATTCGTTGCGCCACGAAAACGGCACCGGCCCGATGAAGCTCAGGCAGCACGATCCGAACGTCAAGACCGTGTTCGAGAAGTTCGACGGCTATTGGGGCGGCGGCAAGGGCAATGTCACGGAAGCGACCTACGTGCCGATCACCTCGGCGCCGACGCGAATTTCCGCGCTGCTCTCGGGCGAGGTGGATCTCGTTTCCGACGTGCCGTATCAAGATATCGAGCGCATAGAGGCCACGCCCAACCTGCAGGTCCGCAAGTCGCCGCAGCTTCTGTGGATGCAGTTCGAAATGGACGGCAGCCGCGACGTCGCGCTCGACACCTGGGACAAGCAGGGCAACCCTTTGAAGACAAACCCGTTCAAGGACGTCCGGGTACGCCAGGCGATCGCCCAGGCCATTGATGCCGATACAATCGCCAAGCGTATCCTGCGCGGCAATGCCCGCGTCGTCGGCATCCCGTCCATTCCCGGCTTCGGTGGCTATCAGGAAGACCTCGACAAGCGCTGGCCGACGGATGTCGCCAAGGCCAAGGCGCTGCTTGCGGAGGCCGGCTATCCCGACGGGTTCACGACGCAGCTCAACTGCCCGTCCGAGCGCTACGCCAATTCGGAAGACATTTGCAAAGCGGCCGTTTCGATGCTGGCCCGCATCGGCATTGACGTGAAGCTGAAGATGTATGTCTGGCCTGAGTTCGCAAAAATGCTTGTGAACGGCCCGAATACCAGTTTCCACCTCATCGGGGTGGCGAGCAGTTGGGACGTGCAGGACGCGTTCATTTCGCTGATGATGACCCGCGACACCAAGGCCGGGCAGGGATCCTTTAACTGGGCTCTCTGGCATAACGGCGAGATCGACAAGATCGGCCAGGAAATCCGCGTCACCTTCGATCCCGCCAAGCGGCAGGAGCTCTATCGGAAGGGCATCCAAATCGCCAAAGATCAAGTCTATGCGGTCTTCCTCTACCAGCCATTCCTGGTGTGGAGCGCCAAGAAGAACATCGACGGTACGCTGCGCTCGGATTCAACGCTGCTGCTGCAAGACCTCAAGCTCAACTGAGCGTCCATATTACTCATCGTCATGGAAAAAGCCCGCCATCCTTGCGGATGGCGGGCAACAGGCTTATGCCGGAAGACGATTGCTTACAGTGAACCAAAGAAGTGTTGCAGCCGGTCCATGGCTTCTGCGACCCGCGCCGTGGACTGGGAGCCGAAGCAGACGCGCAGGTGGCCTTCGCCAGCCGCGCCGTAGAAACTGCCAGCCTCCACGACCACGTCGGCTTTTTCCAGAATGGTTTCCGCCAGCATCTGGGCTGGAATGCCGAGGGCCGCGATATTAGGGAAAGCGTAGATCGTGCCTTCCGGCCAGTCGCAGGTGATGCCGGGCATCTGGTTCAGGCGGCTGACGACGATGTCGCGTTTGATGCGATCTTCCGCGACCAGTTCCTGCAGGATTTCCGAGGGGCCGGTCACAGCCGCGAAGGCGCCTTCCTGGATGAAGGTGTTGACATGGGTCACGTCGTTGGCGGTGATCTTCAGGATGCCTTCGATGAGATTGGCCGGTGCCGTGAGATAGCCGATGCGCCATCCGTCCATGGCAAAACTCTTAGTGAAGGCGAACATCGAGATGGTCCGTTCGCGCATGCCCGGCAACGAGGCGATGGAAATGTGCTTGGCGGTATCGAAGAGGATTTCCTCGTAGACCTCATCCGAGGCGATCAACAGGTCATGCTTGATGGCGAGGTCCGCAAGATCCTGCAGTTCCTCGCGGGTATAGACGCGGCCGGTCGGGTTGCAGGGATTGATGAGGGCGATCATCTTCGTCTTCGGCGTGATCTTTTCCTTGATCAGCGCCGGATTGATGGAGAAGCGGTTGGCCGCATCCAGCTTTGCGAAGACCGGCTTGGCGCCGGCCAGTTCGATCTTTCCCACATGCTGCGGGTAATAGGGTTCGAGCAGGATCACCTCGTCGCCCGGATCGAGAAACGCCATGAAGGCCGCGAACGACGCATGTGTCAGGCCGTTGGTAATGACGATCTCTTCCGGCGAATAGTCAAGGCTGTTATTCGACGCTAGCTTTTCCGCCAGCGCCTTGCGCAGCTTCGGGATGCCCTGGAGATGGGAATAATGGACGTTGCCTTCCATCAGCGCCCGGATCGTCGCGAGCTTTATGGGCTCCGGCGTATCGGCATGCGGGCTACCGAGTTCCATGTGGATGAGGTCGCGCTCGGCGCCGTTCAGGCTGGCGGCCCGCGCATACATGCCGAACGACTTCTTCGAGCTTTCGGTAATTCTCTTGGCGAGATAGGTCATGACTGTCTTTCTTGAGGCGCTCGAGGACGGGTCAGGCCGGGAGGCCATGGAGGTGGTTGACCGCGCCGAAACGCCGCGCCATAGCTGTCGCGAATTCGACGTCTTCCGGGTGGTAGAAGCCTCCGGTGCGGAGCTCTTCGGCCACCCGGCGGATGGCTTCCGTATAGTCCTGCGGTGACGCGAACCGTTCGAGGATGGCGAGGCGCGGATCGCCGGTCAGTTGGCGCTCATCGGCGGTTTCCGGGAAGGGAATGTAGCTGCCGGAGAAATCGTGCAACGCGCCGTAGCCGTAGCCGCGGTTGCGAAGATTCCAGCCGGTATAGGTTCCAAGCGGCACCTGCACCATCGGTGCCAGAAGGCCGGCGCGGTCGTTGCCGTCCGCATCGGTCGCAGGAACCAGAACCGCATATTCTTTCGCCGGATCGATTGTCGGATCGGCGGGAGCGGGGGCACCCGTGTCGAAATCCGGGCCATAGTCGACATGCGCGAGGCGATTGGGTTCTCGAGGCAGAAGCGTGCCGGGTATGGCCGGGAAATTTGCCCGCCAAGTCTCGAAGGAGACGAGCGTGCCATTTTCCCTTTTGGGATAGAGGCTAGGCGGCGGCGCCTTGCCCTCCAGCCATGCCTGCATGAGCGTCAGCGTGCCGCGGAAGAAGGCGACCGTGGAAACGATGTTCTGGTGGTTGGTGCAGATACCGAGCGGCGGCTTGGCCGGCATCGGATCGGACCAGTGCTGTGAGCTTGCCCAATAATAATAGCGCACCGTCTCCGGCAGTTCGAGATCGTTGCCCTGGCTGTCGGTGTGGACTAGCGAGCCGCGGCGATACCAGTATTCCGAGCCTGTCTGCGTGTGGATCACCAGCGGGTCGGTTTCCGGGCGCTTCAAGATCGCATCTTCTCGTCCGGTGATATGGTCGCGGCTCATGGCATAGGAGAAGGGGAAGCGGTCGGCGGGGTTGAGGTTGTCCTCATACTGGCGCGACGCGGCAACTACGAGATTGGCGAAGCGATTGAGCATCGTCTTGCCGGCACCGGAGATGTGCGGAAGCACGCCGTCGAAGACGCGGCGGCCCGCCGCATCCGCGTTGAAGCCGCGATAGACGAAATCGCGGATGCAGCGGCCGGATTGGGAACGGCCCCAGGCGATCGCGAATTTCGGCAATGTGTCGGCTTTGAAAAGCGGGTTGGCATCGCTGCGCTCGGTCTTCAGGAAGCTGATCAGTTCGCGAACGGCGATGAAGCCCATGTCGAAGACGAGCGGCCGCGTCGCCTCATAGGTCAGCTCGTAGATCCAGCCTTGCTGGAAGCCTTCGGGCAGATGGATATGCTCCGCCGAGGGAACGAGCGCCTGTTCACCACCCTGCACGTCGCCCCGGCTCAGGCCACCACCATTGCCGAGGACCTGCGTGAAGGACCAACGCTCCGGACCAATCGTCTGCGGTGCGGAATGGGGATAGCGGCGTCGCTGCAGGACGGCTTTGCTGGTATCAAGGGAGCGCGCTGGATAGCTATAGGTGCCTGTCTTGCCGGACAATGGTAGGCAGGTAATGCCCGGCGTGTCGCAGATGAACTCCACCTTGATGCGCTCTGAGAGCGGGACGTTCTCATCCACGGCTTCCGGCAGCCGCACGGTCATGCGACCGTCGCCGGGCAGAACGTCACCCTGCCATGCGGCGATGACGACCGTGTAGCCCTGCCGCATGAGAAAGCCGTTGCCGGCATCCGCGGGTGTGGACGGGCGGTTGGTCGGGACGCCGTTGTTGAAGAACTGCAGGCAGCGCTTGTTGCCGCGATTGACGAATTCGAAGAAGATCGTGCCGTTCGCCTTGGCCGGGTCGGTCGGGCGCAGGATCCAGACATCCGTCGACGCGCTGACCTGGCCATTGGCATCACGAGTGGCCAGTGCGATGTCGTAGGCATGCGAGACGGAGTGATCGGCAGGATCGATGGAAACCTGTGCCTTCCCGGACAGTATTTCATAGGCGCCGACCTCGCCGAAGGCGCTGCCGTCAGCGAAATCGGTTCTGGCAAGGTTCGGGATCCGGATGCGGGGGGGCGTCTTCATGCTATTGTCCTTCGGCTAGGCGGCACCGCCTTGAGGCATTGACTGAGGTCGCTGATGACCGCATCTGGGCCGCCAAAACGCATGGCCTGGGACAGCCGCTGCGTGATCAGGTCAACGACCGGCAGGTCGCAGTCGAGACTGCGAGCCTTGGCTAACAGCGTGTCGAGATCCTTGAAGGCGGTCGCCAGCGCGAGCTTGCGGCGTGCTGGGCTGTTTGGCCCTTCTATTTCGGCGGATGCCATGGCTTGGAACGTGCGGCTGTCGGCGCCGGTGCCGGCGATCATCGCCTTCAGCTTGTCCGGAGCGATACCCGCGGCCTCTGCCGCCAAGAAGGCCTCGCTCGACAGCATAGCCATGCCATAGCCCATCAGGCCGCCGATCAGGCGCAGCATGTGGCCGCTTCCCGTCTCGCCGGCGGCGATGATCTCGGATGCATAGGCTCGCGTGACCTGCTGCATTCGGTCCAACAGCGCAAGCGAGCCGCCACACAGCAATTTGAGGCCGCCATTGCGTGCCAGCTCCGGCGTGCCGGAGATCGCCGCATCGACATAATCGCCGCCGCGAGCGTGCCATTCCGCGGCGAGCCTGCGGCTGATATCAGGATCGCCGCTGGTATGATCGATGTGAAGCAGGCCTGAGCCCGCCGACAAGCCGGAGAAGACGCCTGTTTGATCCGTCAGGACAGAGTCGACCTCGGCGGAGGAAGGCAGGCAGGTGATCAGTATGTCAATGCGCGTGGCCAGTTCATGACCGGTTCGAGCCTCATTACAGCCCATTGCCTCAAGCTCAGGAGGCAATCTTCCAGCGGTACGAGGCGAAGGCATGACAGTGATCGCATGGCCCGCCTCACGGATGCGAAGGCAGACAGGCAAGCCCATCTTGCCGGTTCCGACAAAGCCAATCCTCATCCTTGTGTCACTCATTGGGTCATCCAATCCTTGAAGCGGGCATGGGCGAGTGCTGCTGAGGCGACGATCTGGGTGAAGGAGTGGAATGGCAGTGGCCGCGCCTTCACGGTCGGGACCGGCAGCGTCTCCAATGGCTCGCCGAGCGCCGCGCGGGCCAGAACCCGGCCGAGCTGGGCGGTCATGGCGATCCCGCGACCGTTGCAGCCGATGCCGCCGTAGAACCCTGTACCGAATTCATGGATTCGTGGCAGGAAATCAGGCGTCATCGCCGCAACCCCTGTCCACACGACCTCGACGCCCGGATGGCGCTCCAGCTTTAATTCCGAAACCAGGCGATCGACGACGGCCTTGCCCACCCGCTCGAAGGCTCCGACCGGAATGACGGCCATGCCGCCGCTGATCAGCCGGTTGTCACGATCCAGCCGGTAGGTGAACAGGTTGGAGCGCGTATCGCCGACCGGCCGGCGGTTTGGTGAAATCCGTTCGACGGTTTCTGGGCGCAGCGGGCGCGTTGCCACCTGATAGACCCGCAGCGGGACCGTGGTACGACCCATCCGCCAGGCCGCACCGGACGTGAAGGCGTTCGTACACAACAGCACGCTGGCCGCCTCGATTTGGCTGCCGTGAAAGGAAACGCTCCAGCCTTCACCGTGCCGGCGGATATCCGTGACCTCAACGTCCTCGCGGATCACACCGCCGTGGCGAATGACGGCCTCGGCGAGGCCACGCGCATAGTTCAGAGGGTGAATTGTGCCGCCCGATTCATCGAGCAGTCCGCCGGAATAGATCGAAAGGCTCGTCTCCCTCTCAATATCCTTCGGCGAGAGGAAGCGGACTTGCCTGCCGAGCGCGCGCCAGTCGGCAGCGCGCTGGTGCAGAAGTTCGGCGGCCGCCGCGCCATAGGCCGGCTGCAGCCAGCCGACTTGGCTGGCATCGCAGGAAATCCCTTCTTCGCGGATGATTCCGAAAACGGTATCGGCCCCTTCACCGACCAGCTTGAGCAGGGATTGCGCCTTCTCCCTCGGCAGTTTCTTGTAGGTCGTTGCGGGGTCGGCCTTGGCGAAATTCGGCACCACGAAGCCAGCATTCATCCCCGTCGCACCCGCACCTATCAAGGCGGCCTCCAGCACGACTACCTTGCGCCCGGCCTTGGCGATTTCGCGCGCGGCGGCAAGGCCGGTAAAGCCGGCGCCGATGACAACGACATCCGCAACGCCGGGCACCAGCGACTGCCGGAAATCCGGGATAGGATTGCCGGTCATGGTCCAGAGGGTCTTTTGAGTGGAAACCTGCATCGAACTTTCCGTCAGGCCGCAATAACGCCTTGTCAGCATAAAATACACCGCGATACGATCAATTGATCAAAACTCAAAACACAAGGAGTTGCCATGTCCCGCCGTCTCATTTCCTCAGGCTCACCCTTCGAGAAAATCGCTGGCTATTCGCGTGCCGTTGTACAGGGCGACTGGGTGTTCATTTCCGGAACAGCCGGCTACGTTAAAGGTGAAACCGGCTCCGACGACATTGAGGCGCAGACCCGCAAGTCCATCGAGATCATTGCCGGCGCGCTTGCCGAGGCCGATGCCGCGCTTTCGGACATCGTCAGCCTGCGCGTCTTCGCCGCGCGTCGCAAAGACATCATGCCAATCTCCATAATCCTCGGCGAGACCTTCGGCGAGATTCGCCCGACGAATACCACCGTCGTCTGCGGTTTCGTCAATGACGACATCAAAGTCGAAATCGAAGTGGTGGCTCTCAAGCAATGATCTGATCCTTGATCCCGAGCGGATGGTCGAGGCTACCCACATCTCTTTTCAATTGATCTCTTCGGCGCGATGGCAGGCCACCTGCGTTTCACCGATCAGACGGACTGCCGGCTTCCGTTCGGCGCAGAGAGCGATGGCGAAGGGGCAGCGGGTCCGGAAGGAACAGCCGGATGGCGGGTTCATCGGGTTGGGCAATTCGCCGAGCGGCGGCTGCAGTTCCGTCTTCTCGGCTCGCACCTTCGGCACAGCGCCAAGCAGCAAGCGGGTATAGGGGTGCATCGGCCTTGCAAATAGCGTTTCGCGATCCGCGACCTCGACCAGATTGCCGAGATACATGACCCCAATGACATCCGACATGTGATCGACGACGCCGAGATCGTGGCTGATGAACAGATATGTGAGGCCGAGCTGGTCCTGGAGATCCTTCATCTTGTTGAGGATCTGCGCCTGCACGGACACGTCGAGCGCTGACGTCGGCTCGTCACAGATGATGAAGCTCGGGTTCGACGACAGGGCCCGGGCAATCGCCACGCGCTGCCTCTGGCCGCCGGAAAACTCGTGTGGAAACTTTTCCGCATCGGCAGGTGAAAGACCCACGGTGATCAGGAGCTCGGCGACCATCGCGCGGATCACCCGCCGGCTATTTTCGATGCCGAGGGTATGGATCGGATCGGCGATGGAGCGACCGACGCGCCAGCGCGGATTGAGCGAAGCGTAGGGATCCTGGAAGATCATCTGCACTTCCCGCCGCTCGGGCAGCGATTGCTTCGCGATCTGCACCATATCCTTACCGCGGAAAGTCACGACGCCGCCCGTCGGCGTGTAGAGGCCGGCGGCGCAGCGGGCCACTGTCGACTTGCCGCAGCCGGATTCGCCCACCAGCGCCATTGTCTTTCCGGCGACAATCGACAGGTTGAGGGAATTGACCGCGTGCAGATAGCGCTGCGGTTGCCGCTTGATCAGCCGATCCACCCAGTTCGACTTCACAGCGAAGCGCGCCGACAGATTGCGGGCGATGACGAGCGGTTCCCGGCTTGCCGGCGACGGTTCGGGGAGCGAGGATTGCTTTATGGCCGGGGAGGATGTCATGACGCAGCGCCTTCCGCGTTCAGCCAGCAGGCTGCGGTGTGGTTCGCGCTCCCGATGAGTTCGGGGCGCTCGCTTCGACAGCGATCGAAGGCGACGGGACACCGCGGCCAGAACGAACAGCCGGTCGGCAGATTGTCCGGGCGCGGCATTGCGCCGTCGATCTGCTGCAGCCGGCGCAGGCGATGGCCGATTTCCGGGATCGATTTCATAAGGCCGCGGGTGTAGGGATGCCGCGCATTGGCGACGACTTCGGCCGCCGGGCCGTTCTCGACGATCCGCCCGGCATACATCACCGCCACCCTGTTTGCAGTCGTTGCAACCACACCCATGTCATGGGTGATCAGGATGACGGCGGTGCCGCGCTCCCGACACAGGTTTTTCAAGAGCGTGATGATCTGCGCTTGGATCGACACATCGAGCGCTGTCGTGGGCTCATCGGCAATGATCAGGTCCGGCCGGCTGGCGAGTGCTAGCGCGATGACCACGCGCTGGCGCATGCCGCCCGAGAATTCGTGGGGATAGCTGTCCATGCGCTCACTGGCGGCCGGGATGCCAACCTGCTGAAGCAGCGACACAGCCTCGTCGAAAGCGGCGCCCCCGCGCAGTTCGGTATGCTGGATGATGGTTTCCATCAACTGGCGGCCGATGGTGAAGACCGGATTCAGCGAGGTCAGCGGATCCTGGAAGATCATGCCGATTTCCGCACCCCTGACCTTTGCCATCTCCTTTGAAGACAGAGTGTCGATACGGCGGCCATTGAGGATGATTTCGCCGGCCGTGCGCTTCAATGCGCCTTCAAGGAGGCCGGTGATGGCGGTGCCGGCCATCGACTTTCCGGCGCCGGATTCGCCGACGATGCCTAGCACCTCGCCGCGCACGACATCGAAGGAAATGCCGCGCACCAGCTGGACCATTCGGTCAGGATGCCGAAGGGATACTTCCAAGTTTCGGACTGAAAGCAGTGGAGCCCGCTGCGCCTGCGTATCCTGATTGTTCGGCATTGCCGCTTGTCCTGCCGTGCCGGCAATCGTGGCACTCCCACTCGCATTCATACGTGTCAGCTCCCGGGCGCGTGGCTGCGTGCAGCAGGTCGCGCTTGGCAATGTTGGCCATGGCGGCAGACTTAGTTTGCGGAGAATTACAACGCTTGTAAAGCATGTTGATCAAATGATCGTTTCATGTAGAGATGGCCCCAGCCATCAAAGGAGGCATCAATGAAACTAAGGGGAACCCTCATCCTTCTGGCCACGACCGCGGTCCTTAGCCTTGCCCAGCCGGTTATGGCTGAAACATTGAAATTCGCGGGGACGACAGCCGCGCTGACGTTCGACCCGCACTCGACCAACGATTTCGTGACGACCAGCATCGTCCGCCAGGTTTATGAAAGCCTGGTCGAGCTCGACGCCGACATGAACCCCATTCCCGGCCTCGCGGCCAAGTGGGAACCCGTGGGCGAGAGCACCTGGCGCCTGACGCTGAGGCCAAACGTGAAGTTCCACGATGGTTCAGTCATGACCGCCGAGGATGTCGCATTCTCCGTCAAGCGCCAAGCATCCGCTGCGCTCTATAAGACGCTGTTCGGCAACATCACCGACGCAAAGGTGGTCGATGGCTCGACGGTCGATATCATCTCTAAGGGCGCGGACCCCATCCTGCCTGTCAAGCTGACGCGGCTTTTCGTGATGTCCCAGAAATGGGCGACAGACAACGGCGTGGCCACCGTTCCGGCGCTCGGAACACAGGGCACGGAAGCGTTTTCGCTGCGTCACGCCAACGGCACTGGGCCGATGCTGCTCGCCGAGCAGATACCCGGGCAGAAGACCGTCTTCAAGAAGAACGACGCTTGGTGGGGCACGTTCAAGGGCAATCTGACCGATGCGGTCTATACGGCGATCAACTCCGCGCCAACCCGCGTCGCCGCTCTGCTGTCCGGTGAAGTGGACATGATCACCGACCTGCCGCTGCAGGATATTCCCCGCGTCGAGCAGACGCCGAAAATGTCGGTCGTGGACGGACCACAGCGTCTATTCATGGAACTGGAAATGGACGGCACCCGCGACCTCGCGCTGGCGACGACCGACAAGTCCGGCCAGCCGCTCAAGGCCAATCCATTCAAGGACGTTCGCGTGCGCCGAGCGATCGCGCACGGCATCAACGCGCAGCTAATCGTCGACCGCATCATGCGCGGCAAGGCCAAGGTCATCGGCATCGGATCGGCGCCGGGCTTCTCCGGCTACCAGGCAGATCTCGACCAGCACTGGAAATATGACGTCGATCTATCGAAGAAACTGCTAGCGGAAGCCGGTTATCCCGACGGCTTCACCACCACGCTCAACTGCCCTCTGGAGCGTTACGTCAACACCGACGAAATCTGCAAGGCCGTTTCCTCGATGCTGGCACGCGTCGGGATCGACGTGAAGGTCAACGGCATGGTGTGGCCGGAATTCGCCAAGATGTTGACCAATGGCCCCAATTCTAGCTTTCACCTGATCGGCGCGGCTGGCAATTCCGGCGATGTGCAGGACACGTTCGTGGCCGTGATGGCGACCCGCGACAAGAGCCGGGGGCAGCAGAACTGGGCAATGTGGACCAATCCCCAGTTCGACGCGGTGACTGACGAACTGGTGAAGACGCTAGATCCGAAGAGGCGCAACGAACTTTACCGTGAGGGTCTGAAAATCGCCCGCGACAACGTGCATGCAGTCTATCTGCACCAGCCGTTCCTGACCTGGGCGATGACCGCGGCGGTGAAGATCCCCGTCCGCGCCGACAGCACGGTGATGTTGCAGAACGTCGAAATCAAGCGGTGATCGAGACCAAACCGGCTTTGAGGCGGATTTCGCTTCGAGCCGACCCGCTTCACCGATCGGATGGACCAGCGTCGTGAACAGCAGCTATCTCATCCAGCGCCTCATGCACGCCATCCTCGTGGTGTTCGTGGTAAGCGTCATCGCTTTCCTGCTCGGCAGCTTTACCGGTGATCCAGTAACCAGCGTGCTAGGTGTCGATGCAACCCCCGAAGCGCGTGCCGCGCTGCGTATGCGGCTCGGCCTCGATGATCCGCTGCTGCTCCAATATGTGCGTTATCTCGGGCGCGTATTCACCGGCGATTTCGGCATGTCCTACATCGCCCAACGGCCAGTGATCGACGTCATTCTCGAAAGGGTGCCAGCAACGTTGGAACTGGCGGCGACGGCACTGGTCTTTTCGCTCGGGATCGGCATCCCGCTCGGCGTGATCGCCGCCGTACATCACCGCAAGATGTGGTCGAGCGCCTTGATGACCATCTCCGTCGTCGGCGTTTCACTTCCGACCTTCGTGGTCGGCATTTTCTTGATTCTGATCTTCTCGGTCACGCTCGGTTGGCTGCCGTCCTTCGGGCGCGGCGAGACCGTGCGGCTGGGCGGCTGGGAAACGGGGCTGCTGACGCCCTCCGGTCTGCGGTCGCTGCTCTTGCCCGGTTTCGCACTGGCGATCAGCCAGGTGGCACTGGTCGCCCGTCTCGTCCGCGCAGAAATGCTGGAGGTGCTGCGGGCCGAATATATCCGCTTCGCGCGTGCACGCGGCATTCCCGACAATCGGGTGAATTTCAAGCACGCGCTGCGCAATACGCTGATCCCGATCATCACGGTCAGCGGTATCCAGCTCGGCTATCTGCTCGCCTTTGCCGTGGTCGTGGAGCAGGTTTTCCAATGGCCGGGACTGGGGACGCTGTTTCTGTCCGCGCTGACCCAGACGGACCTTCCGGTTGTGACAGCATTTCTGATGGTCGTGGCCTGCTTCTTCGTGTTCACCAACCTCGTCGTCGATTTCCTCTATGCGCTGGCGGATCCCAGACTCAAGATGGGAGCGAAAGCATGAGCGCCGTCGATCGCAACGAATTTCGCAGACGGTCGTTACCGGTGGCGTTTTTCAAGGCGCTGGGATCAAACCCAGTGTTAAAATCCCTGCGCTGGCGTCCGGCGGCGATGATTGCCGGAATCCTGCTCTGCGTGATCATCCTCGCGGCGATCTTTGCGCCGTGGTTGGCGACGCAGGACCCCTACGACGTCTCGAAACTGGACCTCCTCGATTCGCACCTCCCGCCGGCCTGGCTGGCCGGGGGTGACGCGCGCTTCCTGTTGGGTACCGACAGCCAGGGCGCCGACCTCCTGTCACTCCTTCTTTATGGTCTGCGCACCTCGCTGATGGTGGGCGTGCTGGCGGTTTCCGTCTCCGTATCGCTCGGCCTCATCATGGGTCTGCTCAGCGGCTATTTCGGCGGTATTGCCGATGCCGTCATCATGCGCATGGCCGATATCCAGTTCACCTTTCCAGCGATGCTGATGGCTCTGCTGATCGGCGGCATCAGCAAATCGTTGCTGCCGCTTTCGGTGCAGGATCGGTATGCGATGCTGGTGGTGATCTTCGCGCTCGGTATTTCGCACTGGCCGCATTTTGCCCGGCTCGTCCGCGCTGCGACCCTGACGCAGCGAAACAAGGATTATGTCGCCGCTGCGCGACTCATCGGCCACAGCCATCTTTCCGTCATCGCCCGGCAGATCCTGCCGAACGTACTGAACGCCGTATTCGTTCTGGCCACGATGGACATTGCCTTTGCGGTGATGACGGAGGCGACACTTTCCTTCCTCGGCTTCGGCATGCCGACTACCCAGCCGTCTCTCGGAACGCTGATCAAGATCGGATATTCTTATCTGTTCTCCGGTGAATGGTGGGTCGTGGTCTTTCCCAGCAGCCTGCTGGTGATCCTGCTGATTTCTATCAATGTCTTCGGCGACTGGGTACGTGACTACTTCGATCCCAAGTTGAGATAGAGCTTGAATTGCAGGCCCCGCCTAGAGGGCCGTTCATGGCGACCGCGTTTTTTGGAGACATCCTGCAAGCTGGAACACCGTCGATCTGAGGGCCAGAAGATGTCCGAGCTTATCGACAGCCAGATGCGGCTTCGAGCCCTTCTTGCGCTTGGCGCCGTCATAGCCGCACGCGACCGGCTTTCAGGCGTGGAGCGCAAGGCGCGGTTGTCGATGATCGCGACGGTCGGTTGTGCCGGGTGTCCCGATGAACGCGCTGGTCCTGACGCCGCGTGGGTTCTGCTTCAGGTCGACGGTTTGGACCACCACCAGCCGTTTCGCTGAGACGACGGGGATGACCTGGCCACGGAAGCCTGAGGCATGGAATGCGCCCGTCCCCCAGGTATCGGCGGAAGCGACCACCACATGTAGCCACAGCCCTGGCGTTCTCGCCTCGCCCAGGGATAGGATCTCGCGGGAATTGCGGGTAGTTGACGTAACTCGATTTCAAGCCGCACAATCCAGCCGCCTCGGAACGCCGGGAAGTTTCGAGATCTTCGAGGGAAGAGTATCGTGCGTGGATGGCGTGTCTCTGAACCCTTACCCGTTGGTTCGCCGGCTGAACCCGACTTGAAGGCCGGCGCTGTTGGTACGGCAGATCCAGACAGCATAAGGGCCCAGTTGTGCCGAATCCTGAAGAGCAAGGATTTCGATGCCACCGAGCGGCTACGCAATTTCCTGAGCTATGTCGTCGAGGAAGCGCTCGCGGGCCGCGCCGATCGTATCAAGGCCTATGCCATCGCGATCGAGGTGTTTCGTCGGGACGCGACGTTCGATGCCCATTCGGATCCTATCGTCCGCATTGAGGCCGGTCATCTGCGGCGGGCGCTCGATCGCTATTATCTGACGGCCGGCGTGTCGGATGACGTCGTCATTTCCATTCCGAAAGGCAGCTACGTTCCGAAGTTCGAAGTCAGGCATCGAGCCTCCCCTGCGGCGCCGGTCGTTAATCAACCGCGTCGGCGCACGTTGGCCCCGCTCATTATCGGCTCCTTGGCCGTTCTTGCGATTGTGTCTTATCTCGCGGTGGATTGGATGAGAGGCGGCAGGGTTGAGAACCCGGCGCTTCCGCGTCTCCTGGTAAAGCCTTTTGACGATCTTACCGATGTGGGGAAATCGCAGGTTATCGCTCGTGGCCTGACGCAAGAGATCATTGGACAGATCGCCAAGTTCAAGGACATCGTCACGATCTCGGGAGATCCACGCAACAGCGTCGCCGCTGCGGGCGTTCTGTCGCCGGTCGATGATCCGCGATACGTCCTTTCGGGTGACATCGAGATGACGGACAGCCAGTTTCGCCTTCGCGCGCGCGTGCTGAACCGGATGGACAATTCGGTCATCTGGGCGAACAGTTACAACGGCGATCTTCTGGCTTCGACGCTCATCGGCGTCGAGACCGAAATCGCCCGCCAGGTCGCCACGGCTCTTGGGCAACCGTATGGCGTTATCTATCAAGCCGATGCATCAAGGTCATCCCGCAAAGCCCCCGATGACTGGCAGGCCTATGCCTGCACGCTTTCCTATTATTCCTATCGCGCGAACCTCGACGCCAAGACGCACCCCGCCGTGCGGAAATGCCTTGAGGACGCGGTTCGACGCTTTCCCAACTACGCAACGGCTTGGGCGCTGCTTTCCCAGACCTATGTTGATGAAATTCGCTTTCGATATCCAATTGATCCGCAATCGTCGCCCGCATCGATCGACCGGGCGCTCGAAGCGGCGCGTCGGGCCGTTGAACTCGATCCGGAGAATATCCGCGCGCTCCAGTCGCAGATGTTCGCCCTGTATTTTCACGGTGAGTATGAAGCGGCGCTGAAGGTTGGCGAGCAGGCAATCAATCTCAATCCCAACGATACCGAACTTATGGGCGAATATGGGTATCGCCTCGCCCTGTCAGGCGACTGGGCCCGTGGCTGCGCCATGATAGATGAGGCGCGCAAGCGCAATCCAGGTCCGCTGGCCTATTACGAAACCGGGCTCGCCCTTTGCAGCTATTTTCGCGGCGACTTTCGCGAGGCGGCCATGTGGATAACGAAGACGTCAGCGTCGGAGAACCCGAATTATCATCTGATCGCTGCGGCGATTTTTGCGGAGAACGGTCAAGCCGTCGACGCTGCGCGCGAGCGCGAATGGTTGACGACCCGCGCTCCCAAGCTGGTTGAAAATGCTCGTCAGGAAATTGCCATGCGCGTTCTCCAGCCTGCCGATGTCAATCGCCTTGTTGCATCCCTGCGCAAGGCAGGCCTGCAACTTCCGTCGACCCTGGAGCCGGTCGACACGACCTCAGCTGCAATTCGATAACAAATAGGTTCGGAGGCGCTCTCGTTAGAATGAGATCAGCCCAACTGCGGCTCCACCGAGCACCAGAAGTGCCGGATTGATCTTGTAGCTCAGCAGCACAAGCAGGACACCGGCTGCGATCGCCGCTGTCTCCAATCCGAATATCGCGCCCTTGGCCATGGTGAAGCACCCGGCAAGGAGAAGCCCTATGGCTACAGGCGCCAGACCACTCTGGATCGACGTCCGCCACGGCCAGTGAGCCAGCTTCACCCACCACCTTCCGACTAGAAATGTGAGCAGCGCGGTCGGGGCGAAGAATGCCAGCAGCACGGCCGCGGCACCGAGCGGGCCCGCAGCCCAATCCCCAATAGGGACGATCATCATCATATTGGGGCCGGGTGCCAATTGCCCCACGCTGTACAGGTGCACCAACTGTGGAAACGTCAGCCAGGCGTGAACCTCGACGGTCTGATCCTTCAGTTCCGGAAACGCGGCCATGCCGCCGCCGACCGTCAGGAGCGAAAGATAGGAGAAGACGCCAAGGAGGGACGGGAGTTCGCTCACGATTTCGTCTCCTCGTCCTTGTGCTTTGGCCGATGCCACAGAATGGCGAGGACGCCGACGCCGATAAGGGCGCTGGGCACTGAAAAGTGGAAGTAATTCACCGCGACCACCGTCAGGGCGATGAAGACCAGATCGAAATGCTGCTCCAGGGACTTTTTGCTGAGTTGCACGACGGTCGAGAGGACCAGGCCGACTGAGGCAGCCGCAACGCCCTTTAGTGCTGCCGTCGCCCAGACGTGATCCCCGTAGGCGCGATAGACGATCCCCACGACAAGCATCATCAATGCGCCGGGAACACATATGCCGAGGATCGCAGCGACGGCGCCGCCGGCGCCTTTCAGCTTCTGACCGACCAGGATCGCCATGTTGGTGGCATTGAGGCCCGGGAGCGATTGGCTGATCGATAGGAGTTCCACGAACGCCCTGTCATCCAGCCACGGGCGACGAACCACGAGGTGCTCGCGAAGGTAAGGCACGACGCCACCAAAGCTGGTAGCGCCTATGACGAGGAATACGCGGAAGATCTCGCTGGTCGAGACAGCGCTCGCATTGGCTGCGGCGACGTCAGCCTCGACGCGCGCGTGGGTCGTGCTTGGCTCACTCATGACTTTGCGGCTCGGCTCCGTTGAGGCGATAGACCATGGCGGTCTTGGTGACGCCGAGCGCCAGCCAGTCCGCGACCTCGCGCTGCAACGTCACATAGAACTGGGAGGCGATCTTCCTCTGCTGCTGCGCGATATCCTCCTTGCGATCAAATTTGGCTTGGAACGCGAATTCGCCCACCAGAGAGCGGTGCTCGCCGCGCGTGCGCCATAGGCTGACATCGCATTTGGCCTTGAGGCCTCGCCCAAAATTGAGCGTCCCGAGGTGCAGCAGCACCTCCTCGACAATGCCGCCATTCACCAGGCTGACCCGTTCCTTGCCAGACTTTTTCAGCATCGTCAGCGCCGGAAAGACGCGGTGAAGCGTTTCCATGGACGTCTTGTCCTTGTCATGGGTCTGGCTGAGGCCGAACTGGCAATTGTGCGAATAGAGAATCCGGTAGCCACCGATCTCGTCTTTGAGCGGCAGCGCTTCCGCCTTGAACTTGATCCGATAGTCGCCGTCGATGTCGGGGCGCACGTCGAGCGCCGCCGCCGCCGCTTCATTGGGATGCCGGAACTTGAACACGATCTCCGGATCGCCCTCGGCAAAGCCGTCCACATAGGAAATGCGCCGCCGCAATATGAAGGCATTCGAATAGAGCGCGAAATCCGGCGTATCCAGAAACAGGATCTCCCGCACTTCTGGCCTGACGCTGGCCTTCTTGTCCTCAGTGAAGCCGACGCCGAGCTTCCTTGCCGTTCGCTGCACGATCTTGCCGAAGTCGCGGAAGCTTTTCACCGATGTGAAGCGGTCCGGCTTCAGGATGAGCTTTGCCTCGAGATATTGCACGCGATCGAGGGCCGCTCCGTCGTTATAGGTCGATGGAAGCGTGGGCGTGCTCGCAGCTTTGGCTGCCGTCCGCGCTGCTGTTTTCGTCTTGCCGTCAGCGTGACCTTTCACGGCACGCACCCCCTTCTCAATTCGATGGTCGTGACGCTGCTACGACTTGCCGGAGCGCCAATCCGACAACCCGAACAGCATGGCTTTCATTCGGCCTGGGCCTAGTGCTCGATTGAAGTTCTGGAATGCGAAGAACGGTATCAGCGCGAAGAATAGGATCACGGCGACGCAGACAATGCCGGCCAGCCCTCCGCCGCCAATCGTCGGCACACTATGTTCGGCCGTTTCTCCCCTGAATAACCCCAGAACCATTTCTTCCGCGACATGGAATATTATGAAAGACACCGAAAATAGAAAAGCGTCATGTACAATTGGATAGATCAAAGGGCGCCGATGTAGCCATCGACTTAAATTTATAGTTTCCAATATAAGCATGACCTTCGCCATGATGAACGCATTGATGAGGGCAAACCCCTGGGAGGTGAAGTTGATGTCGTGTTCCCGGAGGATGATCCTCTGGTTCAAGACGAAGAGGCCGAACAGTACCCACAGGTAGAGGAACAGGATCACAAAACGCTTGATCTCGCTGAGGCCGCGCGCGGCCAGGCGCCCGGTGAGCGCTCCGCGCGGACCGGCCCCCTTGGTCGGATCCGGACGTTGCGAGTCAGCCGGCGTCATGGCAGGAGTCCGCCTCGGGGATCACGCGTTCCGCCAGTTCCTCCGCGAGGATCGGAACGGCGAGATTGCAAGCCTGCACGCCTTGGACGACGCAGAGTTTGAGAACCTCCATGATCTCTTCCACCGACACCCCCAGTTTCAGAGCGGCTTTGATGTGACGGCGCGTGCCGGGCGCGTACATGTGCGTGAAGGAGGCATCGAACGCGATGCTCAACAGTTCAATCAGCTGCGGGGTCAGAACGCTGCTCGCATAGACGCCGGCGCCGGTGGCCATGAATGCGTCGGTCCAGACCGGATCAAGATCGAAGAAGGGGTTCCAGGCATCGTTCCATTGCCCGAGCTCCCGGATCTTGTCGCATGCCGGCGTCGAGGGGGCGAGCCCAAGGTGGGCTGACGATTGGATGCCAGCGGCCGCGGTCTCTACGAGGAGGATGGTCGCGCCTAGGCTGCAGCTATGGATCGACAGCAGCGACGCCATCTTCACGACCATCAGGATCTCGTCGCGGCTCGCGCCAGCGGCCAATGCCGAGCGGACATGTCTTCGCGTACCGCCCGCATTGAGGTTCGTGGCGGCCACATTTACCGCGAGGCTGATGAGTTCGACAGTCTTGCGCGGAAGGACACCGGACCTCCAAGGGTTCGTCGCCATCCTTTCGCAGCTCTCGGCCCATGCCGGGTCCCACAGCCGCAATTGTTCCAGGGCCGGATCCCAAGGCCCTGTCTCGCCGGATTGTTCGTGCTGCGATAGCATGGGCGTAACGCTCCTTTGGAGAGGCTGTCAGTCGGGCTCGGGAAGGGGAAAGGCCGCGGGGTCCGCTTGCCAGACGAGAAATGCGTTGCCGGCCGGGTCCGCGATCACCGCGTGCCAGGCGGTCTTCGGAACTGCCGTCTTCTCTTTCAGCACTGTCCCGCCGAACTCTTCCGTAGCCAAGAGGGCGGAATCGACCGAGTCGACCTGGACAAACACCATCCAGCCGGTATGGGCGAAGCCCGGAGGGCGCGTCAGCCCGCCGGCCGACAGCGGCGCTGCATCGCCGTCGATGGCGATGCGCCAATAGTCGACGCCCTCTGCGCGCTCGATCCGCCAGCCGAAGAGTGCGCCGTAAAATCGCGCGAGCGCTTCGGGCTCGTCGCCATAAATCTCGAAATTTGTAAGGCGTGCCACCAGGTTCATTCCCTTAAGGTGAGCAAAGGGGGCGGCGGCGTATGCCGCCCCGTGAAATCTCAGGACTTGGCCTTGGCCGCGGCAACGGCCTCCATGGCAAGCTTCGCGGCGGCTGGCGGCACCATGCAGTAGGCCATCGGGTGCGAGTCGCCGCCGGTCTTGGCGATCGTCTTCCTCCCGTCGGTGTCGAAGACCAGGAAGCCCTTGTCGCCGTCGCGGCGGTTCGGCGGCAGGCCGATATTGGCGAGGGTCTCCTCGACGCTGTCGTACCAGACGCCGACTTTCAGGATCTCGCGGGCCTCCTCGGCGGTCGCGACCTTACGTCCGAACTCCTCGCAGATGCGCACGGCGCCTTCGATCTGCTGCACCGAGCTGCGACGCTTCTTGTCCGGCCCCCAGAGATTGTCCTCATTGCCGACGCGCACATGCTGGCCGAGCACGATCGCCATAGCGGAGAGCGAGATCAGGCCGCGCATGCTCGACCAGAAGGTCGACACCGCGCCCTGCGGAACCTGCCGAAGGAAATCCATCCAATGATAGGGGTTGCGCCCGAGCGTGCCGCCGCCATAGCCGGCGATGGCGAGGTTCATCGGCCCCATATAGACGCCCGCCCGGATCAGCCGCTCGATGAGCTCGAGCTGGTGGATGTGAGCCGGCACGAAATAGGGCTGGATCCGGTTGGCGCGAAGCCGCTTCAGGTGCTCGATATAGAAGGCCGGGCCGGCGTCGATCCACATGCCCGACCAGGCTCTCTGGACATCCGGGTTGTTCTCAAGATGGGTGCCCTTCACGTCGTCGGGGATCGTCATCGACATGATGTCCCACTGCGTGGTGCCGGTCGCGACGGTGACGAAGTCGGGCTTGGGATCGAGCTCGGTCAGCATGTGGCGCGTGTCATAGTCGAGCCACTTGGCCTTGGCCTCGGCGGTATGCGGCGCGAAGGAGATCGATCCCCCAACCTGCAGGATCATCTTCGGCACCGCCTCCCTGAGGCGGGTCAGGAAGTAGTTGTACTGGTCGAAATTGACCGAGCCCTGGCCGGTGGCGGGGTCGCGGACATGCACGTGCAGCATGGTCGCGCCAGCATTGTAGCAGTCCACCGCGACCTGGACCTGCTCGTCCCAGGTGATCGGGATGTCGGCATCGCCGGGGAGCCATTGGGGCCCGAACGGAGCCGCCGTGATGATCAGCGGCTGCATGTTCTCGGGCAATATCGAGTCGTCTGTGTAATACATGTCGGCTTCTCTCAGCTTGAAGCGTGGCGCTCACCACGTCGGTTGTTCCCCGCAGCGCGGAACGCGCAACGAGGTATAGGAGGCTCGCTCAGGGGCGCCGCCGCAGATGATCAGCCCAGCCGATGCGAATGACGTTCGCCTCATTCAAGACGCCGGCAATTTCAGCCGAGATTCTGTCGATCACGGCCATCCATTCGGCGCGCCTTTCCTCCCGTACGCCGGGTGGCAACACGTCCGCCGCTAGAAGCGCCATCTCCGCTTCGGCGAGCTCTTCACACATGTCGCGAAAGTCCTCGTTGTGGGCAGCCAGATCGTCGATCGCCCGACGTTCGGCCGGGAACCGTCGCAGCGCTGCGACCACACCCGCACTTCGTCGCTCATCATGAGACATCGGTGCCGCTTCAATGACCGCGTCGTTGCGTATCGTTGCGGCAAACCTAAGGGCAGCATCCCCCAAACGAGCGTAATTTACGCAGGTAACACGGGGGTAGCCGAAGCGCCTGGGGCTGACCTGGGCCAGGCTATGCCAGATCATGGGTCGATCTCCCGGTTCGTCGCCGTTGTGTGGCGGTCCGCGCGGCTGCCTCCAGCGTTCGAACGTCTCGATGATGATCATGTGCCCGCCGCAGTGCGGGCATGGCGGGCGGAAGTCGTCCCGTTCGTGGAAGCTGCAGTCATCGGGCAGCGCGGCGACATCCGGGAGTTCGCGCGCGAGCGCGGGACTAGCCTTGCGGGCGCGCCGGCGAGCAGATGTAATGGCGGATGCGATGGAAGCCGCGCGGCAGGACATGGATCAGGAACCGGCGGATGAACTCGTCGGCGCCGAGCGTCATGACCTTCTGGCGATCAGATTGGGCGCGACGGTAATCCTCGTAGCGGGAGGTGACGCTGTTCTCGTCGAAGGGCGATCAGGCGGCTGTTCGAGATCACGACCCGGTGGGTGTAGCGCAACGGGTAGGCCAGCACCGCTTCAGGTCAGCACCACGGGCAGGTTCCGCGAATGCGCAAGCCGGACGAGCCTGCGCTCCAAGTCTCCCCTCACGGATGAGCTTAGCTTTGTATTCCTCTGCGATTTTACCAAAAGTTTCATCACCACCGGCACATTTGGCGATCTTTGCGAGCTTGACCTTAAGGCCTGGATCGTCACCGGCTGCCAGAACCTGCTTTGCCGCGTCGCGTGCGCGACTTGCATCGGCCAAGCTCACGGCCGGATAAGCCCAAAGCTTAGCAGCTTTTGTTTGCTCATATAGCGGTAGGACATCCGCCACAGCTTGGACCCTGAAACCGCAATAAACAGGCGAAGCCCCTCACCGTCTGAAATCTTTTGCGGCTGTTGGGATGATTTGATTCGTCGAATGCAATGTCCGTGAGCGGCATGTTGTTGGCATCACTGGCGAGTGGCTTTGGAACTACCACTGAAATACCAATGATTTTGCTGGATACCAACACACGCGGGCGGACACATCCGGACACGCAGCAGCGAATCCATTGCTTCTCAACGGATTCAGGACAAAATCAGACTATGCTGGATGGAAGAATGGTGCCGCGGAAGTACTACACACACCTCTCGCAACAATTTGAAAAATAACATAATTTTTCTATCATGAAGCAACACTACCAACGTAAATACCAACGTAAAAATTGGCTCTGGTGAGAGTATCAGCTGCGCCCCCAAGGACCCAAAATCGCCTGTGGATAACACTATGCTCCATAAGTCGGCCGACTACTGTCGAACAAGGAGTTACTCATGATTCTACGCCGGTTAAGGATCTATGGTTCCCTCCCATCCCAGCGAAGCGAAACCGCCGTCTAGGTGCCTGTTTGAATGACTTGAGCTATCCGGATATGTTCACGAAGTTTACAGTGAAACGATCGGGAAATGGTAGGCTGAGGTGACGCTAGGGATCGGACTGAGCACATGACCGAGCGCCCCCTGAACATGGTGGTCGATCTTCTCGACCTACGGTCTCGTGTTGAGTGTGATGATGAAGAGGTCTTCCGCTTGCGGTCAGAAGCTCGCGTCGGCCGCCCTGAGATTGATAGCCCTGTCGGAGTCATCACCGCTCGGCGTGTTTTCATCCAGGTTGAACTTGATGGCTATGACATCCGCCCTGGCGATCGCTTAGGCGAGCCAGTTAAGGTGCCTATCGTCGAGGAGACGAAAGTTGTCCTGGAGCGAAACAGTTCGACCTCTGTGGGCATGAACGCGAGCGTAGGGATGGCGGCAGACGGGCGCACAAGCTTGTCGTTAGGCGCTAGGGGTGCGGCAGCGGTTGATGCGAAGACCAAGTCGCATACGAGTAGCAAAACAAAAGCAGAAAGAGGTTATGTGAAGGCGATAGGTGGTGATCAGTGGGTCATCGCCGCTCTTGAACCGGATGGGCACCTGGAGGTCGGAACCTACGTTACCGATAGCGACGTGCTCTGTGAACTGAAGCGCGGTAAGGGGGTCAATCGGTCGGCGGTACGTGTCAGCGGTTACGTCAAAAAGCGAGACCTTGACTTTATTCCACTGAACCAAGCTTTTGACCCACTCAATTGGAACAAAAGGCAGACAATCAAGGCCTTCCTTGCGAAATCAATTGGAGCTTTAGCCACTGATGTAGGAGAGAAGCTGATCATCTCCGAGCAGGAGATCACCAATGAGTAGAGGGGGAATGCTTTCCGAGCTCCTAACCGCTGAAGACATATCTCGAATGGAGGCTGTGGATGTCGCGGACACTGACAACTTTATACAGCTAATAGAGATACTGAACCTAGATCGCGGTGTCGATTTGCGTCATCGAGACTTTTCTGGTGTCGATTTTTCTGATTGCGACCTGCGAGGCTGCGACTTCACTGGCTCCGATCTTAGAGGATCGAGCGGTCGAAATGTTGTCTGGGACGAAACGACAATACTCACCTCCGCCGAAGTTGATCGCTCGATGTTCGCGAACGAGCCGCTGCGCTTGGATATTGCCCAGCGGCTGCCCGAACTCGGGAAAGAATACGCCAGGATTAAGAAGGCGTACTGGATCGACCAAGCCATGTGGGCGATGGACTCGTTGAAGCAGGGCATTAAAAATCCTGTAGAGCGTCAAGCTTTGGCAATGTCGTTGTATTTTGACGCGAGCGATGGATTTGTCCGCAACACAATCCTTCAATATGTCATATTTGGAACCGCGAAAGAGGCGCGATTAGAGTTCTTCCACGCGATGATGGCTGATCGCACAATTTCCACCGACGCGCTCGCAAACGCTCTTCATACTTTCGGCCGGATTCTGCGAAATGATGAGCAGATCGTATTACCGCTTCTGGGCATCGCCGAGGATGCGAATACTGCGCCGGCACTCGCGAAAGCGGCGGTCCGCGCGGCCCTCCGAAATCGCTTCGTTCTAAGGCACAATCGTCGAGCCTATCGGCTTGTTCTGGAGAGCCGCGATCCAGAGTTAGAGAACCTTTACATTCGAGCATTCGCTGGCGCGGTAGGCGTAGATCACGCGACAGCGGTTTCGGAGGGGCGGCGCCAGGGTGGAGTCATCTTCAGTGAGACGATTGGATTGACACGGGTGCGGGAGATCGCCTCGAATATCTGGCGAGCTCGCCAGGCGGCTGAAGCCGATCCCATGCGAAGTGAACGTCTAATCTTCAAGGGCTTCAAGAACAGAGATGAGTTCGAGCCGCGGGTCTTGCAATTGCTGAATGAATTGATTGAAAAAGGACTAAGGCTGAATTTATGTGTAACTGAAGTCAAGGCTGCTGCCGAATGAGCAGGTTATATCGACTTTAATATGACAAGATTGACACCTAACCTCGCGTAAGCCCTTTCGATTGTTGGGCCTGGATCGATTCTGATCAAAATCGATAAAGAAGATAACGGCCCTCTTTAATCGCGTCACGGGATCGGAGGCTTATATACGGTCCCATGTGCGTTTGCATCGACGGGGATTCGATGATCCTCGGCCAGCCGCGCTGATGGGGAAGGGTAGCCACTATGCTTATCGCTGTTACTGACATTGACTATTTGCAGAATAGTATCACTGATCGTCTCTATCGTGTTCATGGATTCTTTTATGGCATCGAACTTCTTGTTGACCTCCGAAATATGCTGGCGCTGCTGCTCAAGAATTCTCCTTTCGAGCTGATCGAATCTTGCAATCAGCTTTTCATCCACGTCGGAGAGCTGCTCTTTTAGGTCAGCTTTATCGCGTCGATTTCTTTGCTTAATCGTGCCCAGCGCTTTTTCAATTTCCTCAGCGAATTTTCGGACTTCGTCCTGAAGTGCTTTATATCGCTTTTCATCATCGGATTTTGATCGCGGAGCACCGGCGACCGCCGAGCGATGCTTCTTACTCTTCGTTTCCATGATGTCGACCGCCCTCCCCACATGGAAAAATTAGCGGGGACGCCACGGGTCGTCAACGGAAGCTTGACAATAGTGCGCAACTGTGCCATTATGGAACAGTTGCGCGAGCGTCACGTTGGCTGACCATAGCCGGCCAGCTTCAGGATTACCGCGCACGCATTCCCCCCATTTTCGGAGGTTCACGCCATGCCGGGCAGGCAGGCCAAGGTTATTAGTGCGCCGACGCTCCGGCGCATGTTGCTGTATGTGAAGCGCATGTCGGCACAGCCAGAGCGTGATCGCGTCATCGTGCTGTTGTCGGTGAAGGCCGGGCTGAGAGCCTGTGAGATCGCCGGTCTCGATTGGTCGATGGTGCTCGACGACAAAGGTCGGGTGGGCCCAGTGTTGAGCGTCCGGGATGCCATCGCCAAGAAGGGCAGCGGACGTCGGATTCCCATTCATCCGGATCTGCGCCGAGCTTTGCAGGACGTCAAGGCTCCTGGGGTCCTCTATGGTCCCGTCATCATCTCGCGTCGCGGCGGAGCGCTGCGGCCGAACAGCGTCGTCAATTTTTTTGTGAGCCTCTATCACGCCTTGGGCCTGGTCGGCTGCTCGTCCCATTCCGGACGCCGCAGTTTCATCACCCAGGCCGCGCGCAATCTCCACCGTGCCGGCTGTAGCCTGCGGGATGTCCAGGTGCTGGCCGGACATCGCTCGATCGAGACCACGCAACGCTATATCGATGGTGACACCGATGCCCAGCGCAAGCTCGTCGCTTTGCTCTGATCGATAGCGATATCTAACCAGCACTCTCATCGGCGTCGGGCCTTTTAGTCCGATCGCAACTAGCCCGGCGAACCGAACGGCCCGGCCGCCGCCGACATAACCGGCCGCTTCTCGTCTCTCCTTCCCCTCCCTCTCTCCAAAAACACGCACGTCTTCAATCGACGGACCTCCGGTTCGGCGGGCGATGACGCATGCGGTTTTGTCACTTCAAGGATGTCTCCATGCCCGATGCTCGTGCCCATGAAGCCCGCACACGTCGCCTCAACGATGCCCTGCGCCGCTTCCATGTGGGTGGCCGTGTCCTATTATCCCTCGGCATCACTTGCCTCAGCGACAACGCCATCGCCTCCATCCTCAATGCCGTCAGAACCTATGACGGGTTCTCCGAGGAAAACGATCCCGACAACCTCCGCGACTTCGGCATCATCGAGGTCGGCGAACATACCGTGATGTTCAAGATCGATGTCGCGTCTGCACCACGGTCGGATACCGCCGATGCGCTTGAGCGGGTCCTGACGATTGTCCTCGCGGATGAGTGGTGAGCACCATGGCCGCGTCCATCTCACCGCCCACCCCGGCCACAAACGGCCTGGTCTTGAGATCGACCACAGACGACACCGGAGGTCATCGCAATCATGCGCATGGACAGACTACTCCCTCTGCAAAAAGATCGCACAGCTGGGGTCAGCTCACGCCCTACCAACAGGGAAGCCTCGATGGTCTCTGCGGCCTCTATGCCATCATCAACGCCCTGGTGTTCGTGTCAGGATCGCACCGCCGCCTATCCCATCCGATCGTCGAAAATCTCTTTGCCGAGCTGCTGCAAGCAATCGACCGCACCATCGGGCTGTTTCACGCGCTTCACTACGGCATTGATACCGGCCCGCTCGTCATCATTCTCGGAGAGGCCGTCGAATCCTTGGCCAATGACCACGGCCTTGTTGTCACCATCAAACGTCCCTGGGAACACAAGCCGGAGATGTCGCTGCGGGATCTTCTGCGCGGGCTCAGGCGCGACCTGGCCAAGGGAGCGGTCGTGCTCATCGGCTTCGGCGGCTATCTCGACCATTGGACGGTCGCGGTCGCCATCTCGGCCCGCGCCATGCGCCTGTTCGACAGTGCCGGTGTCACCCGTGTCAGTCTTGCCTGCTGCCGTATGACCCATGAACCCGCAAAGGCAGGGGTCGAACATATCATTGATGCCGATGGCGTGTTCGTTGTGCGGATGAAGTCGCAGCGGTGAAACGATCTGACAACCGGAAGAACATCGGGTTCACGTGCGGCGAAGGGAAGCCAAGTCACCAAACCTCCTTCAGCACCCGCATCGCACCATTCGCGTTGCCTTGATCTTGCCGGTTCGCGACGCAGAAGGCCGATACCGAGCACGGACATCATTCTGCAACAGCGGCCTCCACCCGAGTTCCCTCACGTCCCAGTCGAATAGATCCCGCGCCTTCCTCAAGCGCGAGAGCACCATTGCCGATGGATTAATACACTGGATATAGACATACTATTATGAAACTATGGCACCACCGCGTTGGGGGAAGCACATGATCCACACCGTTCAGTCAGCCAATACGGATGCTGGTTTTTGCAAGCCAGGGAGATTCCGCAAACGCGGTCCCATCACGAGGCCGAGGCGAGGTCCCGAGACATCGCTCGCTAGGACCTCGATGCATTCTTGCGAGGGCGCCCTACGGGCAGGCGGGGACGCGGAGCTTCTGGAGACTTAGGCATTTTGAACAGCCGTTCCACGGGAACATCGAGTGCCCCAGCGAGGCGATCCACGATCTCCAGGGTCGGGTTTTCCGTATTGCGCTCGATGCTGCCGAAGTAAGCACGGTCAATGCCAGCATCGACCGCGAGCTTCTCCTGCGACAAGCCGCGCTCCACCCTGAGCTCACTCACATTCCACGCCAAAAGATCCCGCGCCTTCATAGCGCGAGAGCAGCATTGCCACGCCTATTAAACCACCGGATATAGACACACTATTATGAGATCGGTGCACAGCGAGATTAGGAAAATCCACCATGTCACACGTTCACGCTGAACAGTTTTTGCTAGACGACGCTCCCTCCCTCGCAGAGGCCGAGCCTGCCCGGCGGCACCGGCCCAACCGATCGCTAAGAACGATCCGGCGCACGGGTATAGCCCTCGCCACTTGTGTCGGTTCAATCGTGAGTCTTTATCATCCGGCAAAGGCGCAGACGTTCGAGGAAACCGCCGTGTTCATCCTGTCGATGGCCGGGTGGGACCGCATGCAGGATGTGGCCGCCGGCATCGTGTTGAAGGATAATGATATGGATGTCCGCGCGACCTTCGACAAACAAACATGTTCGGCCACACTCGATATGCAGGTTAGGCGCTCGATTTATGGCCCCGAAAATCAAACGGTGGTGACCGTGAACTTCGGACGCGTCAATCCAGCCTCGATCGTGCGCAAGCCGTTCCGCTTGCCGGCGCAGACCCGATACGAGACGGACGCGTATTTTATAAGCTTCGTGATGTCATCGGGTGACGGCCAACGCCTCTGTGAGCGCATGACGATCGTCGAGGGCAAGGAAATTCCGCCAATCCCCGGCCGCGCTATCGAATGTGACTCGACCGTCGAGTTTCGTGCCAAGCCCGACAAGGCGCCACGCATGGAAGCCGCCCTGAACCACCTGTTCACCAATTACTGCACCGGCATGCGACGCGCATTCTAGCCACGGACCAGACTGGTCACCCGGCTCGCGGACAGGCTCGCTTCCCGTTCCCGCGCTGCGCTCCAACACACAGATCTGCTAACGCCGCGTGATCGACGCCCATGGTGCACGATCCCGGCCGGATTGACGTGCTCACGACAGGTTACGGCGAGGGCATCAGCCGTTGCGGCATGGACCCTCAGCATTCAGCTCCTATTGGCTCCACCCCTCCCGCTCACGCCGATCCCAACTACCGGCGACGGCGAAGCCGGGCCTTCTGAGCCTGCTTAGGCGCCGGACCATCCCTCTCGCACTCCTCATCATCCCTCCCAAAAGGCTCATCATCATGGCTCAGCCGAAGCTCCAGTCCGACCGTCCCTGGTCGTCCATCCCCTTCATTCGCAAGCCCATTGGATTCGTCCTGCTGCTGCTTTTCCTCTGGCCGGTGGCGCTCATCATCATGTGGACGGGGGATCTCTATTACCGGCACAAGGGCGTTGTGTATCTGCGCAGTCGCCTGTTCAAGATCGGCTGGACCATCGCGCTTCCCCTCTATGGCATCTTCATGCTGGCGAAGGTGTTCGGGACAGCCGGTCCGATCACGGTGGGGGATCTGCCCCGCTGCGTGGACTCCGCCATCAAGGACAAGGCGGAGGAGCTCGTGCGCAAGGCCGCCCGCTACAATATCATCAGCTTCGAGGTCAAGGACGTCGAGTATCACCCCGAGCGTGGCGTGCGGATATGCGGCTACCAGGCCGTCAGCGCGCTCATGGGCAATGAGGGCCTGTTCACGGTGACCTGGACGGATAAATCGCGCGGCCGCTATATCATCGAGTTCTGACACCCACCGCGCTCGTACGCTTCAGCTGAAGGCCGGCTGTCGCAATCAGATAGTGGGCCTTTATCGCATGACGATCAGAGGGTCGCATCGGCCCCGGCAAGGCGACCCTTCGTAACGCGCAATCGCTTCCGTGCGAAACCATACGGGGCATTGTCGCGACATGAGGCTTCACCTCGCAGGAGGCTCGTCAAAGAGCGACGCGATCGCGCAGGACCTGCGATGACCAGTTTGTCGACGTTGGCCGTCGCGGCCCAATGGCAGCCCAAAGCATAGCCTGAGCTCATTGCCGTACATGAGGCCTTCAATCACGGCTTGGACCACGGAATTATCCGGCCAGGTCGGTTGGCTTGGACCCCTGCTCGCTGCCTACGGCGGGAGCCAGGCATGAGCTCAGCCCTGGTCACGTCATCGGGATCCTCGCCGCCTTGACGTCCAGACCGATCAGCAATCGTCTGAACTTTCCACCGTCCACGACAATCCAAAACACCACCCGTGCCCCGCGCGAGCCGAACGCGTGCGCGCGCCCCACACCTAGCGAGATTCGAAACAATGCCTCACGACAATGACCGCGCTCTGCCCTCCTCTCGACATCGACCAACATTCCAGCCCAATCACAGGCCCCTCCCGCTGCAACAAGGCTACCTGGATAGTCTTTGCGGGATCTATACGGCGATCAATGCCATCGCGCTCCTCCTCCCAAAATCACGGCGGCGTCTGCACGATAAGCTCTTCACCGTCCTTCTCGACACGATCGAGGCCGATGAGGGCATCGATACGGTCATACGCGAGGGCATCGGCTTCCGCCTCGAGGCCGACCTCTTGGATGCGGCCGCGCGCTATCTCCATCGCCAACTCGGCCTGGCCCTCCACAGCCGGCCGCTCTTCGACCCCCGACAACGCCTACCAATCGATGCGGTGTTCGAACGGATCGGAGGGGTCACGACAAACGGTGGCGTCGTCATCGCCGCCCTCCTCGGCCGGGTCAGGCATTGGTCGGTGATCACGCGTCTCACCGATCGATCAATCCTCTTCCATGACAGCGCCGGTCTCACGCGGCTCCATCGCAGGCGCTGCCGCATGGACCACGAGCCCCCAAAGACCGCAAACGATTATGTGCTCAAGCCTGGGGGCCTTCTCGCCATCAACGTGAAGGAGCCGAGCGGATCTGTGGTCTCGATCACTCACAGAACTTCCGTCGCCTCGAACAAGCTGCGCTTTTCCACGGCCAATCTGGAGATGCGGTTGCTTCAGCAAGAGCCAGTCGCGGCATGACCCCGTCCAATGTGGAAAAATGTCTGAACGGCCTGCCCATCGAGCGGGCGAGCCTTTCCTGCCATCGCTTACGGGTTATGATAGCTTGAGCTTTACTATTTGGGGGTATCAATGAGTTCTTTTCAGCGGCCACCAACGCGCCATGAAAGCGTGATCTGGCGAAACGTTGAAGTTCGCTTTCCCGGATTCACCGACAAGCTTGCGAATTTCTACTGGGGCTTGATCGATGAGATGAAAGTCGAAGCAGGCACACCTCAGTTCGCCCAGATGCTGCTGGGCAAATTCCCAGAGGGGATCGACACCACGGATTTAGCGACCGATAACACCGCAGGAGAGCCGAGGCTTTCGCACGACCCGGCGGCAATAGGTGTATGGGCCGCCTCCGTTCACGCATTCTATGGCTATATCGAATCCGTTCTCGGCGGGTCGGAACTGATACCGTGTAACACCAACGATGGATGGACGTCTGCTGAACAAATAAGGATTCTTCAGCACAAGAACGCGGAATTGTCCAGGCAAGTGGCAGATTTGAAGGCGGCCATTTCCCAATATGAAGCACCAGAGGGGGAAACTAATAAGAAGAGAATGTCCTCATTCTACAAGCTTATCTATACGACTATTCTCGTCGAATACAAATTCGAACAGCATAGACTCAACGCCATAAGAGAAATAAAAAAGATCGCGAAAAGAAACGCCAAAACGTACAAATCATTCGAACACAACTACAAAGATCTTTACCTCGACGATGACGTTTTTAGCGGCATACTCGACGAAGCTTATGAGAACGTGAAAGGGACACCCCTCTAAGATTCTCGTGATAATTCTTACTGGGCGGTCGGTCTGAACTAGGGATGCAAACCATCGCGAAAGCGTTGCATCGCGGGACTTAAGAGGCGCACTCGTCCCCCCGAGAATACCCCTCCACGGAACATGGCATACGACGCCCCCAGGGCTGACCCGACAGGCGACGGTTTAAGTATAAGATCGACGTTTCGGCTGCCGACGATTTCATTAATGGCGGGAGGAAGCCAGCTTCGTCCCTGATACCCGATCGCAGGCAAGTGATAGACACAAACAGGTGCCTCATCTGGGGTGCTCGCCGCAATCCACGGAATCTTCCACTCCAAGCCCTTACCGCCGCATCATCGCCACGAAAGGCACCTGCCGCCACACGATCGAACCGCTGCCGATCATCCCAGTCAACGAGCGGCTCGCTAGCCCAGCTTCTGACGCCGGATTGAGCCTAGATCGCGTTCATCTGTGAGAGGACCGCCGGACGATAGCCGGCTATCACTCCCGGTCAAAAATCAGACGGCTCCAAGCCAAATCCACGCGAACCTGGACATGATACGTCGATGGCGGTCGTCTACCGTCGCCAACCTCATCGCTACCCCAAAAAATGAGCGGCCAAGCGAAAGCCGACAGACATAGATCGATTCATCTTGAAACTAACGCATTGTTATCAAAGAGATAATTTTCTCAATTGCCGATTTCGGCAAAAAAATACCCGATCTCGGCCAACTCGATTCCCGACCGCGCTACATCCACATCGATACCCCTGCCAAGGAGAACCCATGACGAAATTTCCAGACACCGGTCTCGTCCGGCTCGCACAGATCCTCGCGCCCACGGGCCCAATCCCCGTTTCACGCAGCACATGGTGGGCCGGCGTCCAACAGGGTCGGTTTCCGAAGCCGATCAAGCTCGGGCCACGCACAACCGCTTGGCGCGTCGAAGACATCAAGCGGCTGATCGCCGGTCAAGACGAACCCGAGACGTGAGTGCTATGAGCATTCAGACCGCGACAAATAGGCCTATCGCGCGTGTTATGCGCGCGACGAAGAGCAACTTCAGAAGTATAGATAGGTAGGACAGCAACATGTTTTTTATCGATTGCAGACCGTATGATTTGGACGTACTTGAGCGCCTAAATGCATATCTCGTGACATGTTTGATGGAGCACGAGAATGTTCGGGAGGTGCCCGAGCAGTGCGCCGTCATCGCTGAGGCCATCATTGCGGACACCGTGAGCGCGGGAATTTCAGCGGAGGGCATTGCCGCACATTGCGAGGATTGGCTGGAAGTAACGCTTGCCGACCTAACGCGAGGGGATACTTCAATCTTAAGTATTCCGAAAATTGATCTCGTCGGAAGCATCGTTGATCTTACGAAATCGCGGCCAGCTACCGCTGCCGACTTTACGATGCTTGCCATTTTCGCGCTCGATCTCATCGGTCGGGGGCTTGTCACGATCGAGATCCACCCTTGGGCGAGCGTCAAGAGCACAGACATTTTCAATGCCAACGCTGGCTTTGATTTTTCGTTTGATCTTCAAACGGATCCACCGAAAGACGAAATCAAGCGCAAAGTCTCTTAGCAGCTTTGCTCCCGATGGGCGCCGAACAACGCCCATAGTTCAATCGATCATGCCGCAATAACGCGAGTGTATCGCGCGGGGTGAGCCGAACACTATGCGGCTCACCACCGGATCGACTTATCACGGGCGCCGATCACCTTCGGCGCCCTCGGGAAACCTTTGTCTTTCACCCATTGATTGGAGACCGCCTATGTCAAAACCTGCTTTTAAAGTTTCGTGGCGCTCGATCGTCGAGGACCTCGACACCGGCGCCGTCTGCCTGGAGCTCGTCTTCACCAAACATGACGGCGGAAGTGGCCGCTTGATTGTTCCGATGTCCCATCGCCAACAGCCAAGCCGCGTGACCAACATGCTGCTCGACGCAGGCGCGAGATTGCCCACCGCTCCCGATCAAGCGAACGAGGTCGTCGCAAAGGCCCTGCGCGCCGCGCCGACCAGGCTATGCCGCGTGACATCCCGGGCCGGATGGGTGGACGACGCCTTCGTTCTGCCCTTCGGTACGGTCGGCAAGGCTGAACCGCAGATTCGGTTCACGCCATCGTCATCCACGGGGACAGCCCTTGGGGCGGAAGGGGGCGGCCTCGCCGAATGGCTGGACGGCCTGGATGAAGCCTGTGACGCATCCGACATCCTCATTTTTGCCATCGCCGCGGCCTTCGCCGCACCCCTCTTGAGATTCGTCCCCGAACGCGAGGGCGCTGTATTTGCCCTGCTTGGCCCCACGTCGACGGGAAAAACGCTAGCCCTTCTTGCCGCAGCATCCGTCGCAGGTTTGGCCAAGCGCACACAGGCCCCGACGCTGGACGTGACCGCCCGTGGCCTGGAGGAGCTTGCCAATGCCTACAACGACCTCCTTCTCCCGCTCGACGAGGCCGCCCGCATCGCGCCGAACACCCGCGAACAACGTCATTTCTTCACGAGATTGGCGCATACCTTGCCCAGCGGCACCGGGCGTCGCAGGTCCCGCAGCGTGGCAGCCGCACTCCCCTCCCTCACGTGGCAGGTCATCACCCTTGTCACGGGCGAGATGCCCGTGGCGGACCTCGGGTCTGAGCTCAATGGCGAACGCGTTCGGCTGATCGGCATCCCCGTGCCAGGTGGCGACAAGGGCGGCATTTTCAATCGCATGACGGAGCCAAGCGACGGGGCGGCACGCGCACTTGCGGCACAGGTCGAGAACACCGTCGCGACGAACTTTGGCGTCGCGCTTCGCAGCTTCCTCACACATGTCATCGCCGACCTGAACAGCGCCGAGGTCTTGGTCGGGCTCGCCATCGACGAGTTCGTCGTTCGCAGCGGCGCCCAGACATCCTTCGAACGGCGCCTGGCGGCGAAGTTCGGGCTCATCATGGCGGCCGCCCGCATGGCGTTCGAGGCCGGGGTCGCTCCCTGGGAGCGCGAGCGCGCGGAAGACGCGGTCCTTGACCTTTATCACGACGCGAGAGCGGCCATCGAAACCCCGGATGATCGGGTTAATCGCTTGCTGGAGCGGGTCCGCGAGACGATGAAGGATCGCGGCAAGTTCCCGAGGGTCAAGAAAGGCCAGTCGGTCGACCCTGATCCGGCGGTCCAAGGATACCTCAAAACCGTCGATGGCGAGAAGATCGTGGCCCTCGATCCGGATTGGATCAGGCGCGTTGTTGGTTCCCAGCACGTCCATGCCGTGATCAAGGCCTTCAAGGGCAAAAACGTCGTCATCCCTGGACCTGATGGGAAATCGACGCGGCAGATCAAAATCCCCGGTCTCGACAAGCGCAAGCGCTTCCTCTGCTTGAAAAGAGCGGCGCTGTAACCATTCCGGATGGGCTAATCATGACAGCATCGCGATCGGCGCGATGCTGTCCCAATGCGCGACGATGCCAGTCCCACGCTTGTGTCACGGGCGGGACATCGTCGGCAATCGCGGTGTGGTGTCGGCCGAAGCGCCCTGCAGGCGGTCGCGAAGAGATGGCTTACAGAACCAGCGCGCGCCGTGAGCGCCATGCTTGCGAGTGGTGCGGTGAGGCGGCCATCGTTGACAAAAGCGCTTGACAGACCCGTCGCTGCATCAGGCGGCAACAACAGTGTCGCTGCCCCGACGGCCATACGTGAGCCGGTGCAATTCCAATGTGGGTATGTGAGTAGTTGCGTGGATGTACTCACTTCTCACGCCACACATACGCAACGCATCCCGAGGGTGAACGCTGCTCACCTCGGCCAAAGATCGAGGCATTGCCGGCAACAGCGACGTGTCATGGCTGTCGGTTAACCGACACATTGGCGACGAGGGCGGCGGTCGGCGTGTCGTATGTATACACAACAAAAACGGTCAATGTGGTCAGGGAACAGGTCTACCAGGGGATCCTAGCCACCAACACACAGTTTCAAAAACACACAAAGTCACAAGCTCATAAAGCAGCTATCAATGGACCAACTCAGTACGTACTCATTCTCACTAAGGAACATCGATCAACAAGACACACATCAATAGATATAAAGTTCATCGGAAATCATTTATAGGGACAAACGGAAAATCAATTCTTGCTCTAAGAACACTGTAAAATCACCCCCAGCTCAATGCATCAAAGTTGCTCAGAACATGGGTCATCCCTACCAACATTCAATAGTGAACAGGTCAATTTCAGCACCAAGAACCGTTCATCAGGACCACAGGAGAGGCATCAGTCGTGGAAATCCCCAGTGACCAGGAACAGTCAATCCGGATCAAGAAAGCCATCGAACATGTCCTCAAGCTGCAACGACCAGGCTCCCCCTCCTTTGCGGTAAATGGCTACAGGCATCTCTTCAGCCGGTTCGAACAGGACGTGTTTGCCATCAATCCCTATGCCGCCAAACGATGGGCCAGGATGCTCGCGAAAGAGGTGGTGGCGGCTCAATTACCCGGATCAATGTGGGCTTTCACACTCGTCGATAATGATTGGGAGATACCCCTTGCTGATGCTACTCCCGAGCGGTTTCAGGCTGTCGTGAGGCAGATCCGGCGGCGTGTAGGGTTGGTGCTGCGGCCTTATCCCTTTTTGGCGCATATTGATGTCGGGATCCGGCGCTATACGGATGAGGTCCATACCGTCGTTAGTCCCCATGTCCACGGCTTGATTTGGGCGCCACGGTCCGTGTTACGGCAGCTGGTTGTGCGGCTCGGTGTCAACGATCACGGCATCAACTGCTTCGACTTTCGGGCCTGTCACGACCTTGCGGGGTGGTTGGCCTATGCTGCCAAGGATGGGCGGATGGTGGACAGCGTTTGGGGACGAAAGCTGGCCCGTGAGGGGGATAAGCCCCGGCCGTCCAAGACCTTCCGGGATCGGCAGTCGCTTAGACACCGTGTGGTTCTGCTGCGGCTCTTGGGGGAGCTGCGCAAGTACGACCTGATGACCGCTTCAGGGGCAGGGAAAGCTGTTGTCAGTCGGGCTAGGCTGGTTGCGAGGAAACGGGCTGGTTTACGGGTAGGGTGATGACACCTAATTGGCTATGGCACCGCCTTTGATTTCCGAGCCCTTGGTCGCGAAAGGAGAATCTGAAGCGGCCCCCGAATTCCGCGGACATGTCTCACCCTTAAAATAAGGGTTGGGAGTAATGTCGTGTCTATGACTGGTTCTTATCCGAGGGCCGAGGTCCTGACAGGGCCAGAGCGGCGCCGCCGATGGTCTGTCGCGGAGAAGCTGGTGATGGTGGCGCGGACGCGCGAGGCGGGCGTTACGGTCAGCCTCGTCGCCAGACGGTGCGGCGTATCGCCGAACCAGCTTTTCACCTGGCGACGACTTGCCGAACAAGGAGCGCTCACCGCGACCGCAGCCGAGGAAGAGGTGGTTCCCGCCTCTGCCTTCCGGGCGCATCAGGAGCAGATCCGCGAACTGCAGCGTCTGTTGGGCAAGAAGACGCTGGAGGTGGAGATTCTCCAGGAAGCCCTCACCGTGGCGGAAGATACAAAAAAACGCAGATTGCGGTCGCTGTCGCTGCCGAAGGACGGTTTGCCGTGAGTGCCGTCGCCGCGACGCTCGGCGTGGCTCGTTCGCACCTCGCTGCGCTGTGGCGAGCGCCCGGCCGTCCGCCCCTGCCGGAAGAGGCGTTGCTCGCCGAGATCGAGGCGATCATCGCCGACATGCCGACCTATGGCTATGCCCGCGTCTGGGCTCGGTTGCGCCGTAAGGCCGTGGCAGAGGGCCGTGCCCCCGCCAATCGCAAGCGCGTCTATCGGGTGGTGAAGGTCCATGGCCTTCTGCTCGACCGTCATGCGGGTGGGATCGAGCGCCGTCACGACGGCCGCATCGCGGTTGCGCGCTCCAATCTGCGCTGGTGTTCCGACGGCTTCGACAACGGCGAGAAGGTCCGGGTCGCCTTCGCGCTCGATTGTTGCGACCGGGAAGCCATGGGCGATGTCGCCACCACCGAGGGCTGCAAGGGCGAGGATGTCTGCGACCTCATGGTCACCCCCGCCGAGCATCGCTTCGGCAAGGTCAACCGCCTGCCGCTGAGCATCGAATGGCTGACCGAGAACGGCTCCTGCTTCGTCGCAGCGAAGACCCGCTGCTTAGCCCGCGATATTCGCCCTGAGCCGCTGACCACCCCGGTTCAGAGCCCGCAGAGTAACGGCATGGCCGAAGCCTTCGTGCGCACCTTCAAGCGCGACTACGTCTCGGTGAATTCCGTCACCGATGCCAGAACCGTCATGCTCGCCCTGCCGGAATGGTTCGACCACTATAACGAGGTTCGCCTGCACAGCGCGATCGGGAACAAGCCACCGATATCGCTCGTCGATCGGCCACCGGCACCCAGCCCACGGTGACCGTTTTACCCCCTTGGAAACGGCCAGCAGGCCGGTCCAGCATCGCGGGGTAGGCTCCAAACCGAGGGCGCTACGGGGGCAACATCACCAGCTCCACCAGGAAGAGCGCCAACAACACATGCGGGCGACGGATCGAGGCCGACCGATCGCGATGTCCGCTTGGTGTGAGAAATCGGTCATAGACAGAATGACGGCAGTTGCCACCACGCCACCGCTCTATCCTTAGTACGGCCCAGCATTGTGGTTCCATCAATTCGTGGCGATAGACGGCACCTCTTCTCGATTTAGCAGCCGTGCGTTAGCCGTACGCTGGCCCTGATCCCCTCGAGGAAATCCTTCCCATCTGGGTCAAGCGATATAGAGGGCGACCATCGCGGTCCTGCCCTGCACTCTCCACGAGCCGCATATCCATCAGACTGGAGATAGCTTCCTCTGAGACGAGGGACCACGAGTAGACGGCTTCGCCTTCCTGGCCGACTAAAGGCGGCCAATAAGCAAGTCGTGCGTGACGTCCATAACTCCCCCACGGTGACGCCCGCTTCGAGCACATCCTGGAGACCGCTGTAGCGTCAGGTCAAAGCGAGGCCCACGGCTCGCAGAAATATAGTTGCATTAATCGATATCTTTCAAGCAATATGGGACGTCGTTATCGAGTAACCGCCCATGCAACTTTCTCATTTTAAGTCAAGCACTTCTTTATACGAGAGATCGGTCCCCCCCGGCCATATTCACTTGGGCGTAATAAAAGAAATTATCCCGACGCTCATCGCATTCGGCATAGATCCTGCACCGCTCATTTGGAAAGTGGGTCTCGACCTGCATATTTTTGAGAATGATAGCAACGTCATCCCACATGCCACACTTGGGCGTTTACTAACGTTGTGTGTAGCCCAGACGAAATGCCCTCACTTCGGTCTTTTGGTAGGGCAGCGTGCCACCATACTATCCCTCGGCCTGATTGGCCGCCTTATGCGGCACTGCGCGACCGTAGGCGAGGCGCTGCGTGCCCTGGCAGAGCATCTTGTCATCCAAAATCGCGGGGCCGTTCCCTCGTTCTCCATACAGGACGGCACGGCCCTTTTCACATTTTCGGTCTACCAGCCTGCGGTCGAAAGCATTGATCATATAACGGACGGAGCGATCGCATTGACTGTCAATGCGTTAAGAAGCCTTTCCGGCGCAAGGTGGAATCCAAGTGATGTTCTGCTTCCCAGAATGCCGCCAAGAGACCTTACGCCCTACTATAATCATTTTCGAGCGCCAATTCGCTTCAATCAGGAAACAGCAAGCATATCGCTCCCAGAGCGCGACTTATATCAGCCAATTGAGGGAGCAGATCCAATTATCCGCTCCGTTCTTCTAGAGAATATACAGCATGCAAGAATTAGTCTGGACAGTAATATCCCAGACGATATTCGTCGATTTCTTCGAACTATATTAGCCGATCAGGATTGCACCGCCAATGGTGTCGCGAAATTTTTGGCCCTGCACCGCAGAACACTAGCACGCAGGCTTACGGACGCCGGCCTTTCATATAGGACAATCTCGAACGAAGTGCGGTTCGAGATCGCTCGGCAATTGCTTGAAGACACAAAAATGTCGCTGGGAGAGATATCCGCCGCGCTCGGATATTCCGAAGCAAGCGTTTTCAGCCGCGCGTTTCGACGCTGGTCCGGATGTTCTCCAGGCGTATGGAGAGCGGCCAACCGGACCATGGAGAAACCCCTCTCGGAAATGCTGTAGTTCTGACATCCGATGGCTAACGTGGTCCGAAGGATTGCAAAACAAGCCCTATTGTAGGTAAGAGAGGTTTTGAAGGCGCTGAACAGAGAGAAAAACCCGCGCTATTTCAGAAGCATCTGCACGGCTACAATCTTAACGATCGTCATTATGGGAAAGCAAATTGCGTAACCAATATCTGTTCTTTCGGTGGGGGCCAATCGCCCTGCAGCAACCAAGATCGCAGGATTCCCGGTCGACCCTGAACAAATGCCGAGCAGTTCATCAAACGGAATTCGCATGAGAAGCCCGCCTACCAGTACAATCAAAACCAGCGTGAGCAGTACAACGGCACCGCCCAGCAGAATTTGTATGCCATTCGATGAAACGGTCTGCACAAAAGGAGCACCGGCTCCGATCGCGACCGATCCTATAAACACAGCCAAACCAAGGTTCCGTAAAACCAGGTTTGCAACTACTGGCATCTGCCAACCGATCGAACCTGTCCGCCCCATCCAACTCAGGATCAAAGCCATTACAAGCGGACCGCCGGCTACGCCCAGGCTAACCGTCCCGGCGAACGGCACAGGAATTGGTACCATTCCCAATAGCAGTCCCAAGGTGATACCAACTCCGATCGATATAAATGAAAGCTCTGCATTGCCCTTAATGCTGCCGCCGAAATGCCGAGCCGCCTCTTCTTTCCGAAATGTCGGTACGGCAGCAACAAGAAGATCCCCATACTCAAGGGTGAGATCCGGAGTGGCAAATAAATCGACATCCCCGCGGCGCACGTGAGATATCTCTATCGGGAATTCTGGCAGCTCGATATCCCGAAGCGGTTTGCCCGCAAACTGTGCCTTGGATACAAAAACACGAACAACATCGAAGTCAGAACGGTCTCGGCTCAGACGCCCTGGCTCTTCACGTCCCACGGATGCCCTGACTTGATCGATGCCTATTGGGCTTCCCGCCAGCAAAAGGCCATCACCTTCCTTCAACTGCATGGTGGAGATCGGCGGCGAGTTTTGGTGATTCTGGCGAACGGCAATTATTCTCACGTCTTCTGGCAGATCATCTGAAACTTCTCCAACGGTCCGCTTCTGTAGCATGCCTTGCAGAGTTATCTCCGCCAGACGCACATTCTGGCTTGTAGGCGCAAATTTCGGTCTAATTATCGCCGCCAAAATCGTCATCAGGATGATGGGCCCTGCAACGCCAAAGGGGTAGGATACAGAGTATCCGATAACAGGGTCCTGATTCCCCGCAGCGGCCAGTGCGGCCTGCAACGTCGGTGTGCTCGTTCCCGAGCCTGCAAAAAGGCCAGCCGCGATCTCCATCGAGATACCTAGCGGCCGGGCCAGCATCCAAGCTACCGCAAGAGACGCGATGACGGCGATGGCCGAAAGCCCAACGTACTTAAGACCCGGGCCGCTGAGGCTCGCGAAAAACTGTCTACCGTATTGTATCCCAACGCCGTAGACAAAAATTACGAGCCCAATTGTTCCGACCATGCTCGGCGGCGCGGCGTTTGGCGCAAGTGCACCGATCAACAAACCACTGAACAAGACCGCGCCGGCGCCAAACGAGACACCTCCAAAGGAAATCTGCCCGATCGCATAACCTATCGCTATCGCTAGGAAGAGCGCCAGAAGTGGAGATGCTTCAAGTAGCGTTCTAACTGTATCCAGCATTGATAGAGATCTTTCATCTTGCCCGACAGCCGGCAGCCCGGAACTGTTCGAGGACTCGGTTGTGTAGATCTGAGGTTGGCGGTTCTGTACCCTCAAGCTTGTATCGCAAGCCGATCGCCTTCCACTTGAAAGATCCCATCTGGTGAAACGGCAGAACCTCTACCCACTCCACATTCCCCATCGGGGCGATAAAGCGTGCCAATCCCTCGACATTCGCGGGCGCATCCGTCAAGCCAGGGACGAGAACGAACCGAACCCAAACCGGCTTGTTCAATCTTGCTAATCTCTCCGCGAATGCGATCGTCGGCTGAAGGTCCTGGCGAGTGACCTTCCTGTACGTCCCGGGCTCCCACGATTTGATATCAAGAAGCACGAGATCAACATTTTCGAGATACTCATCGTCGGCACGAACGCCCAAGAACCCTGATGTGTCCAGCGCCGTATGCAATCCCAATCGCTTCGCGGCCGAGAATAAGCGGCGTGTAAACGCAGCTTGAACGAGGGGCTCTCCGCCCGAAATCGTCAAGCCACCGCCCATGCTGCGCAAGGCAGTCGCGTATCCCGCTAGGGCAAGCTCAGCACGTTCTATCGAAACCCTTGTGCCATCCCGGAGGTGCCATGTGTCGGGATTGTGACAATACATACAGCGCAGAAAGCAGCCGTTCATGAAAACGGTGACCCGAACCCCCGGCCCATCAACGGTGGAGCCGGTCTCATATGAGTGAACCCAGCCATAACCGCCACTCGAATCATCTAGCTGATCGACGTCGGGTGCATCGGGTGATTGGCTAACACGCAAATCATAGCGGCTTGTGGCCCAAGGCTCGCCCAGCATCGCCATCAACCCCCACCGTGAAACGTGCGGCTGATAACGTCGGCTTGCTGCTCGCGAGTTAGACGGGCAAAGTTCACAGCATATCCGGATACGCGGATCGTCAGTTGTGGGTATTTTTCTGGATGGTCCATTGCATCCAACAACGTCTCACGATTGATAACATTGAGATTCATGTGGAACCCGCCCTGGGCGAAGTATGTATCAAGCACCTTAACTGCCTGCGCATATTTCTCCGCAACATTCAGTCGATTGGGGCTCGGCGAGATCGATACCGTGTAGCTGATGCCATCTTGCGCATCCGCGTAGGGGAGCTTTGCAACCGACAGGCAGGATGCGAGCCATCCATGGGAATCGCGGCCATGCATGGGATTCCCGCCCGGGGCAAACGGTTCCCCCGCTCGCCGACCGTCGGGTGTGCCCCCAGTATTTTTGCCGTAGACGACATTGCTCGTAATCGTCAGAACGGACTGCGTATGTACGGCATTCCGATATGTCGGGTGCTTTCGAAGCTTCTGCATGAAGCGACTTACAAGATCGACAGCAATGTCGTCGACGCGAGGATCATTATTACCGAATTTGGGAAAATCTCCTCGTGTTTCATATCCGGTAATCAAGCCATCATCTCCTCGGATCACCGTGACTGTCGCAAATTTGATCGCAGATAGGCTGTCCGCGACGACAGAAAGTCCGGCTATGCCAAATGCCATAGTACGCAGAATCTGTTGATCATGGAGAGCCATCTCCAATCTTTCATAGTAGTATTTATCGTGCATATAGTGAATACAATTCATTGCATGAACATACGTTTCAGCAAGCCATTCCATCATTCGATCAAACTTAGACATCACATCGGAAAAATCGAGCCGAGTGCCGCTAACGCTTGGTACGATTGGACCGACTTGGTCGCCGCTCAGCTCATCCCGCCCGCCGTTGATTGCGTAAAGCAGACATTTTCCTAGATTAACGCGCGCACCGAAGAATTGCATCTGCTGTCCGATACGCATTGCGGAGACGCAGCACGCAATCCCGTAGTCATCGCCAAAATATGGGCGCATAAGATCGTCATTTTCATACTGTATTGATGACGTTTCCGCAGACTTCTTTAGGCAGAACAACTTGAACGCCTCAGGCAACTGGGCAGACCAGAGAACAGTCATGTTCGGCTCTGGCGCCGGGCCGAGATTTGTCAGCGTGTGTAACATCCGGAAGCTAGTTTTTGTTACGAGGGAGCGCCCATTGACGTCAAGCCCGCCGATACATTCTGTTGCCCAGTACGGATCCCCCGAGAACAAGGCATCATATTCCGGCGTACGAAGGAAGCGCACGATTCGAAGCTTTTGAACCAGTTGATCGATAAGCTCTTGAGCGCCGCTTTCGTCGAGAACGCCTCGCGCTAAGTCGCGCTCGATGAACACATCCAAGAACGTGGAGATTCGACCAATCGACATCGCTGCCCCGTTGGCCTCTTTGATAGCGGCGAGGTAAGCGAGATATGTCCACTGGACCGCCTCCCTGGCGTTCCCGGCCGGTCGCGCTATATCGCAACCGTAACTCTTCGCCATCGTCAGCAGGTCTGACAGTGCACGTACTTGCTCGGCCAACTCCTCGCGTTCCCGGATGACGTCGTCTGTCGGCCATCTCGCGTCGAGAATTGACCTTTCAGCGCGCTTTGCGGCGATCAACCTGTCAATTCCGTAGAGTGCAACGCGCCGGTAATCACCAATAATCCGCCCACGACCGTACGAATCGGGTAATCCGGTAATGATATGGCTACGCCTGCAGGCCATTATCTCCGGTGTATAAGCATCGAATACACCGTCATTGTGTGTTTTTCGATACTTTGTGAATATGTCGTGGACAATAGGATCCGGTAGAACGCCAGCCGCCTCAAGTCCTGCCTCTACCATTCGAAGGCCGCCAAAGGGCATGATGGCTCGGCGAAACGGTTCATCCGTCTGCAGTCCAACAATGACCTCATTCTCTCGATCGATATACCCTGGACGGTGCGAGGTGATCGAGGATGGGGTTCTGGAATCTACATCGAGAACCCCTCGCGCGAGTTCGTCCTTAAAAAATGGTTGGAGTTTCTCCCAGACCGTTCTCGTCCTCTCAGTCGGCTCTACAAGAAATGCCGCATCACCGTTATACGACGACACGTTTCGCTGAATAAAATCTCGGACATCTATCACTTGGCTCCAGCGACCAGTAGAAAATCCTACCCACTCGGCCTCCAGGGACGACATCGGCGGAGGCCGTGTGGTCTCCACCGCCGACCAAGATGCTACGGAAGAAGGCGGGCTTTTGGAGCCCGGTGGGACAGTCTCGGCCATCACATATCTCCTTGGAGTTGTCGTTGATGGATGAGCTCTTTGTTTGAGATATGTCTTACGTAGAACTCCCCATTCTAGCTCACGACTGATTCAGCCATTTAATCAATATACTCAGAATATCGTCAATATATGAACCAGCATATCCTGAATCTCGATCAAGTGATCTAATGACCGCATTATGCATGAAATGCATCCGGCCATTCTTTATCTAGAGAGACAATCTGTCGTATTGAATCTTTACAAGAAGTTACGCTTGAGTGCGGTGGAACTACACCCATCATGCAACATGACACTGCTGTCCCTCGGTTCGCCTCCCAAAAAGCCCATTTTATTGGCAACTCTAATGATCCACACCGTCTGCGGCTTGACCAAACTTGACAGCGCGTTGATAGATTAGGACAGAACGTGGTCATTATCGGGCAACGCTATGGCCCTACACGTGGCCATTTGCATTCTGCTGAATGCAACGCTCCTTCGATACTGCGCGCCTGCACCTCAAGATCGGGATATGAACTGCTCCCCGTTTTGACCGGCCACCCGGATTTTGCCACAGTGCATTTTACGTGAAATACACTGAAGCCTGATCTATTCGCCCATTGTACAGACCGTATTCCTGGCGGGCGGGTGTCATGCAAGGATCTTTGAAGCCGTTCCGTCAAGCTAGTGTCAGCGTTTTGTCTTCTCGGGCGGGTTCCGCTCGTTCATGAGCTCCCAGATCTCTTCCGCGCGCCAGGATGTTGTTCCGCCCAGACGCACCGGCTGGGGAAACTCGCCCGTCTTCACTTTCGTCCAGAAGGTGGACTTGCTCAGGGGCAATGGGCCACCTGGCGCCAGAATCTGCTTCAACCGGACCAACCCAGTCCGTGGCATCTCCGTCTGCGTTGTTTGTTGGTTCGTATTCTCGGCCGTCGGTTTCTCATCCGGGGCAACTTGAGTTGGTGCAGGCGATGCAACTGCATTCGGCTTTTTCCCTTTCTCAGCGCGTGGTGCTTTCGGCTTCCCGCTTCTCCGGTCTTGCGGGCGTGGTTGCTCCCTCAAAGCCTCCCCGAACGCGGCATCCCCCAGCCAATCGGCCAGCTGCTGCGGAATGACCCTGCCGTCATGACCAACGAGGCCGATCGCCACAGCCCGTCGGATTCGCTCGTGCTGCTCCTTGAAGCACTTGATTGTTGGCAGCGCCTCATCGGCCACCGGCGACCCCTCGTCAAGTAAATGCGGATCTTTGCCGAGGGATAAGGCCGCGGCTCCGCCACTGTCCAGAATGGCATTTCCCACCATGCGGCCATATCGAACGATGCGCCTGGTCGACTGCAAGGCAACAATCGATCACGAAGCTCAGGCATGGGGAGTGGCTGCAACGTGGTATAGAGCGCCGCCGCGGCCATGATCGCATCCTGAGTCTCGGTCTGCTCGTCATCGCTCCAGTCTTGCGGATCGGAAAAAGCGGGCGAGCCCGCCAGCGTACGCCCTATTGCATCATTAGGCAGCACGCCTTCAGACAGCGCACGCACGACGTCTCTCAGTTCGTCGGCGATCAGCGGAAAGCTGAGCTCCAGGATCGCCCGTATATGGCCTTCGCGATCAGTCGCGTCAGGCTGATGCCGAAGCAGCTTCCGCAACACCCGTGCCACGTGATCCCCCTATTCCCCCAGCGGCACCTTAGCAGGCAGGCCAGACCTTGCCATCTTTCCATGCCGCATTCCCAATGGGGAAGAGAGTGCGTCCTTCTCACGATGGTGACTTATTGCGGCTTGATCCTAATGGCCGCTTTGCGCCCCCATGCACGAACCCGCTTCGCGGGAGGGGCGCCTTTGCCTGAGATGGCGTAGTATTCGTAGCCTTTGAGCAGGTAGCGTCGGGCGAGCCGACCATGGAGTTCCCTTCAACGAGAGGAACTCGCCATGGCTACCCCGTCGACCGATGCAACCGTTTCGCCGCTTCGCCAGCGCATGCAGCACGACATGCTCATGCGGGGCCTCGGCTCCCACACGCGGCAGGACTACGTTCGTCACGTCCGGTGCTTCGCCGCGTTCCTCGGCCGCTCGCCCGACACCGCGACGCCGGAGAATATCCACCGCTTCCAGCTTGATCAGCATGAGAAGGGCGTAGGACCCGCGACCATCAACGGCGCGGTGTCAGCGCTGCGGTTCCTATTTCTGGTGACACTGCAGCGCCGGGATCTGTCGCGCGCCTTGGTGATCACCCGCTATCATCGCAAGCTGCCGGATGTGCTCAGCGTGGAGGAAGCGGGGCGGCGGCTCAAAGCCGCACCGGGCCTCAAGTACAAGGCTGCGCTCGGCGGCGCCTATGGCGCAGGCCTGCGCGTGTTCGAGGTCGCGCACCTCAAGGTTGATGACGTGGACTCGACACGCATGCTGCTCCGTGTCGAGCAGGGCAAGGGCTGCAAGGATCGCAACACGATGCTCTCGCCGCAGCTCCTGGAACTGCTGCGGCTGTGGTGGCGCGAAGGCAGGCGACGCGGGATCATGCTTCCGCATGGCTGGCTGTTCCCCTGCCGCAGCCGAACCGATCCGATCTCATCACGGCAACTGCATCGCACGGTCCAGGAGGCCGCCGAGGTCGCCGGCATCCGCAAGCGCGTCAGCCCGCACACGCTGCGTCACAGCTTCGCCACCCACCTGCTCGAACAGGATGTCGACATCCGCGTCATCCAGGTCCTGTTCGGCCACAGCAAGCAGACGACCGCGCTCTACGCCAAGGTCTCGACCCGGAGGATCCACGCTGTCACCGGGCCGCTCGACCGGCTGATGGCGCTGATGGAGGACAAGACGCCGTCGGAGTAAGGCGTGCGCGCCTCGATCGAGGTCGCCGACATCTTCCGCGCAGCAGGCCCAGCATACCGGGCCGCCAATGCAGGGCACCTGAGCCTCGCCCAGCTCAAGGTCATGTCGGCGATCGAGCATTGCCGCACCGCGGCCCTCGGCGGTCACGTCGAGGCCTGCGAGAACTGCGGCCAGTGGCGGATCGCCTACAACTCCTGCCGCAACCGACACTGCCCGAAGTGCCAGGGCGCGGCGGCGCGGACATGGCTTGCCGAGCGCGAGGCAGATCTCTTGCCGCTCGGCCACTTCCACGTCGTGTTCACGCTGCCGGCCGAGATCGCGGACATCGCCTTCCAGAACAAGGCGCTCGTCTACGATCTGCTGTTCAGGGCGGCGTCGGAGACGATGCTGACGATTGCCGCCGACCCAAGACACCTCGGCGCCCGCATCGGCATCACCGCCGTGCTCCACACATGGGGATCGGCGATGACCCACCATCCGCACGTGCACATGATCGTGCCGGGCGGTGGCATCGCGCCTGACGCGAGCCGCTGGATCTCGTCGCAGCCGGCCTTTCTTCTCCCAGTTCGTGTGGTCGGCAAGCTGTTCCGACGGCTCTTCCTCACGCGGCTGGTCGCGCTGCGCGATGCCGATCGGCTTGCCTTCTTCGGTTCGCTGGCGCACCTCACCGAGCGACGCGCCTTCCTGCGCCACCTTGCTCCCGTCCAGGGGACGCGATGGGTCGTCTATGCCAAGGCGCCCTTCGCCGGACCAGAGGCGGTGCTGGCCTACCTGTCGCGCTACACCCACCGGGTGGCGATCTCGAACAGCCGCCTGATGGCCTTCGACGAGACCAGCGTCACCTTTCGCTACAAGGACTACCGCCGCGACGGCGCGGACCGGCAATAGATCATGGCGCTTGCGGTCGATGAGTTCATCCGCCGTTTCCTGCTTCACGTCCTGCCGCGAGGCTTCCATCGCATCCGGCATTACGGTCTGCTCGCCGGCTCCGCCCGCAAGGCCAGTCTCGCACGCGCCCGAGAACTCTTGGATGTCGCCACGCCACCCGATGCCAACACGCCAGTCGAATCGGACGACTACCGCCCACCATGTCCCTGCTGCGGCGGGCGCATGATCATCATCGAGACCTTCAAACGCTGGAGATAGCCGCGCGGACCGCCACATCGATCGGCAGCAGGCCGGGAGGCCGAGCCATGACCCGACATGGCCTGATTCCAGCATTAGCCGCAGGCGCCCCGCCTCCGACAACGGACCCGCGCGTGTCCGCGGCAATCACGTATGCCGTCATGTTCCCGTCCAGACCAGTTTCGGGCCGCCAATACCGCGCGAAAGAGCAACGAAGCAGCCTGTCCGCATCCCCCTCGGCGCTTCCCAGCGCCGGTCGCGCCAACGCTGACATGGGCCGCAGTTCGAAATCCCCATAGCCATCGACTGTGGCCCGCGGGTTCCTGCATGAGAGGCTTTCGTACGCCTGCCGGCACCCGAAACCCTTCACCATAGCAGCCATTTGGCGAGTTGCTCCACGAGCCTATCAGCAGACGTCGCCCTAATGCAGTTTGGATGTCCGTGTTGTTGAACCTTTTGGCTATCCATAATCCGCAGCCGTTAAGCTGCCGTAGGCGGGTATGGCAGTTAGACGAGATTGGGAAAATGTGTCGAGACATCCACAATGTCGATGCGAACGGTCGTTCATGAAGATCGGTGCCACCTCTTCCACACCGCAGTTGCGCGGAATGAACTGCGTCACGATCATCTTGACGATTTTCAGGATTTCTTAGTAACATTCCCCGGATTGGGACTGAGTATCGCTATCTTACACACCCACGCGCCGCCAAAGTTACGTTATGCGGACTTTGAGGTCTGGTCTCTCGGCCTGCTCGGCGCATTCTGACAGGATCTGGCAGTCAAGCGCTGCGCCTTCTTCGACTGTCGCGGCGGCGAAAATGATTTTTCATTGCCAAGAGAAAACATGTGGGGCATTCGAATCAGAATGACGTTTGTGAACAGATGAATATCTGGACCTGAATGCTTTTGCCGAGTGGACATGTTGTGTGCCTTGTTTACATAAGTAGTGCCGGGTCCGGTTTTGGCCACGCCTGCGATGCGTGGACAACTGGCGGGGGGACGGAGAGCAGCGCCTTATCGAAGCGCGCGTAGCAGTGTGGGCCGGTCGAGATCAGATTTTGGGATCCGGTGAACGCCGCGTGCGCTCGCCGGCCCATTCATCACTGACAAGAGCGGCAATAGGGGCACGGGCATGCCGAAGAACATCGTCATCCTGCTGGATGGCACATCGAACGAGATAGAGCGCGACCGCACCAATATTCTGCGTCTGTATGGCGTTCTGGCGAAGGACGCCGAACAGCTCGTCTATTATGATCCAGGCGTTGGAACGTTTGGCGCGGAAGGGGCTTGGTCGCGATTCCGGCGCAAGGCACATGAGGTCTGGGGCCTCGCTACTGGTTGGGGGCTCGATCACAATGTGAAGGAGGCCTATCGCTTCCTCGTCGAGAACTACGACAACGGCAAGCGCCGGGGCGAAGATCCGGTCGAACGCGACCAAATCTTCATCTTCGGGTTCAGCCGCGGCGCGTACTCTGCGCGCGTGCTGGCCGGGTTCATCCATGCTGTCGGCTTGATCGAGCCGCGCAATCTCAACCTGCTCGACTACGTCTATCGGGCCTATAAATCGATCGGGGAGGATGAGAAGCAGGAGGCATTTGCCGAGGTCCGCATGTACGAACGCATTCTCAAACCTGACCGGCCGCCGATCCGGATGCTCGGCTTGTTCGACACCGTGGGATCGGTAATCGAGAGCGGACGAAACGGTCTGCGGCTCAAGTCGCACGCGTTCACCAGCCACAACACTAGCGTCCAATCGGTGTCTCATGCCGTCGCGATCGACGAAAAACGAACTATGTTCCGCCCGCAACTCTGGCCAACTGGTCAGGAATATTGGGGCAACCCATTCAACAACGCCGCGGCTCAGCCTCAGGACGTGAGCGAGGTCTGGTTCGCCGGCGGGCATGGCGACGTCGGCGGCGGTTATCCGGAAGCCGACAGCGCACTGTGCAAGGTGCCGCTCCTGTGGATGATCGGACGCGCGAAACTCTGCGACCTGCGTATCCGCCAGCAGAGCGTCAACGCGATCGTGGTGGGCGCAAAAGAGGGAGCCAAATATGTCGCGCCGAACGCGCTCGGCAGCGCTCACGAGACCATGAGCTTCGCTTGGTCGATCCTCGAAATTGTGCCGCGCCGAAGGCCCAAAGGCTCGTTGCGCCCCTCCCTATTCGGCATCAGTCTCCCCCTCTTTGAGCGACGGCGTCTTCCGAACGGTGCTCGACTCCATCGCTCGGTCGCCGAGCGAAAGGAGCAGTTAGGACAATGGGCACCGAATATTCCGTCCGACTATGAGGTGGAGCCATGATCCGCGCGTTCGCTCGATCGGCCGGGGTCTGCAAGGCGTCAGGGCATAAAGGGGTCCGAGGGCGTGCAGAAGATCGCCTCCGCTCGCGCGGTGGAAGCACTCTTGGATGGATACGCATTCACACCTGACGGGGGAGCAGGAAATGGCTGACGCAATTGATGGAGGGCACGGTGATGGCGGTGCAGCAGGCTTTCACGCTGCCCTCACTCCATTCATTTCCCTAACTCTCGCCAAGGTAGCAGGAGTTCCTGTCGCCGACCAGCTCGAACGCTGTCTCGCAGATATCGAGGCGATCTGCGCGACCGAGGAGCAGCCGACCACATCGGATTTCACGCGATTGCCTGAGCTTCAGCACGCCGGTGTCCGCTTGCAGACGATGTGGTACAAGCGCACGCTCAAGCCTGCCTGGACCGGCGCCGCGGAGTTCGTCGATATCCAGCACCATCTCGTCATCGCGCTTGTGGGCAAGGGCCATCTGGCGCTCCATATCAGCGATCCCAAAATAAAAGGGCTGCTGCGCGGAGCACTGATTAGGGACTGTGACGCGGACGCACCCCTGACCTGGCTCTTGCCTATATCCCGTTCAACCATGGCCGCAGCATTTCTCGAGAATGGCCAGGCGCGGACCCTTTGGCTGTCGGGCGTTCACCGGAGAAGTGCCACGAAGGCCGATGCCAAGATCCTTGCCGGACAGGATCTGGACTATTCGCTCGACCCCTTTGATGACCAGAGCTTCTACTGGTCGGCCGCGCGTTCGCGCAGTGCCGCGCTGGAGGTCACTGTGGGCGTGTCGCCCAAGGCCTCGCGAGTCTGGCTCGGCAAGGCAAATTCGATCGAAGGATTCGCCGCTTCGGCGGCGCTGCTCATAAATGCTGTCGCGGCCGCGAAGCAGGGAGCCACCGAGCCATTCCGCTTTCTCGCAACCCCGGTGCAGGCGCTCGACCCTGCAAAGGTCAAAGACGGATATGACCTGTCGATCCTGCCACCTGATATGCTCGACGACGGTGAAGAGGATGCGGATACGGTCAATGCCGATGCCGCGCTGGTGATCTCCTCCAGTCTTGTCGTTGAAGCCGCCGATGGCTCAAATTTGTCGGTAAGCGTCGAGATCAACGGCAGCGCGATCGGTAGGGTGCGCCTCGAGGTCAGCGTCACGCGCGATGGCAAGGTGAAGTTCAAGGTCTCCGATCCGAAGCCGGCCGGTATCGACGATGACGCCTTCAATCGTATCAAAACGCTGCTCGGGCGCGGCGTCGGTGTAAACATACGCTATGACAGCGGGCACAGTGTGTCCGATAGGCAGGTCTATGCCTTAAGAATGCCGCGGATTGCCTTCTCGAATTTCGAGACAGAGGACTTCAGCGGCTATGCCGTAAAACAGGAAAAACCACATGACCTCAGCAAGATCGGCAAGGAAAAAAGCCTGTTCTGCTGGGTCCAGAACACCCACAAGGGATGGCTCGCCTGCGACGATGGCGCGAATGAAAAGGCGGACTTCATCCACCTCAATGTCAGCGGCCCAAAACCAATTCTGTCGCTTATCCATGTGAAAGGGGCAAAGAGTGACACGACCGGCCGTAGGCTCTCTGTCGCGGCCTACGAGGTCGTTACCGGTCAGGCGATAAAGAACCTCCAGTGGCTCGACAAACAGGCGCTCGCCAAGGGCCTCTCGCAAGCGGTGCGCGCAACGAACTATTGGTGGAAGGACGGCGACCCTGTAGCGAAAGATGCGCTCGTGGACGCGATTGAGGGCCTCGGCGACGACTATACCCGGCGCGTCGTCGTGGTGCAGCCGCATGTTACGGAAGCCGCACGGACTAAAGCCGAGGCCGCCAAGACTGGCGTAAACCGGCTGCGTCTCGATCAGTTGAGCACGCTGCTCGCCAGTGCCTGGCGTAGTTGCAACGGGCTTGGCGCCGAGTTCACGGTGATCTGGGCCAAATAGAGGTTTGCGCCCGCTGTGGATGGAGAGTGGGCTGACTGCTCTCGGGTGCGCAAACTGCCTAAGTGTACACTCGTTCAAGAAGTCGAATGCCAGCTACGCTTCGATGCCTGCTGCGCCTTCTGCCGCAGCTATCGCACCTCGATTTCAACGTAGCACGAGGAGCTGGCACCTTAAAGAATGCTGATTCAACAACAGATTGGCGGACAGGCCCAATACAGGCGGTAACAAGTTAGGCGTCAAGATGGCCAGTTTTCAGAATCACTGCTAAGTAACAGAGATCATGCGGGCCTTGAAGATGAGGAAGTAGGGCTTGGTTGACACGAATGTGCTGGCGCCGCTTTCCTTGGCAGACTTCGAGCAGGCGATCGCTTCCAAACCCAACACTCTCGAAGTCCACCTTGATCTGGTGGAGCGCGATATCGAAGTTGAGGGCTGCAAGGTCCACATACACTGCCATTGCTTGAAAGTGGACGCAGATGGGCGCGTGAGTCCAATTCGGCTCGCCGAATTCATGCGCTCAGCGGTGATCGACTATGCGATCCCGCACGAGGCGCGCCAGCGCGCCAAGGAGCGAGACAACAGGGAAGGCGGTTCCGCCGCCACGATCGAACTCTACCATCGCGCATTGGGTACGTTCACCGATCTCAAGACCTCTGGCGAAGGCGGCGAACTCCTCCTCTACCTACTCGCCGAACGCTTCCTCAATCTGCCACAGATCCTCTGCAAAATGTCGCTTAAGACAAGTGCGCAGGTGCACTACCACGGGGCAGATGGCGTATACGCCGACGTGGACGAAGACGGAGTGCTGAACCTCTACTGGGGGGAGTCAAAGATCCACGCCGACCCAGCCAAGGCGATTCGAGAATGCCTTAGCTCATTGAAGCCGTTTCTCGACGAGGAAGAGGGAGAGTCGGCCAAGCGCGAACGGGACCTTGTGTTGTTGAGCGAGCGGGCCGATCTCGGAAAGCCGGACCT